>NZ_PTRV01000002.1:0-336363 GCF_002965285.1 Escherichia sp. MOD1-EC5990 | reverse complement strand
TCCCACTACTTATTTGGTGGACACCACTTTGTCTAATTCGTCAGATTCTGACCAGACGGTTCAGGCTGTACGCTTACCACTATTTTATCCCTGTTGAATTTGGTTAAGCCGGTGCAGACGCGCCGGGAAACGCACACCTGAACCGGCACAATAAAATACAATACAACCCCCTGTTACTGGAGATACGAATGGAATGACGAGGCAGCCTGTCAGTCACAGGGGGCTGTTGGCATAAAATCAACGGAAAGGCCACCAACACCGGAATTAAGCTCCACAGTCCCCGCACTGGCAATCCATTCCCGGGAAAGGCATCACCGCAAACTGCTCCGGAGGCAACCATTACAGCCTCTGTAACGGATTATCAGCCCTGGCATCTTCCGACGGCACCTCCTGCCGCCCCCACGCCCTGCTGTATACCCCGGTACCGCAGCGTGGGCAGCACTTTTCCCCCTCATAATCTTCGTCACACATCACACAAAACCACTTTCTCACCTTCACCGTATAATCCGGAACCGTCATGCCCTGCAGATGCAAACGACGGGCCTCTTTCTCCGCCGGGTCAAGCCAGGTACATCGCAGCAGGATTTTTTCAGCGACAGTCATCTGGTCATGTTCAAACCACGGTGGTTGTCCGTCATTGCCCCGCTGAAGTGTTAACGGGCATCCACAGGACACACAGCACAAAACGTCCTGTCGGTTGTGCTTCGCAGCTTCTTTCGCCGTAACAAAATGGCCTTTGCTGTCATTCGCCATATAACAGTTCAGAATTCGCATATTTCCTCCTGAGTTGTCCGGGGAATACTGAATCCTCCGGTCTGGCAGTGTGTGCAGTACTGCTCCCCATAATAATCGTGGTGACATTGTCTGCAGTGCCAGCTGGCTTTACGCACCACGGGTAAGGCATCCGGTACGAATTGCTGCAGACGTTTAATCAACTGTATTTCTCTGCGCTCCGGCCTGACATAAGGGCACTGTTGACCGTGCTCTGTCAGCCTGTCGTCAGTGTGTTCAAACCAGGGAAGTTCAGTGTCGTATTGCGGATGGTATCTGAGTGCACTGCCACACAAGTGGCAGGTGTAGTGAGCATAAGGTGCGGCCTGTGCAGTACGGGCGCCCGTCAGACGTCCGTTGCCATCAAGAGCGATAAAGGATTTTGCGTACATAGTCATATTCCTTAGCCGCCAGACGACACGCAGGCAACAGCCGTCCCGGTACGGGCAGCGTGGTCAGGGTGTGAATGGCGGTTCAGTTAAAATCTGGACTGGAGTTTGGGTAAAGCAGGCTGGTTGCTGTTACAGCACTGTGGTTGTCACACAATGGAACACTGACGTAAAAAACAGTCAGTGGGCGAGTGGATACATCGTTGCCGCCAGACAACAACCCATACTTTTGGTTTGCCGGATATTGGCGCGCCAGTCGTGCTCAACTCCGGCTACAGCCAAAATTGCGCTCACCGGTGCAGTGAGCTTTGGTATACTCCTTCGCCAGATAGTCAGCACGTTCCAGCACTTGCTGAAAGCCGGTGTCATCATTACGCGCCAGCCACACCGCCGGCCAGGCCGGAAAATGCACCAGCGTGGCATGGCACCCGACATCCACTCCCAGGGCACTGCACCACGCCTGTTTAATCATCCCGGCCAGAGACTCCGGAGCGCGGTAATCACCGGCACGACACCAGGTATCCCGGTTGACCAGCAGCATCAGGTGATAGTGTTTTTTACCTTTGCACTCCCCAAACTCCCGGGCCCAGACGTAATGCAGGGTTGTGGGATGCACGCGTTTACCTTCCCGATGCTTACGTTTCTGGTAAGCGTCGATTCGGGCTTTCAGGGCATTGATGAAGCGGGATATCACAGCTGCGTCCGTTGCTGCCGGTACATCCGGGAGACGCAGGTCAACCCGCAATGCCGTCAGGCGGGGATGAACATTCAGTGCGTGCCGCACCGTCTCACGAATACGTTGCTGCCAGAAGGGGTTGTATTTGTAGGTCATGGTTAAATCTCCGTATGGTTCATACGGAATAGCCACGTCGTAAAAAATGCGCAGAGTCCCTGAAGTGACCTCCGGCAGGACACTGTCTCAGGCACTCTGTGATAACCCGAACGGTCGTCTCCGGACTGACGGTTGAATTTTCAGCGTTGTTTTTTTAATGTAAAAAATCGGTTACGGGTAAGGCTGTGAGGAGGGAGTGATGGTGATACGCAAAAAGAAGTGCAGGGACTGTGGAAACGCGATTACTCATAATACAGTGTGTTGCCCGTATTGTGGTTCTGTCGACCCCTTCGGCTACTACCGGAATACAGACCGTATCGTTACCATACTGCTGGCGCTGATTATTGTGGTCCTGCTGACTACTGTCAGCGTCAGTGTGTGTATACTGTGTAGCTGGTGAGATAACGGTTCATGTATCCCCTGAGCTGACAGTGTACCGTGTATATTAAGCGTAACCGACAGGTTCTCCTTCATACCATATTAAATTTTTCCAGGTATTGCCGCTGCCTTATTTCGTCCCATAAAGGAAAACTCATCTGGGTTTCTGACAAATACGCGAAACTCACAGCCCCTCAATATCAACCACACGTTGTAAGCCGGTAATACCTGAAAATCAGCCTATTACCGCCCACGCCTCCGGCACCATTCCCTTTTGATTTCGAATTCTTTGTTGTCGCTATACCGCTTAATGTTCCCGGTCCTCCGGTGCAGATAACACCGGACTTATCGTAGCGCTGGCTAAAAGTTCAGGTGACCAGAAGGAAGCAGGAACACGATCGTAAAGTTTGCGGTCAGTTCCGTCAGTCGGTGGGCAACCGCAGAGTTACGGGCTTCCAGGTCCACAGGAGTGAGTCTATAACGCGTGTGAAAAATCATTTTTTCTGGCGTTGACAGAACACATTACAGGCTGCCACTTACCCGGTGTCCCGCAATACAGCCTTAGTGTTCCGTTATCGGGGATCCGGACGCACCGCAACAACCGGGGAAGTATTTCTGGTTTAGAGCTGTGTCAAGAGGGATTTCTCAGCCCCTCACTCACCGGCTCAGTCTCAGAGCAGGAGCATTAATACGCTCAGTTCATGTCTTATACAGGAATGGGCACAGGGGGAGCTGGCGTGTCACTGCTGATTTTACGCATCAGCGTTCATGTATTTGCACTCTGATACAGAATGCTTCACAGCGCTCTGTTACCGGAGAGATTTACTCTCTTAGCTTACTCTGGCAAATCCTTTACGTTACTCTCTGATGACTTCTTATATTTATAATACCAATCAGACAGCCTTATCCCATCGGTGATATCAGTCTCCTCCTCGCCAGGAACGGGCTGACTCACTGTAACCACCTCCGAAAACAACTCTGCAATTATCAGAACGCTAGTTTTCCCCTTGTCTCACGAAAGTCCTCCCTCCTTTATCGCGCGTGCGTGCGGAAGCATCTTTTCGCAACAACCACCCGGGATTCCGCTACGGCTCTGCCATCGCAATCCCCCCGTTTATCTCCGGACAGCCACATTCCCGATTATTTTTTACGTTTCTCCCCGGTTGTTATGCCAGTGAAGGTGGCGCGCTGTTTTCATGACCACACCGGCTGGTTTAACAACATCCGGAGGAACATTCTCATGGCTACCCCTGTTTCGCTGATGGATGACCAGATGGTCGACATGGCGTTTATCACTCAACTTACCGGCTTAACCGATAAGTGGTTTTACAAACTCATCAAAGATGGGGGCTTTCCTGCCCCCATCAAAATGGAGCGCAGCTCCCGCTGGCTGAAAAGTGAAGTGGAAGCCTGGCTGCAGGCGCGTATTGCACAGTCCCGTCCGTAATTTCTGACCGTTATCCGTTCACCCGCAGCAGACGTAATCTCCGGCCTGCCGGCGGCATTCTGCTGCCTGTTATATCCCCGTGAGGAATATGAAAATGAAACAACAGTATCAGACCCGCTACGAATGGCTCCACGAAAGCTACCAGAAATGGCTGACCGGCTTCACCCGGCACGCCGTATCCTGGGGCGTGTGTCATCCGAATATCTACTACTTCCATAATCTGACGCCCGGTTGGGTGTCATTCAATGGTGAAAAACCGGAGATTGCCATCGTACCCCAGAGCCTGCACCGGCTGATTTATGGCCCTGACAAACGGGCCACACCGCCCCTGGATGATGATCTGATAGTGAATTTATGCACCAGTGAACATCTGCTGGTTCATCATCCGATGCTGGAAGGCATTCTCCTGTCTGAATGTGAACGTCTGAGGCAGCGTTCTCTGGCAAATAAACTGATCAGCCTCTTCCGTCAGTTTGGTGGCACGGAGTTGCGCCTCAAACTAGTCTGGCTTTGCTGGCTTGATTTAATGACCGGAAACTGCCTTGACGACTGGACGGAGAATCTGAAACGGAAATCAGAAAAAGAGCTGGAGGAATGGATCATCAACCGTCAGAAGCAGAGCGCAGCACTGACGGATCTGATGGATCAGTACGTGCTCCTGTCATACCGCACAACGGTTGACGATAAGCGCACCTGATGCCAGTTGTTTCAGGGAAGCTGGTATCCGGGCAGGGTGCCAGGGCTGACTGAACGGCCTGTCTGCCTGCCGTTTCGCTCTCCGTGCGTTCTGTCACACGCTGCACCTGAACGCCGGACTGCGGGCACGCAAACAGGAAAGTCGCAGGCTGGAACTTCTGACCGGCGGGTATCAGTTATATGCCTGTTGATTCATCACCACCACGCAGCTCCTGAGCTTTAGTTCATCACCGATATTCATACATCTGAATATCGGTGATGAAATCCCCATAATAATCAATCATCTAAGTCTGAAGCATAATGGAGAAAAACTGCTCACCGGTTACTTCGCTCTCAGCTTATTGTAGTGATAACCCGAGGTAAAAATACCAGAGACATCAGACAACTTTAAACTGGCTATCTGGGGAAGCAGAACATACATGGTTTTTCCTTCCGGCACGACAGAAAGCCTGAACTGAGATTCAAGAATGTTCAGCAATGCGTTCAGTTTTTTCCTGTTTCTGAACCGGCCCGGGCCACACTGGAGAATATAATTTTTCCTGACACGGGGCGGGCATTCTCCGCGGCACTCCTCAATGAGCCAGTCGAACAGCTCCTCGGCGTCCTTCTGCTGCAGTTCAGATTCATCAGGTAACGCAAATAATTTTTTATATTCATCTGTGTACCACGAACTTATTACGACAGCAGACGTCATGATATCGGCAGAGATTTTCCCTTCACCATAGCTGAAATACTGAAATAACGCTGCAATTCTTGCAATGTTTTCTGTTTTTTTTGAAACATGTCCCCGAAACGGGCTTAAGGGTCCGGAAGGGGATAAATCCTGCTCCAGAACATTATAGTGCTCAATAAATATTTTTTGCGCTTCAGGCGAAAAATGCAGACAATACCGTTCATCCTCACTGGATTTTTCAATACTGCCTCTGGCCAGTTCCATTAATCGTTCATGAAATGCCGTTAATGATCCTCCCGGAATCACAGCTCCGTTAATAAAGCGTTTCCCCTGCGTGGTTGCAGGTTTACTGATAAGACAACGGGCAAGAAAACCACTGTCCCTGGCAACAGAACCTTTTCGCTCCATATATCGGTCAAAAAGACCGGGTTGCACCATGAGGGATAACGTCATTCTGGCATTTTCAATCATCTGTTCGGGTTCATTCTTTCTGTCCACAGACAATACAGAGCCATCCCACATTTTGTTAATAAAAGGCAACTCAGACAGGGTATATCCATCAAATATAATACCGGCTTCATCTGACATAATACCAACTGAACGCCATTTACCACAAAGCTGATTCTTAATTGCCGCAGTCGTGGCATCATTAAAAATGAATTTATACCTCACAGGTTCTTCCGCACTGTTTTTCTGAAGTACTTCCAGTTGTCTGAGGGTTTCTGACTCATCCGCGCCTTTGCGGAGTTCTTTATTCAGTTTTGACAACAATGCTTTTTTCTGAGCCTTTAAAAGCTCTTCCTTGTTTTTCCAGACAGCCAGTTCACTTTTGTATCTGGAATATAACTGCATCTCCTGCTGGTACAGGGGCTTCATTAATAATTTGTCCACTGCGGTTTTTCGTTCTCCGGACTCGGCAAGCGTCAGGAAAAAAAGAGAGACCGGCCCCCGCAGTGTATTCAGTCTGCAGACATCAATCAGATTCTGGCAGACAAGTGAAACAGCGCCCAGGGCAGACGCTGCCACAAGCCCAAGGGGAGCCTGCGTAATTTGCTGAGCTTCAATAACGGCATCACGAATGAGTGGAGGCAGCGAACTCAGGGGAAACTCATCACAAGGCTGACCGAATGACATAGTAACCTCACTATACACAGATATAAAAGCACTGCAATTCTGGCTATTAATAGCAAAAATAGCAGTCAAATCAATATGAGGTAAAATTTTTTGTTGATTTAATGGTTAAATAATAACCACAGTGTATTTTGCTGCTGAAGAAAGACAAAATGAATCTGTGTGTCCCCTCCTTCCCTTCGGAGCACATCCACTATTCAAATTTTACACAACCACGTACGAACAAAAAGCATCATCCCGGGTATTGCAGATACCGGTTTCCTGCCGGGAAGAATCATAAACAGAACACCGGGAATAACGCCTTCAGGAATCACCCCCCCTCCTGAAGAAGAATAAAATAAAGAAGACTACAGTTCCTGCACTGAATGCTGAGTACAATATTTTATGGACAGGATGACATTTTTATAAATAACAAAAACCATTTAATACTGATACATCAATAAAATACTTCTTCCCTGCTGACACAGATAAAATGCACCATTTTTTCTTCAAATACTTCTGTATAATCGCCAGCCAATGATGAGAATGGATTAAAATAACACTTCTTCGACAAACACAAAAACAGCCTTCATTTTACATCATCATCCAGTTTCAGTTAACCCCGGACGAGCGACAGTGTTTCAGTACAGGAATTAAAAGCCAGCTTTTGCTCAGTAAAACACACTCAACTAATAATATCTCAGCAGATATTATCCTGACCAGGACACCTCACATTACTGAATTCTCTTCCGACAGTATCACTGCACAAATAAAAAAGAACGGGATAAATATTCAGACCGGAAGAATGGTGTCACAAAAGCATTTAATCATTACGCATGACCAGGAAGGGAAACACTTAACCACATGGTATCAACAGATATCATTACGTGTGCACTCTTATAAAAAACACACAGAAGAAGTAAGATAATTATAAACGTAAATTTAATATCTCCCACTGACATCTCCCCCACAATACACTAAAAAATACTCACAGCAGTAAACACAGACACACCTGATAATCATACAGCCGATAAATATTTTCCCCTTTACGGAGAAATCAGCCTGCTGTTTAACAATAACGGCGTATTTTCATGGAAGGAGATCACCCAGTAACGGATAAGTCCTGATCTCCTTCATGTTAATACGCAACAATCCCATCGATTCAAAACAATTTCAGACAGATATTATCTCCGTGAATCCCCCGCCACCTTTCCGGTGCGCGGGGTTTTGTCTTTTTTCACCGGGAATACATGTATGAATCCGTCTGATGCCATTGAGGCAATTGAAAAACCGCTCTCCTCCCTGCCTTACTCACTTTCCCGTCACATCCTGGAACATCTGCGCAAACTCACCAGTCACGAACCCGTGATTGGCATTATGGGTAAAAGCGGGGCCGGTAAATCCTCACTCTGTAATGCACTGTTTCAGGGGGAGGTCACCCCGGTCAGTGATGTTCACGCCGGCACCCGGGAAGTGCGGCGCTTCCGTCTGAGTGGCCACGGTCACAGCATGGTTATCACTGACCTGCCCGGGGTGGGCGAGAGCCGGGACAGGGATGCAGAGTATGAAGCCCTGTACCGTGACATTCTGCCCGAACTGGAC
The DNA here is from genome assembly GCF_002965285.1 of Escherichia sp. MOD1-EC5990. Taxonomy (NCBI): domain Bacteria; kingdom Pseudomonadati; phylum Pseudomonadota; class Gammaproteobacteria; order Enterobacterales; family Enterobacteriaceae; genus Escherichia; species Escherichia sp. MOD1-EC5990. The sequence continues at coordinate 328,465 of NZ_PTRV01000002.1, read as the reverse complement.
CTGGTGCTGTGGCTGATTAAAGCCGATGACCGCGCCCTGTCTGTGGATGAGTATTTCTGGCGACACATCCTGCACCGGGGACATCAGCAGGTGCTGTTTGTGGTGACGCAGGCCGACAAAACGGAGCCCTGCCATGAATGGGATATGGCCGGCATTCAGCCTTCTCCCGCACAGGCACAGAACATTCGTGAGAAAACAGATGCGGTATTCCGGCTGTTCCGGCCCGTACATCCGGTTGTGGCCGTATCGGCCTGCACCGGCTGGGAACTGGATACGCTGGTCAGTGCGCTCATGACAGCGCTTCCCGACCATGCCGCCAGTCCCCTGATGACCCGCCTGCAGGACGAGCTGCGCACGGAATCTGTCCGGTCTCAGGCCCGTGAACAGTTTACCGGTGCGGTGGACCGGATATTTGACACGGCGGAGAGCGTCTGTATTGCCTCTGTTGCACGCACGGTTCTGCGTGCCGTCCGTGACTCGGTGGTCTCTGTTGCCCGCGCTGTATGGAACTGGATTTTCTTCTGAACAGTCTGCCAGGGGAAATGCCTGATTACATTGCGTTAACCAACTGAAAACATGATACCCCCCCCCTCATATCCACCTCTTTCTCTTGCGTGACTGCCTTGCTGTTAATAGAATAAAACGATCGATAAAACAGGTATCGATCGTTGCTATCGATCGTTTATAGTGGTTAATGGTCTGCGAAAAGGCAGCTGAATCTCTTCATCATGCAGAACGGAATTGCACACAACGGACTGATACTTCTCTGGCGGATGAGAGAGGGGAAGCATTTATGTCCGGGAAAAACCACTTTATCTGAGCATGCTGTTTTGTACCTGCCGGTATCCACATTTGTGGGTACCGGCTTTTTTATTCACCCTCTGTAAGGAAAAGCTGATGAAACGACATCTGAACACCAGCTACAGGCTGGTATGGAATCACATTACGGGCACCCTGGTGGTGGCCTCCGAACTGGCCCGCTCACGGGGAAAACGCGCTGGTGTGGCGGTTGCGCTGTCTCTTGCTGCTGTCACATCAGTCCCGGCACTGGCTGCTGACAAGGTTGTACAGGCGGGAGAAACCGTGAACGACGGAACACTGACAAATCATGACAACCAGATTGTCCTCGGTACGGCCAACGGAATGACCATCAGTACCGGTCTGGAGTATGGGCCGGATAACGAGGCCAATACCGGCGGACAATGGATACAAAATGGCGGTATCGCCAACAACACTACTGTCACCGGTGGTGGTCTTCAGAGAGTGAATGCCGGAGGAAGCGTTTCAGACACGGTTATCAGTGCCGGAGGCGGACAGAGCCTTCAGGGGCAGGCAGTGAACACCACTCTGAACGGCGGTGAGCAGTGGGTACATGAAGGCGGGATTGCAACGGGTACCGTCATTAATGAGAAGGGCTGGCAGGCCATCAAATCCGGCGCAGTGGCAACCGACACGGTTGTGAATACCGGCGCGGAAGGGGGACCGGATGCGGAAAATGGTGATACCGGGCAGACCGTCTACGGAGATGCCGTACGCACCACCATCAATAAAAATGGTCGTCAGATTGTGGCTGCTGAAGGAACGGCAAATACCACTGTGGTTTATGCCGGCGGCGACCAGACTGTACATGGTCACGCACTGGATACCACGCTGAATGGGGGGTACCAGTATGTGCACAACGGCGGTACGGCGTCTGGCACTGTTGTAAACAGTGACGGCTGGCAGATTGTCAAAAACGGGGGTGTGGCCGGGAATACCACCGTTAATCAGAAGGGCAGACTGCAGGTGGACGCCGGTGGTACAGCCACGAATGTCACCCTGAAGCAGGGCGGCGCACTGGTTACCAGTACGGCTGCAACCGTTACCGGCATAAACCGCCTGGGAGCATTCTCTGTTGTGGAGGGTAAAGCTGATAATGTCGTACTGGAAAATGGCGGACGCCTGGATGTGCTGACCGGACACACAGCCACTAATACCCGCGTGGATGATGGCGGAACGCTGGATGTCCGCAACGGTGGCACCGCCACCACCGTATCCATGGGAAATGGCGGTGTACTGCTGGCCGATTCCGGTGCCGCTGTCAGTGGTACCCGGAGCGACGGAAAGGCATTCAGTATCGGAGGTGGTCAGGCGGATGCCCTGATGCTGGAAAAAGGCAGTTCATTCACGCTGAACGCCGGTGATACGGCCACGGATACCACGGTAAATGGCGGACTGTTCACCGCCAGGGGCGGCACACTGGCGGGCACCACCACGCTGAATAACGGCGCCATACTTACCCTTTCCGGGAAGACGGTGAACAACGATACCCTGACCATCCGTGAAGGCGATGCACTCCTGCAGGGAGGCTCTCTCACCGGTAACGGCAGCGTGGAAAAATCAGGAAGTGGCACACTCACTGTCAGCAACACCACACTCACCCAGAAAGCCGTCAACCTGAATGAAGGCACGCTGACGCTGAACGACAGTACCGTCACCACGGATGTCATTGCTCAGCGCGGTACAGCCCTGAAGCTGACCGGCAGCACTGTGCTGAACGGTGCCATTGACCCCACGAATGTCACTCTCGCCTCTGGTGCCACCTGGAATATTCCCGATAACGCCACGGTGCAGTCGGTGGTGGATGACCTCAGCCATGCCGGACAGATTCATTTCACCTCCACCCGCACAGGGAAGTTCGTACCGGCAACCCTGAAAGTGAAAAACCTGAACGGACAGAATGGCACCATCAGCCTGCGTGTACGCCCGGATATGGCACAGAACAATGCTGACAGACTGGTCATTGACGGTGGCAGGGCAACCGGAAAAACCATCCTGAACCTGGTGAACGCCGGCAACAGTGCGTCGGGGCTGGCGACCAGCGGTAAGGGTATTCAGGTGGTGGAAGCCATTAACGGTGCCACCACGGAGGAAGGGGCCTTTATCCAGGGGAATAAGCTGCAGGCCGGTGCCTTTAACTACTCCCTCAACCGGGACAGTGATGAGAGCTGGTATCTGCGCAGTGAAAATGCTTATCGTGCAGAAGTCCCCCTGTATGCCTCCATGCTGACACAGGCAATGGACTATGACCGGATTCTGGCAGGCTCCCGCAGCCATCAGACCGGTGTAAGCGGTGAAAATAACAGCGTCCGTCTCAGCATTCAGGGCGGTCATCTCGGTCACGATAACAACGGCGGTATTGCCCGTGGAGCCACGCCGGAAAGCAGCGGCAGCTATGGCTTCGTCCGTCTGGAGGGTGACCTGCTCAGAACAGAGGTTGCCGGTATGTCTGTGACCGCGGGGGTATATGGTGCTGCTGGCCATTCTTCCGTTGATGTTAAGGATGATGACGGCTCCCGTGCCGGCACGGTCCGGGATGATGCCGGCAGCCTGGGCGGATACCTGAATCTGATACACAACGCCTCCGGCCTGTGGGCTGACATTGTGGCCCAGGGAACCCGCCACAGCATGAAAGCCTCATCGGACAATAACGACTTCCGCGTCCGGGGCTGGGGCTGGCTGGGTTCGCTGGAAACCGGTCTGCCCTTCAGTATCACTGACAATCTGATGCTGGAGCCGCAACTGCAGTACACCTGGCAGGGACTCTCCCTGGATGACGGCCAGGATAACGCCAGTTATGTGAAGTTCGGGCATGGCAGTGCACAACATGTGCGTGCCGGCTTCCGTCTGGGCAGCCACCACGATATGAACTTTGGTAAAGGCACCTCATCCCGTGACACCCTGCGCGGCAGTGCCAAACACAGTGTGCGTGAACTGCCGGTGAACTGGTGGGTACAGCCTTCTGTTATCCGCACCTTCAGCTCCCGGGGGGACATGAGCATGGGTACAGCCGCAGCCGGCAGTAACATGACGTTCTCACCGTCACAGAATGGTACGTCACTGGACCTGCAGGCCGGACTGGAAGCCCGTGTCCGGGAAAATATCACCCTGGGCGTTCAGGCAGGTTATGTCCACAGCGTCAGCGGCAGCAGCGCTGAAGGCTATAACGGTCAGGCCACGCTGAATGTGACCTTCTGACAGAACCATCGCCTCTCTGTGGTCCCGGTCATCATGATCGGGACCCGGACCGGCGCAACGGATATTCAACGCCACATTCGCTGGCATTAACAATAACATGATATTCATCACGGAGTGACTATGTTACAGATAGTCGGCGCGCTGATCCTGCTGATCGCAGGATTTGCCATTCTTCGCCTTTTGTTCAGAGCATTAATCAGCACGGCTTCTGCGCTGGCAGGGCTCATATTGCTGTGTCTGTTCGGCCCGGCCTTACTGGCTGGCTATATCACCGAACGCATAACCCGGTTGTTCCATATTCGCTGGCTGGCAGGCGTATTTCTGACGATTGCCGGAATGATCATCAGCTTCATGTGGGGACTTGATGGTAAACATATCGCGCTGGAGGCTCACACCTTTGACTCTGTGAAATTTATTCTGACCACCGCTCTCGCCGGTGGTCTGCTGGCTGTTCCCCTGCAGATCAAAAACATTCAGCAGAACGGGATCACACCAGAAGATATCAGCAAGGAAATTAACGGGTATTACTGCTGTTTTTATACTGCCTTTTTCCTTATGGCGTGTTCTGCATGCGCACCATTGATCGCGTTACAGTACGATATTTCACCGTCACTGATGTGGTGGGGCGGGTTGTTGTACTGGCTGGCTGCATTAGTGACGCTGCTATGGGCGGCCAGCCAAATCCAGGCGCTGAAAAAACTGACCTGTGCCATCAGCCAGACACTGGAAGAACAACCGGTGCTCAACAGTAAATCGTGGCTGACCAGTTTGCAAAACGATTACAGCCTTCCTGACTCACTGACGGAGCGCATCTGGCTGACGCTCATTTCTCAACGGATTTCCCGGGGAGAGCTGAGGGAATTTGAACTGGCAGACGGAAACTGGTTACTGAACAATGCCTGGTATGAAAGAAACATGGCAGGGTTTAACGAACAGTTGAAAGAGAACCTGTCATTCACACCTGATGAACTGAAAACGCTCTTCCGGAACCGCCTGAATTTATCACCGGAAGCGAATGACGATTTTCTCGATCGTTGCCTGGACGGCGGTGACTGGTATCCCTTTTCAGAAGGTCGCCGTTTTGTATCATTCCATCACGTGGATGAGCTTCGTATCTGTGCCTCCTGCGGGCTGACAGAAGTACATCATGCCCCGGAAAATCATAAGCCGGATCCGGAATGGTACTGCTCCTCTCTTTGTCGCGAAACAGAAACACTGTGTCAGGAAATTTATGAACGCCCTTACAACAGCTTTATTTCCGATGCAACGGCGAATGGTCTGATTCTCATGAAACTGCCGGAAACCTGGAGTACAAATGAGAAAATGTTTGCTTCCGGAGGGCAGGGACATGGGTTTGCCGCTGAACGGGGAAACCATATTGTCGACAGAGTCCGTCTGAAAAACGCACGGATCCTCGGTGATAATAATGCCAGAAATGGAGCAGACAGACTGGTCAGCGGAACAGAAATCCAGACGAAATATTGTTCAACTGCAGCCCGTAGCGTCGGTGCGGCATTCGACGGACAAAACGGACAGTATCGTTACATGGGAAATAATGGCCCCATGCAACTGGAAGTCCCCCGTGATCAGTATGCCGGCGCTGTTGAAACCATGAGGAATAAGATCCGCGAAGGTAAAGTACCCGGTGTAACCGATCCCGCAGAAGCATCCCGGCTGATTCGTCGGGGACATCTGACTTATACTCAGGCCCGTAATATCACCCGGTTCGGGACCATCGAATCGGTCACTTATGATATTGCCGAGGGTTCGGTTGTCAGTCTGGCGGCCGGAGGGATCAGTTTTGCCCTGACGGCATCGGTCTTCTGGCTCAGCACCGGCGATCGCGATGCTGCCCTGCAGACAGCTGCTGTCCAGGCAGGAAAAACCTTCACCCGCACACTGGCTGTCTACGTCACAACCCAGCAACTCCACCGGCTCAGTGTTGTTCAGGGTATGCTGAAGCACATTGATTTTTCGACTGCCAGCCCGACTGTTCGACTGGCTCTTCAGAAGGGGACCGGTGCAGGAAATATCAGTGCCCTGAACAAAGTGATGAAGGGTACGCTGGTGACATCTCTGGCACTGGTAGCTGTCACAACCGGCCCTGACATGATCAAAATGTTGCGGGGACGGATCTCCGGTACGCAGTTCATCAGGAATCTTGCCGTGGCATCTTCCGGTGTGGCAGGTGGTGCTGTCGGGTCAGTGGCGGGCGGAATACTGTTCAGTCCACTGGGACCATTTGGTGCACTGACAGGGCGTGTGGTTGGCGGTGTTCTGGGGGGAATGATTGCCTCCGCTGTATCAGGAAAAATTGCCGGAGCGCTGGTTGAAGAAGATCGCGTCAAAATTCTGGCAATGATTCAGGAGCAGGTGACATGGCTTGCCGGCAGTTTCCTGCTGACCGGACATGAGATTGAAAATCTGAACGAGAATCTGGCCCGTGTTATCGATCAGAATGCTCTGGAGATCATTTTCGCCGCCGGTATACAACAACGGGCCGCGACCAATATGTTAATCAAACCACTGGTGGTCAGTATCATCAGGCAACGCCCCGTCATGGAATATGATGCATCCCATCTCGGCAATATGGTTAACCGACTGGAAGAAGCATTACCCCCGGAGTTACCGGCATAACGGCTATTCTGCGCCTTTTACGCTTTATCACCTGATTTGTCAGTGTCATCGTCATGACTCAGAGAGGTAAATACCATGATTCACCTGTTCAAAACCTGCATGATTACCGCCTTCATTCTGGGGTTAACGTGGTCTGCCCCACTCCGGGCACAGGATCAACGTTACATCAGTATACGCAATACAGATACGATATGGCTCCCGGGAAATATTTGTGCTTACCAGTTCCGGCTGGATAATGGCGGAAACGATGAAGGATTTGGCCCCCTCACCATCACTCTGCAACTCAAAGACAAATATGGTCAGACGCTGGTGACCAGAAAAATGGAAACGGAAGCTTTTGGTGACAGTAATGCCACGCGAACCACAGACGCATTTCTGGAAACGGAGTGCGTGGAAAATGTCGCCACAACCGAAATCATCAAAGCAACTGAAGAAAGTAACGGCCATCGTGTCAGTCTGCCGTTATCGGTTTTCAATCCCCAGGACTACCATCCACTGCTGATTACCGTTTCCGGAAAAAACGTTAACTGATCCCTGAAGTCAGTTTCATGCTTCAGCCTCTGTCACAACGCGTGGCAGAGGCTTTTTATTTATCAGGAGAAAACAGATATGCCGGGTTACACAGAGTATGTCCTGGCTGAAGGATCTTTCTCATACGGGCAGGCGGTTGCTGTCATAACCGCTTACCGCAATGTGTTTATCCAGGATGACCCGGGAATGCATTTCCGTCGGGTTATCCGCAACGCGGAAGGTCAGCGACGCTGGCGCTGCCGGAATTCTGAACCCGATGCCGGAAAGGTGCTTAATACGCGGCTCGCCAGTGACGGTCTTCTCAGACAATAAACGTCATTCATTTCACCCATCAGGCCGCGTCTTCTCCGGGAGACGTGGCTTTTTCATTTATTACACCAGTAAATCTTAACCACCGATAAGGAGCAAATTATGCGACTAGCCAGTCGTTTTGGTTATGCGAACCAGATACGCCGTGACCGTCCGCTGACACACGAAGAACTGATGCACTATGTGCCGGGGATTTTCGGGGAAGATAAACACACGTCCCGAAGCCAGAACTATACGTACATCCCCACCATCACCGTACTGGAAAGCCTGCAGCGGGAAGGCTTTCAGCCATTCTTCGCCTGCCAGACCCGTGTGCGCGACCCGGGCCGCCGGGGATACACAAAACACATGCTGCGTCTGCGGCGGGCCGGAGAGATAAACGGAGAACATGTCCCTGAAATTATTCTGCTCAACTCTCATGACGGTACCTCCAGCTACCAGATGCTGCCGGGTTACTTCAGGTTCGTCTGCCAGAACGGATGCGTCTGTGGTCAGTCTCTGGGGGAAGTGCGTGTTCCGCACCGGGGAAATGTGGTGGACAGAGTCATTGAAGGGGCTTACGAGGTGGTGGGCGTGTTTGACCGGATTGAGGAAAAGCGTGATGCCATGCAGTCGCTGATTCTGCCGCCACCGGCACGCCAGGCGCTGGCACAGGCGGCACTGACTTACCGTTATGGTGACGAACATCAGCCCGTCACCACCGCCGACATTCTGACGCCACGACGCCGGGAGGATTACGGTAAGGACCTGTGGAGTGCTTATCAGACCATTCAGGAGAATATGCTGAAAGGCGGAATTTCAGGTCGCAGCGCTAAAGGAAAACGTATCCATACCCGTGCCATTCACAGCATTGACACTGACATTAAGCTCAACCGCGCATTGTGGGTGATGGCGGAAACCCTGCTGGAGAGCCTGCGCTGATTCAGCCATTACCCTGAAAACCACGCATTTATTTGTCCTTTAAGGAGTCATTTCATGAAAACCATTTCACATAATTCCACCACATCTTCTGTTTCCGTAACCGCTGCATCAGGGAATGACCAGCCTCAGTTGGTTGCCACCCTCGTCCCTGATGAACAGCGCATCAGCTTCTGGCCGCAGCACTTTGGCCTCATTCCACAGTGGGTGACCCTGGAGCCCCGTGTCTTCGGCTGGATGGACCGTCTGTGTGAAGACTACTGCGGTGGTATCTGGAATCTGTACACCCTGAACAACGGCGGGGCATTTATGGCACCCGAACCGGATGACGATGATGACGAAACATGGGTACTGTTCAATGCCATGAACGGTAACCGCGCTGAAATGAGTCCGGAAGCTGCCGGCATTGCTGCCTGTCTGATGACGTACAGTCATCATGCCTGTCGTACGGAGTGTTATGCCATGACGGTCCATTATTACCGGCTGCGGGATTACGCCCTGCAGCATCCGGAATGCAGCGCCATTATGCGCATCATCGACTGAATGGAGAGAAGTACAATGCAACAGCTTTCCTTTCTGCCCGGAGAGATGACGCCCGGCGAGCGCAGCCTCATTCAACGGGCCCTGAAAACCCTGGACCGCCATCTTCATGAACCCGGCGTGGCCTTCACCTCCACCCGTGCGGCACGAGAATGGCTGATTCTGAACATGGCGGGACTGGAGCGTGAAGAGTTCCGGGTGCTGTATCTGAACAACCAGAATCAGCTGATTGCCGGTGAAACCCTCTTCACCGGCACCATCAACCGCACGGAAGTCCATCCCCGTGAAGTGATTAAACGCGCCCTGTATCACAATGCCGCTGCTGTGGTGCTGGCACACAATCACCCGTCCGGTGAAGTCACACCCAGCAAGGCAGACCGCCTTATCACGGAACGTCTGGTACAGGCACTGGGCCTGGTGGATATCCGGGTGCCGGACCATCTGATAGTCGGTGGCAGCCAGGTTTTCTCCTTTGCCGAACATGGTCTGCTTTAACCCGTCACAACCACATCACACCTGTTTTCACTTTTATCTTCTGTCTTCAGAGGTATCCCACTATGAAAATCATCACCCGTGGCGAAGCCATGCGTATTCACCGTCAGCATCCGGCATCCCGTCTTTTTCCGTTCTGTACCGGCAAATACCGCTGGCACGGCAGTGCTGAAGCGTATACCGGTCGTGAAGTGCAGGATATTCCCGGTGTGCTGGCCGTGTTTGCAGAACGCCGTAAGGACAGTTTTGGTCCGTATGTCCGGCTGATGAGCGTCACCCTGAACTGATGTTCCGTCACCCGGAAAACGAGTACGACTGGCTGAGCTCAGACGCCGCTGTGGATGAGGTCCTGCTCATCAACGAATACACCTTTACCGAAGCCGGTCTGCGCGCCGGCTGACCCGTCATCGTTAAACTATCATTCACCGATTTTCTGTGAGGATTTTATCGTGTCAGACACACTTTCCGGGACAACGCATCCCGATGACAATGACGACCATCCCTGGTGGAGACTACCCTGCACAGTGACGCCCTGTTTCGGCGCCCGTCTGGTGCAGGAGGGTAACCGCCTGCATTACCTTGCCGACCGCGCCGGTATCAGAGGCCTGTTCAGCGATGCAGATGCGTACCACCTGGACCAGGCCTTTCCGCTGCTGATGAAACAACTGGAACTCATGCTCACCAGCGGTGAACTGAATCCCCGCCATCAGCATACCGTCACGCTGTATGCAAAAGGTCTGACCTGCAAAGCTGACACTCTCGGTAGCGGTGGTTACGTTTATCTGGCTGTTTATCCGACGCCCGAAACGAAAAAGTAAACCACCGGAATAACCTTCTGCTCCGGCCTGGTGCTTTCACCACGCCACTTTTCCATTTTTCATCTCTGCATATCAGGAAAACCTTCAGTATGAAAACATTACCCGATACACACGTACGGGAGGCATCGAGCTGCCCGTCTCCCGTCACCATCTGGCAGACTCTGCTCTCCCGACTACTGGGCCAGCATTACGGCCTTACACTGAATGACACACCGTTCGCCGATGAACGTGTGATTGAGCAGCATATTGAAGCTGGCATTTCACTGTGTGATGCGGTGAATTTTCTCGTGGAAAAATACGCGCTGGTGCGTACCGACCAGCCGGGATTCAGCACTTGTCCCCGCTCTCAGTTAATAAACAGTATTGATATCCTCCGGGCTCGCAGGGCGACCGGCCTGATGACCCGCGACAATTACAGAACGGTAAATAACATTACCCTGGGTAAGCATCCGGAGAAACGATGAAACTTTCCCTGATGCTGGAAGCCGACAGAATTAATGTGCAGGCACTGAACATGGGGCGAATTGTCGTTGACGTCGATGGTGTTAATCTCACTGAACTGATTAACAAGGTCGCTGAAAACGGTTATTCACTCCGCGTGGTGGAGGAATCCGACCAACAGTCAACCTGCACACTACCACCGTTTGCAACCCTTGCCGGCATACGCTGCAGTACCGCACATATCACGGAAAAGGATAACGCCTGGCTGTACTCGCTGTCGCATCAGACCAGTGACGTTGGTGAATCAGAATGGATTCATTTCACAGGTAGCGGATATCTGTTACGTACCGATGCGTGGTCATATCCGGTTCTGCGGCTTAAACGCCTGGGGCTGTCAAAAACGTTCCGTCGTCTGGTTATCACACTTACCCGACGTTATGGCGTCAGTCTCATTCATCTGGATGCCAGCGCTGAATGCCTGCCGGGTTTACCCACTTTCAACTGGTAACCAGGAACAACATGAAATCATTAACCACGGAAACCGCACTGGATATTCTGATTGCGTGGCTGCAGGACAATATCGACTGCGAATCGGGAATTATCTTTGACAACAATGAGGATAAAACGGATTCAGCAGCACTGTTGCCCTGTATCGAACAGGCCAGAGAGGATATCCGTACCCTGCGCCAACTGCAGCTTCAGCACCAGAACCGGTGAGTCTTACTCACCAGACTTCATTCCACTGACGCCAGCCTGAACAGGGCTGGCATTTTCATTTATCTGCAAAAAGGAATATCGATTATGTCTGATATCACAGCCTACCGTCCGGAAGTGGTCAACGAGAATACGGACGTTATCTGCTCAACCAGCATCCGCCGCATTCTGGCTGTACGAAAGAGTTCACTGCTGCAAATCGACACAATTATCCGGCATCAAGTGAGCGATATCAGTTAACAGATATAGATGGAGAAGATGCTTTTATCCGGATTGGTTCTATCGCGATGGTGCGAGTACTACTTGATGCAATGAAGCCTGTCGAGGAAGATGACGAGTAACAGAGCTCGGTATCTCAATCAGGAGCTGATTGTCCTGGTTCGATGCCGAAAACCAGTGATTTTTCGTGTTGGTATCTGTGTTGGTATAAGATGATATTGTTTATTATTAACAATTTTAAATCATGAGGTTAAGTCACATGTTTTAGTCCGGCCTTCGCACCTTCGCACCTTCGCACCATCGGAACATCAATAGACATCAACGGACGTTTTTTTATGACTGAAATCCGCGCCACACAAGGCTTTTCGCTATTTTTCGCTCAACCTAAGTCAACCTACATCAACTTACTGATGTGGATACAGCTACAGCTGCGGCTATACCCCGATTCGATAATGTTTGTACCCACACAAAACCCTTGAAAGGCTACAAGGCTGAAATTGTCTAAACCATAGAGATGATTTTTATGATCCAGTCTTTCTCTTGTTGAGATAGTTCCAGTTTGCTCACTCGTGTTAAGAAGGTATTGATCACCTGAACATCCGAATTGGTGAGCCTATTTAATAGAGCGGGTGGTATACCTTTACTAACAATCGCTTTGCGGTGACTTTCGTAGTTTTTATTACTCATTGTTGATCCTAAAAAATCATTGTATGGCGGCATTGATCGTTTCCAGCAACCTTTACTTACTCACTTCGAACTGCATCCTCGTAGACTGTTCCACTACAATAATCGAAAAGGCGCGGATGTCCATTCAGGTATCCCGCTAATACGTATAGCAATAACAATGGCTTATGCGGCGCGCGCTGTTCACCCTTGTGCCAGATTTTTATATTGGCAATTGCCTGCTGTAGCGATTTACTGGAAGCTATTGATATCCCTGGCAGTGAAATAATTGCGATCATGCTCGCAAATTTTCTGCTGTTCAAGCCTGCAAGTGAAGATATATTACCTTGATCTCATTTGTTTTTTTGCTGCCTGTTCTGAGAACGTATAAGGACATTCTCCATGAATAAACTCCCTGATCATCTTCCGCGGCGGTATATCATCGAAGCTATCCATTTATGGGATGCGGGAGAAACTCATCAGTTCCAGCCTGCGCGGTTGTATGAGATTGAATATCATGGCCGACGTTACCCCTCGAAGGCGATTGCTGGCATCGCAGCGACATTGATGACGGGGACGCAATTTACCCCTGCGGATTTCACCGGCGGAATAAAATCTAAATGTGTCAAGCTACTCATAGAGCAGGGATTTCATATTCATCTGGATAAAGCCGCTGCGGCTCCCATAGCCGACGTTCTGTTCCCGGATGAGTTGCCGTCGCAGGAGACATACCTTGAAGGTGCGGCGATAAAGGTGACAGTAAACCGCTATGAACGCGATAAAAAGGCCCGAGATAAAGCGGTCGAACATCATGGATGCCAGTGCAACGTATGCGGTGTTGATCTGGTGAAGATCTATGGTGATATCGCTGAAGGCTTTATCCATGTGCATCACCTGGTGCCGCTGTCAGCCATTAAAGAGGATTACCAGCTGGATCCAGTTAATGATTTGCTGCCTGTGTACCCTAATTGCCATGCGATGTTGCACCGACGCAAACCACCGTTTACGCCGGAGCAGTTAAAAGCGCTGATGGATGCGAATAAATCAAATTAATGAACGCTCACCTTTCGCGCCAAAACTGCAAAATTGCTTCTACAAACTTGTCAGAAATAATCCCCCGACGGGCTGCCGTGCTGAAATGACTGCTTCGCAGTGCCGTCGTCCAGTTCTCCGGTGACCGGTACGCTGAACCGTAATATCCCGTGCTTAAATCGTCCGGGTCTTCATCAGGCGCGTTCGTCAGTCCTCTTTCACCTTGTTGCTGGAAGTCGACGAAAATAATATTGGCTAAAACATTATTTTGATAATTGCCATAAATAACTTCATACGCATGAGGGAAATTTTCTTTCCAGTACCAGGTGGTATCGCCGCAAAACCACGGTGCGTCAGTAATATTATTAAGCTGAGAATGGTATTGTTTTAGATCCCTACGAAAGGCTTCAACCATATGATTAAAGTGTTGAGGGTGTGACGCGTAGTCACTGGTCATTAAGTCAAATTCGCCTTGCATCCAGCATACGCCGAGGAATTTGTTATGCGGATTTTTTGCCAGTGCGGCTCGCGTTCTGCTGACTAAATCCTGGTATAGCGGAGTATCCGTTCCCCAACGACAAGCATCATGGCTGGCTCCGTGCCGTTCTGAATATGTTCCTTCGCTGCCCGCGGTAAAAGCCGATCCGCCACGGCAACACGGAACGATGAGAACCCCTGCATTATCAGGAATAAAGGGCAGTAATTTCCGTGCTATATGCAGTGCCTGGCCAACGGTGCCGTACTGTGTTTGATGATTCGTTGCCAGAGGATGGTGATAACCCTGCATATCCTGAACATCGTGTGGGCAGTGAGTCAGTGGAATAATGTCGTTAAAGTGACATGACGGGCCTCCGGGATGCGTATGCGCAAATCTCGCTAATTGTTTAATTCTGGGATGAGGCGCATCTTCCCTGTCCGGTAATGGCAGTCCTTCGCCATACGCCATGGCATTAGACTGACCAGCAACGGTAAGAATATAGTAATAATCAGGCGATATTATTGCGTTCATATAAATTTCGCGTAATTGAAATGACAAATTGATAGCAGGGCCCCTTTACCGGGGCCCTGAAGCGTTAGTTTTGTACTGTGACTTTATTATCCTTCACAGAAATTAAAACTGAATCCATCACTGCTTTGCCGCCTGCAGTTTCACCGCCAATAATTAATAAACTATTATTCCAGGGCAATGATACTCCGTAGGCCCGACCTTGCGATAATTCACCCGATTTATCCCATTTCCCGTTATACCAAAGATGAATATCAACGCTATATGATTTTTTCAGGCCTTCATGCGCATAGTTCTTACCGTTCTGGTAATTTTCTCGTGAACCTTTGAATCCGGCCCCTCCAGCAAATATAAGAGAATCATTGCTTATCCCCGCAAAACCGCCAGCGACGCCATCTGGTGATGAGACGGGATCAAGCTTATTCCATTTTAAATTATCACCGGTGAAGTCAAGTTCAAATACGGCATCCGTTCGCAATCCTGGTTTGGCTTCGCCATTAATAAGCCAGGTTTTATCACCTTTATTCACAACCGCCGCACCAGCCGTTCCGTACCAGGGAGATTCGCCAGCGTAACTCCATTGCTGTGTTGAGGGATCAAAAGACAACAGAAACTTATTGAAGAAATAATCTTCTGCTTTTTTGTCAAAATAGTAGGCGTTGATTTTATCTATAGCGGTTGAATCTTTTCCAGCTTCGTTGAGATCTTCAAAATAGCCATTGAAGATATTCTGGTTAACACCGCCAGTAACATAAGCCTTGCCGTTGTGTACAAAAGTCACATGGCCCGCCATGCCCATCGGCGCGTGCGACATCAATTTAACCCAGCTATTGGTTTTGGGGTTGTATTTGTGTACGTCATTAAATACCTGAGTCAAGCCCTCGCTGTTTTTGCCAATGCCGCCAAACACATACAGATTGCCATCAATAAATGCAGAGGTTGCTTGATCTCTCGGTCCGCCAGGGAATGCAGCTAACGCTGTCCATCTTTTATCTTTGGCCTGTGTATCCAGCTTGTACCATGCCGTACCTGCGCTACCTAAACCAATGTAGACAGTGTCGTTATCAATTGCTCCGGTACCACTTTTAAATGGCACAGGAGTTTCCGGTAATACAGACGCGTTTGCGGCAAATGAAGCCATTATGATAGTAAGCGCCGTTATTGTTTTATTCATTGTGACTGTCTCCTGTCTACTACAGTTTAAATGACACACCAATGCGATAACTGTTTTCCGATAAATTATCTCTGCCGTTGTAAACACCCTGACGGTCAAGGTAGTCATATTCTATGTATGGCGTAATATCGGGCGTCATATGGTATTGTAGAACAAATGCATTTTCCGTCGCCCATTTCTTATGGTTTGCATAGCGATAATCGTTCTGTTTACTGTATAGCGTCGTTTGCCATGCGAAGGTGAAATCACTATTAATATGGTAAGTGACATATCCATCCCAACGATGAACGTTATCACGAGACATATCACCAGATAAGTCTTGTTGTCGGTAAGCTTTCCAGTCGTAACGATAGCGAATGCCAAAATTAAGATCTTTTGTCGCGTCCCAGGACAGTTTTACGTAGGGTCCGTAGCGTGTGCCATTGCTGCTAAAATGCGTTAACATTCCCGGGCGCACCGTCCATTGATCATCAAGTTTAATCGCGTAATTAACTTCAACCTGAACATCATTGAGTGCGGCATTTTCCTTTTTATTATCATGAATGGTATTCCAGGTATTACTTTCCATGCTTGCCCACCATCCATTTTGCCATCCCTCACTGACTTTGAGTCGAGTCTCATAGGCGTGGCTTCCACTACGATATCCACCACGTACGTCCAGTGTCGCAGCCTGAGAAATTAATGGGGACGAAAAGCACAGTAATAATACGCTAGAAAGTATTTTAGCCTTTTTCATAAATTTCACTCATTTGTAGGATACAGAAAGCAATACAAAGCCCGCATAAACAATTAGCATTTATGTTGTGTAATATTTTTTTGCCAGGCTTATAGTGTCTTTGGCAACCGGTAGCTGTATTTTATATTTTTTGTATAATATCTCCTGTGAAAAATCTCTTTCCACATTATTTAAATAAACAGAGGGCCAGATTAAATACCTGAGTATAAAATCTCTGCTGATGTTTAATTGATTTGAATTTTCGTAAGCTATATCGCTTACTCAATCCATTTTACCCAGAGTCATAAAATAGAGTGTCTGTTGATCTCATTTTCATATTCCTTTCAGACTGAAGTGCGTTTTCATCACCCGATGAGAAAGAACTGAAGTGATGTTTGCCATAGATTACGAGATGCCCAGTCTCATTGACTATCGCGGTGCACCTTTATACCTGTTATACCAGATCAAAAATCACGCAATCCATACAACAAAACCAGATTTGCAATTCGTGTCACAAAATATGTCGATCTTTTCCTAAGAAGCAGATGCCATGTGAAGCCAGACGAACACTTGCATTGGTCTTCAAAAACTAAAGGTTTTCTTTTAACAATCTGTTTTGTAAATAATT
This sequence comes from Escherichia sp. MOD1-EC5990, assembly GCF_002965285.1. Lineage (NCBI taxonomy): Bacteria > Pseudomonadati > Pseudomonadota > Gammaproteobacteria > Enterobacterales > Enterobacteriaceae > Escherichia > Escherichia sp. MOD1-EC5990. The sequence continues at coordinate 311,611 of NZ_PTRV01000002.1, read as the reverse complement.
TATTTAGAATCTAAACAAAGAAAGCTTTGCAAGCTAACTCAGTGAGCTTGGTGAAAATAAGTGTTTACCCGCCATCAGGCTGAGTATAATTCTCATCATGAAATATGTTTCTTGGTTTGTGGCTTGTAACTGGTCACTCCTGATGTCGATCTGGAGAGGCTTGTTGATGTTGGTGTTTTCAGGATGATGTTTCACTTAGTTTGTTTGCCGTATCGCCCGGCGAATAGCTGTGATTGAGGAAGGTTTAAGTCGTAGTGACCAAAGCCATAGTTACCAACGGATGTAGATGAAAAAGCGTCGCCTGCGTTCCCCCATATCTCCAGGATAAAAGGGAATGTAACAATCTCATGGCCTAAGCTGACGAACCAGGCAGGAATAATCGCTAGGGATCTAAGAATTAGCATGATAATAGCCACTAAGAAATTACTGCGTTCCATGAAATAGCCATTTTGTGGCAAATGCAGTTGACTAATAATGTCATATGTGAGACGGCTAGTTGAACGAATATTAAATTTTGCTGAATTTTTTATGTTGATTTTACTTGTTACAGAACATATCACATGATATATAGATAAGATTAGTTGCATTAATGATGAGGGTTATTATTCGATTCGTATCAGATTTATAAATATATAAAGGTACATAGCATGCAAGAGCATGGCGTTTGTATGGCAAAGTTATTATAAGTAACTATCGCTACTCCATTTAAGTTCACTCAGAAGAACTGGTCCACTTACGTTAGTTATTAAGCAAACGTTCGCTTTTATAAACATAATCAGGATTAAAATGTTGGATTATTGCTAACCCAGCACAGCTAGTGCGCGTCTGTAATTATAAGGGAAAACGATGAAGAATAAGGCTGATAACAAAAAAAGGAACTTCCTGACCCATAGTGAAATCGAATCACTCCTTAAAGCAGCAAATACCGGGCCTCATGCAGCACGTAATTATTGTCTGACTTTGCTTTGTTTTATTCATGGTTTCCGGGCGAGTGAAATTTGTCGATTGAGGATTTCGGATATTGATCTTAAGGCAAAGTGTATCTATATCCATCGATTAAAAAAAGGCTTTTCAACAACGCACCCGCTATTGAACAAAGAAGTTCAGGCTTTAAAAAACTGGTTGAGTATCCGTACTTCGTACCCGCATGCTGAGAGCGAATGGGTATTTTTATCGCGTAAGGGGAATCCGCTTTCTCGGCAACAGTTTTACCATATTATCTCGACTTCCGGTGGTAATGCCGGGTTGTCACTGGAGATTCATCCGCACATGTTACGCCATTCGTGTGGTTTTGCTTTGGCGAATATGGGAATAGATACGCGACTTATCCAGGATTATCTTGGGCATCGCAATATTCGTCATACTGTCTGGTATACCGCCAGCAATGCAGGGCGTTTTTACGGCATCTGGGATAGGGCCAGAGGACGACAGCGTCACGCTGTTTTATAGAGATAGTTGAGATACCAGGGATGGTGTTAAAAACTACATTATTCTTACGATATATCAAAAATGATTAACCATTTATTAATTGATGTTATTGTAAGTGTGATTCTTAATTATAATAATAAACATTAAGTTAACCATATCCATACAAAATACAATGGTTTATGTTCTTCAAAATAAATAAACAAAATCATTCATAAATTTACACATCACTTAAATTCATCTGTTTTCACATTTTTTCTTTATTTTTTAAGCAACTGGAAGTTAATCCACTGCAATCTATTGTTATATTGAATCAAATCAATGAAAATAGATGTTATCACATCAGTGATATTTTATTTTTGTATGATATTTAATGTAATTGACTGATAGCCACATCACTTCGTGTGTGGTTATCTTTTTATCTATTGGGCTAATTTTGACCGATTGAGGTTTCCTATAGGTATTCATTCAAATATATCTCAGTCAGGAGTACTACTATTGTGAGTAAACGTCGTTATCTTACCGGTAAAGAAGTTCAGGCCATGATGCAGGCGGTTTGTTACGGGGCAACGGGAGCCAGAGATTATTGTCTTATTCTGTTGGCATATCGGCATGGGATGCGTATTAGTGAACTGCTTGATCTGCATTATCAGGACCTTGACCTTAATGAAGGTCGAATAAATATTCGCCGACTGAAGAACGGATTTTCTACCGTTCACCCGTTACGTTTTGATGAGCGTGAAGCCGTGGAACGCTGGACCCAGGAACGTGCTAACTGGAAAGGCGCTGACCGGACCGACGCTATATTTATTTCTCGCCGCGGGAGTCGGCTTTCTCGCCAGCAGGCCTATCGCATTATTCGCGATGCCGGTATTGAAGCTGGAACCGTAACGCAGACTCATCCTCATATGTTAAGGCATGCTTGCGGTTATGAACTGGCGGAGCGTGGTGCAGATACCCGTTTAATTCAGGATTATCTCGGGCATCGAAATATTCGCCATACTGTGCGTTATACCGCCAGTAATGCTGCTCGTTTTGCCGGATTATGGGAAAGAAATAATCTTATAAACGAAAAATTAAAAAGAGAAGAGGTTTAATTTAACTTATTGATAGTAAAGGTAAAAAACAAATAAATACAAGACAATTGGGGCCAAAACTGTCCATATCATAAATAAGTTACGTATTTTTTCTCAAGCATAAAAATATTATAAAACGACAAAAAGCATCTAACTGTTTGATATGTAAATCATTTCTCTTGTAAATTAATTTCACATCACCTCCGCTAAATGTAAAGCTAACGTTTCTGTGTCTCGAAGCAACTTCCTCATTCTTCTCTCCAAAAACCACCTCATGCAATATAAAAATCTATAAATAAAGATAACAATAGAATATAAAGCCAACAAATAAACTGAAAAAGTTTGTGCGCGATGCTTTCCTCTATGAGTCAAAATGGCCCCAAATGTTTCATCTTTTGGGGGGAAACTGTGCAGTGTTGGCAGTCAAACTCGTTGACAAAACAAAGTGTACGGAACGACTGCCCATGTCGATTTAGAAATAGTTTTTTGAAAGGAAAGCAGTATGAAAATTAAAACTCTGGCAATTGTTGTTCTGTCGGCTCTGTCCCTGAGTTCTACAGCGGCTCTGGCTGAAACTACACCCACGACGGTAAATGGTGGGACCGTTCACTTTAAAGGGGAAGTTGTTAACGCCGCTTGCGCAGTTGATGCAGGCTCTGTTGATCAAACCGTTCAGTTGGGCCAGGTTCGTACCGCTAGTCTGAAGCAGACTGGAGCAACCAGCTCTGCTGTCGGTTTTAACATTCAGCTGAATGATTGCGATACCAGTGTTGCCACAAAAGCCGCTGTTGCCTTCTTGGGGACTGCGATTGACAGTGCTCATCCTAAAGTACTGGCTCTGCAGAGTTCAGCTGCGGGTAGCGCAACAAATGTTGGTGTGCAGATACTGGACAGAACAGGAAATGAGCTGACGCTGGACGGTGCGACATTTAGTGCACAAACAACCCTGAATAACGGTACCAACACCATTCCGTTCCAGGCGCGTTATTATGCAATCGGCGAGGCAACCCCGGGTGCTGCTAATGCGGATGCGACCTTCAAGGTTCAGTATCAATAACCTACCCAGGTTCAGGGACGTCATTACGGGCAGGGATGCCCACCCTTGTGCGATAAAAATAACGATGAAAAGGAAGAGATTATTTCTATTAGCGTCGTTGCTGCCAATGTTTGCTCTGGCCGGAAATAAATGGAACACCACGCTGCCCGGCGGAAATATGCAATTTCAGGGCGTCATTATTGCGGAAACTTGCCGGATTGAAGCCGGTGATAAACAAATGACGGTCAATATGGGGCAAATCAGCAGTAACCGGTTTCATGCGGTAGGGGAAGATAGCGCACCGGTGCCTTTTGTTATTCATTTACGGGAATGTAGCACGGTGGTGAGTGAACGTGTGGGTGTGGCGTTTCACGGTGTCGCGGATGGTAAAAATCCAGATGTGCTTTCCGTGGGAGAGGGGCCAGGGATAGCCACCAATATTGGCGTAGCGTTGTTTGATGATGAAGGAAACCTCGTACCGATTAATCGTCCTCCAGCAAACTGGAAACGGCTTTACTCAGGCTCTACTTCGCTACATTTCATCGCCAAATATCGTGCTACCGGGCGTCGGGTTACTGGCGGCATCGCCAATGCCCAGGCCTGGTTCTCTTTAACCTATCAGTAATTGTTCAGCAGATAATGTGATAACAGGAACAGGACAGTGAGTAATAAAAACGTCAATGTAAGGAAATCGCAGGAAATAACATTCTGCTTGCTGGCAGGTATCCTGATGTTCATGGCAATGATGGTTGCCGGACGCGCCGAAGCGGGAGTGGCCTTAGGTGCGACTCGCGTAATTTATCCGGCAGGGCAAAAACAAGTGCAACTTGCCGTGACAAATAATGATGAAAATAGCACCTATTTAATTCAATCATGGGTGGAAAATGCCGATGGTGTAAAGGATGGTCGTTTTATCGTGACGCCACCTCTGTTTGCGATGAAGGGAAAAAAAGAGAATACCTTACGTATTCTTGATGCAACAAATAACCAATTGCCACAGGATCGGGAAAGTTTATTCTGGATGAACGTTAAAGCGATTCCGTCAATGGATAAATCAAAATTGACTGAGAATACGCTACAGCTCGCAATTATCAGCCGCATTAAACTGTACTATCGCCCGGCTAAATTAGCGTTGCCACCCGATCAGGCCGCAGAAAAATTAAGATTTCGTCGTAGCGCGAATTCTCTGACTCTGATTAACCCGACACCCTATTACCTGACGGTAACAGAGTTGAATGCCGGAACCCGGGTTCTTGAAAATGCATTGGTGCCTCCAATGGGCGAAAGCACGGTTAAATTGCCTTCTGATGCAGGAAGCAATATTACTTACCGAACAATAAATGATTATGGCGCACTTACCCCCAAAATGACGGGCGTAATGGAATAACGCAGGGGGGATTTTTCGCCTGAATAAAAAGAATTGACTGCCGGGTGATTTTAAACCGGAGGAATAATGTCATATCTGAATTTAAGACTTTACCAGCGAAACACACAATGCTTGCATATTCGTAAGCATCGTTTGGCTGGTTTTTTTGTCCGGCTCTTTGTCGCCTGTGCTTTTGCCGCACAGGCACCTTTGTCATCTGCCGAACTCTATTTTAATCCGCGCTTTTTAGCGGATGATCCCCAGGCTGTGGCCGATTTATCGCGTTTTGAAAATGGGCAAGAATTACCGCCAGGGACGTATCGTGTCGATATCTATTTGAATAATGGTTATATGGCAACGCGTGATGTCACATTTAATACGGGCGACAGTGAACAAGGGATTGTTCCCTGCCTGACACGCGCGCAACTTGCAAGTATGGAGCTGAATACGGCTTCTGTCTCCGGTATGAATCTGCTGGCGGATGATGCCTGCGTGCCATTAACCTCAATGATCCATGACGCTACTGCGCATCTGGATGTTGGTCAGCAGCGACTCAACCTGACGATCCCTCAGGCATTTATGAGTAATCGCGCGCGTGGTTATATTCCTCCTGAGTTATGAGATCCTGGTATTAATGCCGGATTGCTCAATTATAATTTCAGCGGAAATAGTGTACAGAATCGGATTGGGGGTAACAGCCATTATGCATATTTAAACCTACAGAGTGGGTTAAATATTGGTGCGTGGCGTTTACGCGACAATACCACCTGGAGTTATAACAGTAGCGACAGTTCATCAGGTAGCAAAAATAAATGGCAGCATATCAATACCTGGCTTGAGCGAGACATAATTCCGTTACGTTCCCGGCTGACGCTGGGTGATGGTTATACCCAGGGCGATATTTTCGATGGTATTAACTTTCGCGGCGCACAATTGGCCTCAGATGACAATATGTTACCCGATAGCCAAAGAGGATTTGCTCCGGTGATCCACGGTATTGCTCGTGGTACTGCACAGGTCACTATTAAACAAAATGGGTATGACATTTATAATAGTACGGTGCCGCCGGGGCCTTTTACCATCAACGATATCTATGCCGCAGGTAATAGTGGTGACTTGCAGGTAACGATTAAAGAGGCTGACGGCAGCACGCAGATCTTTACCGTACCCTATTCGTCAGTCCCGCTTTTGCAACGTGAAGGGCATACTCGTTATTCCATTACGGCAGGAGAATACCGTAGTGGAAATGCGCAGCAGGAAAAACCCCGCTTTTTCCAGAGTACATTACTCCACGGCCTTCCGGCTGGCTGGACAATATATGGTGGAACGCAACTGGCGGATCGTTATCGTGCGTTTAATTTCGGTATCGGGAAAAACATGGGGGCACTGGGCGCTCTGTCTGTGGATATGACGCAGGCTAATTCCACACTTCCCGATGACAGTCAGCATGACGGACAATCGGTGCGTTTTCTCTATAACAAATCGCTCAATGAATCAGGCACGAATATTCAGTTAGTGGGTTACCGTTATTCGACCAGCGGATATTTTAATTTCGCTGATACAACATACAGTCGAATGAATGGCTACAACATCGAAACACAGGATGGTGTTATTCAGGTTAAGCCGAAATTCACCGACTATTACAATCTCGTTTATAACAAACGCGGGAAATTACAACTCACCGTTACTCAGCAACTCGGGCGCACATCAACACTGTATTTGAGTGGTAGCCATCAAACTTATTGGGGAACGAGTAATGTCGATGAGCAATTCCAGGCTGGTTTAAATACTGCATTCGAAGATATCAACTGGACGCTCAGCTATAGCCTGACGAAAAACGCCTGGCAAAAAGGACGGGATCAGATGTTAGCGCTTAACGTCAATATTCCTTTCAGCCACTGGCTGCGTTCTGACAGTAAATCTCAGTGGCGACATGCCAGTGCCAGTTACAGCATGTCACACGATCTCAACGGTCGGATGACCAATCTGGTCGGTGTATACGGTACGTTGCTGGAAGACAACAACCTCAGCTATAGCGTGCAAACCGGTTACGCCGGGGGAGGTGATGGTAATAGCGGAAGTACAGGCTACGCCACGCTGAATTATCGCGGTGGTTACGGCAATGCCAACATCGGTTACAGCCATAGCGATGATATTAAGCAGCTCTATTACGGAGTCAGCGGTGGGGTACTGGCTCATGCCAATGGCGTAACGCTGGGGCAGCCGTTAAACGATACGGTGGTGCTTGTTAAAGCGCCTGGCGCAAAAGATGCAAAAGTCGAAAACCAGACGGGGGTGCGTACCGACTGGCGCGGTTATGCCGTGCTGCCTTATGCCACTGAATATCGGGAGAACAGAGTAGCGCTGGATACCAATACCCTGGCTGATAACGTCGATTTAGATAACGCGGTCGCTAACGTTGTTCCCACCCGTGGGGCGATCGTGCGAGCAGAGTTTAAAGCGCGCGTTGGGATAAAACTGCTCATGACGCTAACCCACAATAATAAGCCGCTGCCGTTTGGGGCGATGGTGACATCAGAGAGTAGCCAGAGTAGCGGCATTGTTGCGGATAATGGTCAGGTTTACCTCAGCGGAATGCCTTTAGCGGGAAAAGTTCAGGTGAAATGGGGAGAAGAGGAAAATGCTCACTGTGTCGCCAATTATCAACTGCCACCAGAGAGTCAGCAGCAGTTATTAACTCAGCTATCAGCTGAATGTCGTTAAGGGGGCGTGATGAGAAACAAACCTTTTTATCTTCTGTGCGCTTTTTTGTGGCTGGCGGTAAGTCACGCTTTGGCTGCGGATAGCACGATTACTATCCGCGGCTATGTCAGAGATAACGGCTGTAGTGTGGCCGCTGAATCAACCAATTTTACTGTTGATCTGATGGAAAACGCGGCGAAGCAATTTAACAACATTGGCGCGACGACTCCTGTCGTTCCATTTCGTATTTTGCTGTCACCCTGTGGTAATGCCGTTTCTGCCGTAAAAGTTGGGTTTACCGGTGTTGCAGATAGCCACAATGCCAACCTGCTTGCACTTGAAAATACGGTGTCAGCGGTTGCGGGACTGGGAATACAGCTTCTGAATGAGCAACAAAATCAGATACCCATTAATGCCCCATCGTCCGCGATTTCGTGGACGACCCTGACGCCGGGTAAACCAAATACGCTGAATTTTTACGCCCGGCTAATGGCGACACAGGTGCCTGTCACTGCGGGGCATATCAATGCCACGGCTACCTTCACTCTTGAATATCAGTAACTGGAGAGGCTCATGAAATGGTGCAAACGTGGGTATGTATTGGCGGCAATATTGGCGCTCGCAAGTGCGACGATACAGGCAGCCGATGTCACCATCACGGTGAACGGTAAGGTCGTCGCCAAACCGTGCACGGTTTCCACCACCAATGCCACGGTAGATCTCGGCGATCTTTATTCTTTCAGTCTGATGTCTGCCGGGGCGGCATCGGCCTGGCATGATGTTGCGCTTGAGTTGACTAATTGTCCGGTGGGAACGTCGAGGGTCACTGCCAGCTTCAGCGGGGCAGCCGACAGTACCGGATATTATAAAAACCAGGGGACCGCGCAAAACATCCAGTTAGAGCTACAGGATGACAGTGGCAACACATTGAATAGTGGCGCAACCAAAACAGTTCAGGTGGATGATTCCTCACAATCAGCGCACTTCCCGTTACAGGTCAGAGCATTGACGGTAAATGGCGGAGCCACTCAGGGAACCATTCAGGCAGTGATTAGCATCACCTATACCTACAGCTGAAGCCGAAGAGATGATTGTAATGAAACGAGTTATTAACCTGTTTGCTGTACTGCTGATGGGCTGGTCGGTAAATGCCTGGTCATTCGCCTGTAAAACCGCCAATGGCACCGCTATCCCTATTGGCGGTGGCAGCGCCAATGTTTATGTAAACCTTGCGCCCGCCGTGAATGTGGGGCAAAACCTGGTCGTGGATCTTTCGACGCAAATCTTTTGCCATAACGATTACCCGGAAACCATTACAGATTATGTCACACTGCAACGAGGCTCGGCTTATGGCGGCGTGTTATCTAATTTTTCCGGGACCGTAAAATATAGTGGCAGTAGCTATCCATTTCCGACCACCAGTGAAACGCCGCGGGTTGTTTATAATTCGAGAACGGATAAGCCGTGGCCGGTGGCGCTTTATTTGACGCCTGTGAGCAGTGCGGGCGGGGTGGTGATTAAAGCTGGCTCATTAATTGCCGTGCTTATTTTGCGACAGACCAACAACTATAACAGCGATGATTTCCAGTTTGTGTGGAATATTTACGCCAATAATGATGTGGTGGTGCCCACTGGCGGCTGCGATGTTTCTGCTCGTGATGTCACCGTTACTCTGCCGGACTACCCTGGTTCAGTGCCGATTCCTCTTACCGTTTATTGTGCGAAAAGCCAAAACCTGGGGTATTACCTCTCCGGCACAACCGCAGATGCGGGCAACTCGATTTTCACCAATACCGCGTCGTTTTCACCTGCACAGGGCGTCGGCGTACAGTTGACGCGCAACGGTACGATTATTCCAGCGAATAACACGGTATCGTTAGGAGCAGTAGGGACTTCGGCGGTAAGTCTGGGATTAACGGCAAATTACGCACGTACCGGAGGGCAGGTGACTGCAGGGAATGTGCAATCGATTATTGCCGTGACTTTTGTTTATCAATAAAGAAATCACAGGGCATTGCTAATGCAGGTACGCAATATTACCTGAAGCTAAAACCTGCACGTTAGCCCTTTGTAGGCCAGATAAGACGCGTCAGCGTCGCATCTGGCATAAACAAAGCGCACTTTACCGACAATCCGAACAGAGCCTGCCAATGGCAGGCTCAGGTGCTCTTTTACGCTACCATGCTAATAATCAGCACAATAATCAGCCCAACCACGGAGTTGACCAGCTCCAGCAGACCCCAGGTTTTCAACGTGTCTTTTACTGACAGGTCAAAGTAACCTTTGAACAACCAGAATGAGGCATCGTTAATGTGGGTGAGGGTGTTGGAACCCGCAGCCGTCGCCAGTACCAGCAGCGCCGGATTCACGCCAACCAGCTGACCAGTTGCTGGATCAAGGATTGCTGCACTGATAATCCCGGCGGCGGTCATCGCTGAAACCACACCCTGACCCGTCGCCAGACGAATCAGTACGGTGATCAGCCATGCCATGATGTAGGGCGAGATATTGCCGTGGGACATCAGCATGCCGATGGTGTCGCCGATGCCGGTGTCGATGATGGTCTGCTTCAGCACGCCACCTGCACCGATGATCAGAATCACCATTGCAATGCTTTTCACCGCGCTTTCAAAAGCGTTCATTACCCACTGCATATCGTGCCCGCGCGCGGTGCCAAAGAGTACGAATGCAACCACCATCGCAATAAACATTGCAATCGGCGAGGAACCGATAAAGTTAACCACTTCCCACGCAGGGGTATCTTTTACCAGCCAGATATTGGCGATGGTGGTAGAGATCATAATGATCGCCGGGATCAACGGCACCAGAATCGAAACGCCGAAAGAGGGCAGATTATTCATATCTACCGGTTGATCTGCTTTCAGGAATGATGGCGTTGGGCGCTCAAGATTGCCGAGGAACTTCGGCAGGATCAGACCTGCGCAGATGACACTTGGGATCGTCACCAGTACGCCATAGATATAAACCATCCCCATATCCGCGCCATAAGCATTCACCAGCGCCACCGGACCCGGCTGCGGTGGGAACAGTGAATGTGCGGTAGTGGCAGCTGCTACTGCCGGGATCGCCAGTTTCAGGAACGGAATTTTAGCTTCGGCGGCAATAACAATAACCAGCGGTGCTAACATGATAAAGGCCACTTCATAGAACATCGCCAGACCGAAAATCAGGCCGATGATAATCACCGACAGCTGTACATAACGCAGACCGAGACGTGCCAGCAGCGTATGCGCTATCTGGTGAGCCGCGCCGGAGTCGACCATCAATTTACCGATGACCGCACCGAACACCACGATGATAGCCAGTTCCCCCAGCGTGTTGCCGAAGCCCGCTTTCATGGTGTGCAGCAGCGACATCAAATCCATGCCCGCCAGCATCCCGACGGACAGCGCCGCCACCAACAAGGCCACCATTGAATTGATTTTGAACTTCAAATTCAGTACCAGCATCAGACCAATGCCGAATACCACCCAGAGAATGTTAAGCACATGCATAACGTTTTACCTTACCTGGTTGAACCGTTGTTATTTTGGGCGACATGTTATGTAAATTGGTCAACCATTGTTGCGATGAATGTCACATCCTCTGATCAATAACCATCGATTACCTTTTGCTGCAATTTGCAGCAACAACCAGGAGAGTGAAATTCTTGTGATGTGGTTAACCAATTTCAGAATTCGGGTTGACATGTCTTACCAAAAGGTAGAACTTATACGCCATCTCATCCGATGCAACGCCACGGCTGCGGTCTGGTTGTTCATCCGGATACCTAAACAACTCCAGGGTTCCGCGTCTCTTTGCTGTGGAACCCACTATGTGAAAGAGGAAAAATCATGGAACAGACCTGGCGCTGGTACGGCCCAAACGATCCGGTTTCTTTAGCTGATGTCCGTCAGGCGGGCGCGACTGGCGTGGTTACCGCTTTGCACCATATCCCGAACGGTGAAGTATGGTCCGTAGAAGAGATCCTCAAACGCAAGGCTATCGTTGAAGATGCAGGCCTGGTGTGGTCTGTCGTAGAAAGCGTGCCAATTCACGAAGATATCAAAACCCACACTGGCAACTATGAGCAGTGGATCGCTAACTATCAGCAGACTCTGCGCAACCTGGCGCAGTGCGGTATTCGCACCGTGTGCTACAACTTCATGCCGGTGCTCGACTGGACCCGTACTGACCTCGAATACGTGCTGCCAGACGGCTCCAAAGCTCTGCGCTTCGACCAGATCGAATTCGCTGCATTCGAAATGCATATCCTGAAACGCCCAGGTGCGGAAGCGGATTACACCGAAGAAGAAATTGCTCAGGCAGCTGAACGCTTCGCCACTATGAGCGACGAAGACAAAGCGCGTCTGACCCGTAACATCATTGCCGGTCTGCCGGGCGCGGAAGAAGGGTACACCCTCGACCAGTTCCGTAAGCACCTGGAGCTGTACAAAGATATCGACAAAGCCAAACTGCGCGAAAACTTTGCCGTCTTCCTGAAGGCGATTATTCCGGTTGCCGAAGAAGTTGGCGTGCGTATGGCTGTTCACCCGGACGATCCGCCGCGCCCAATCCTCGGCCTGCCGCGCATTGTTTCTACCATTGAAGATATGCAGTGGATGGTTGATACCGTAAATAGCATGGCGAACGGTTTCACCATGTGCACCGGTTCCTACGGCGTGCGTGCTGACAACGATCTGGTTGATATGATCAAGCAGTTCGGTCCGCGTATTTACTTCACCCATCTGCGCTCCACCATGCGTGAAGATAACCCGAAAACCTTCCACGAAGCGGCGCACCTGAACGGTGACGTTGATATGTACGAAGTGGTGAAAGCGATTGTTGAAGAAGAACACCGTCGTAAAGCGGAAGGCAAAGAAGACCTGATCCCGATGCGTCCGGACCACGGTCATCAGATGCTGGACGACCTGAAGAAGAAAACCAACCCAGGTTACTCCGCAATTGGTCGTCTGAAAGGCCTGGCCGAAGTTCGCGGTGTCGAACTGGCGATCCAGCGCGCTTTCTTTAGCCGTTAATATCCACCGGCATGGCTGCGCGCCGTGCCGGTTCCTTCTTCCTTGCCGTCACTCTCTGAAGACGGATTCTGGAGTTTACGATGACTACTATTGTTGACAGCAATCTGCCGGTTGCCCGCCCGTCATGGGATCATTCTCGTCTGGAATCACGCATTGTGCATCTCGGTTGCGGGGCGTTTCACCGTGCGCACCAGGCGCTGTACACCCATCATCTGCTGGAAAGCACCGACAGCGACTGGGGTATCTGCGAAGTTAACCTGATGCCAGGCAACGACCGCGTGCTGATCGAAAACCTGAAAAAACAGCAACTGCTGTACACCGTGGCGGAAAAAGGCGCGGAAAGCACCGAGCTGAAAATTATCGGTTCGATGAAAGAAGCGCTGCACCCGGAAATCGACGGCTGCGAAGGTATTCTCAACGCGATGGCGCGTCCGCAAACGGCGATTGTCTCTCTGACGGTCACGGAAAAAGGCTACTGCGCTGATGCGGCAAGCGGTCAACTGGATCTCAATAACCCGCTGATCAAGCACGATCTGGAAAACCCGACTGCGCCGAAGTCCGCGATTGGTTACATCGTCGAAGCCTTGCGTCTGCGTCGTGAAAAAGGGCTGAAAGCATTTACGGTGATGTCCTGCGATAACGTGCGTGAAAACGGTCATGTGGCGAAGGTCGCGGTACTGGGGCTGGCTCAGGCGCGTGACCCGCAGCTAGCGGCATGGATTGAAGAGAACGTCACCTTCCCGTGCACCATGGTTGACCGCATCGTTCCGGCGGCGACGCCAGAAACCTTACAGGAAATTGCTGACCAGCTGGGCGTTTACGACCCGTGCGCCATTGCCTGCGAACCGTTCCGTCAGTGGGTGATTGAAGATAATTTCGTTAATGGTCGCCCGGACTGGGATAAAGTGGGCGCACAGTTCGTTGCAGACGTTGTGCCGTTCGAAATGATGAAGCTGCGTATGCTGAACGGTAGCCACTCTTTCCTGGCGTACCTCGGTTACCTCGGCGGCTATGAAACTATTGCCGACACCATGACTAACCCGGATTATCGCAAAGCGGCCTTTGCCCTGATGATGCAGGAACAAGCGCCAACGCTGTCGATGCCGGAAGGTACGGACCTGAACGCCTATGCGACGCTGCTGATCGAGCGTTTCAGCAACCCGTCTCTGCGTCACCGTACCTGGCAGATTGCGATGGACGGCAGCCAGAAGTTACCGCAGCGTCTGCTGGACCCGGTGCGTCTGCACCTGCAAAACGGCGGCAGCTGGCGTCACCTGGCGCTGGGCGTGGCTGGCTGGATGCGTTACACCCAGGGCGTGGATGAGCAGGGTAATGCCATTGACGTGGTCGACCCGATGCTGGCCGAGTTCCAGAAGATTAACGCGCAGTATCAGGGCGCAGACCGCGTGAAAGCGCTGCTAGGCCTGAGCGGTATTTTTGCCGATGATCTGCCGCAGAATGCCGACTTTGTTGGCGCGGTGACGGCGGCATATCAGCAGCTGTGCGAACGCGGTGCGCGCGAGTGTGTGGCTGCGCTGTAACTAACTGATTACCCTACAGACTTACTGGTCAATCAAACTGATATTTGGTTGACCAGTTTTCGTTTTTTTGCCCACCTGTACGTGCCAACTTCCAGTGCTAATGGTATAGTTTGAGATTAACAGGGGCCGTAAAATTGCCCGTTGTAGGCCGGATAAGGCGTTCACGCCGCATCCGGCAAAAATTTGATTAACCGCACCTAACGGACACAACACCATGAAATCTGCCACCTCTGCGCAAAGACCTTACCAGGAAGTCGGGGCGATGATCCGCGATCTGATCATAAAGACGCCGTACAATCCTGGCGAACGGCTGCCGCCGGAGCGTGAAATTGCAGAAATGCTTGATGTCACGCGGACGGTGGTACGTGAAGCGCTGATCATGCTGGAGATCAAAGGGCTGGTGGAAGTGCGCCGGGGTGCCGGTATCTATGTTCTTGATAGCTCAGGCAGCCACAACACAGACAGTTCGGATGCCAACGTCTGTAATGATGCGGGTCCTTTTGAGCTGTTACAGGCGCGTCAGTTACTGGAAAGTAACATCGCGGAATTTGCCGCTTTGCAGGCTACCCGCGAAGATATCGTCAAAATGCGTCAGGCATTGCAACTGGAAGAGCGTGAACTGGCTTCCAGCGCGCCGGGTAGCAGCGAAAGCGGTGATATGCAGTTCCATCTCGCCATTGCCGAAGCAACGCATAACAGCATGCTGGTGGAGTTATTCCGTCAGTCCTGGCAGTGGCGGGAAAACAATCCAATGTGGATCCAGTTGCACAGCCATCTGGATGACAGCCTGTATCGCAAAGAGTGGTTGGGCGATCACAAACAGATCCTCGCCGCGTTAATCAAAAAAGATGCCCGAGCGGCGAAGCTGGCAATGTGGCAGCATCTGGAAAACGTTAAGCAACGTCTGCTGGAATTCTCGAACGTTGACGATATTTATTTTGACGGCTATCTGTTTGATTCATGGCCGCTGGATAAAGTCGACGTCTGACTTATTATAATAAGCGCAAGGGTAAACGTTCCTTGCGCTTTCTTAAATTAAGAAGTCGCAATGAGTATTGCTTTGTAAATTGCAGGGTATTGTTTAAATATCTGTATAACCTGAATATTAGTACTCATTCTTCTCAGTTGCTATTTACCAATATAATTCCATTCACCATTTTTTAATTCAAACAGTTCTGGAAGAGATGACGGTTGCAGAGTCATGCGTTTGAGTGGCGCATCTTCATCACCGGGGATAACTTTATATCCCATTTTTGCATGGATCTCCGCGGTACCAGGATAGGCTTCTATACCAATGATTGGGTCATTTCCCATCTCAATATTAGCATTAAGTAATGCGGCAAGGGCGAATCCGGAAGAATTTGCTACCCCTGAGGCAGTTATTATCTGATCAATATAGATATCAATTCTTGGCTGCTCATTGGTCCATCTTTTTGCCTGAGAAACTGGAAGGGTTGAAATATATCCTATCGTGGTTCCGACGTAACCTGGAACATTGCAACCAGGGCCTAATGTTATTTCATGAACTGTATAGTCCTCAACAGGATCGAAAGGGCTCTTCATAAATAAATTTAGCCGTAAACCTTCTGCTAATTCTGTAGCAGCATGCGCCTTTTTACATATGCCACCATATATTTCGTCTAAAGCTGAGGTGATTTTCAAGTTTCGATAGAGCATACGTCCTGTTGTTGTAATACCATCGGATTCTCTGCATGCTTCTGTCACATAATTAAATGGCCAGGACTCTTTACTAATATCAAGTTTTCTAATTTCGACAACGCTTTTTCCATCGTAATTATGGTTATTGCCACGAGCAAGAGGCAGAAGATAGATATTTTCCGTATCCAGGCGTGCACGTTCATATTTACGTGTTAACTCACTGTCGACTTTTGGATGATGAAGGAAGTGATTATCTGTAATAATTTGGCTCTGAAGGGTATTGCTTAATGGCATAGACATAATAGTTACCTTTTATGAGTATTTCACTGATGTTTAGAAAAATAGATAAATTTTTCTGTAGTAAAATGAGAAGTAAACAAATGACATGCATGTTTCTGTTGTAGTGATATCAACTCTACACGGTGATATTAAAGGGTAGGAAACACTCTAAAGTATCAAAAAACGCTCATTTGAAATTATTTTCATGCAATTTAAAAGCATATCTTATTACTAATTGGAATTTGATGTTGCTATATTGATGTCTATATTAATAATGCCTGTGAATGGTATTTTTGATGTATTTGATATGTTATCAATTTATATTATTTACAAACTAATTGTTTCAAATAATACATGGCTGATTATGCGGAAATAAATAATTTCACACCGGAATTAAGTAGCGGTGGTGACAAGTATTTTCATCTACGTAACTATTCGGAATATTCAGAATATACTAGCGGTTTTTTTTTGAGTTTGATGATTTTTATCAAATCATGACTTTTTTCCTGAAAAGTCAGTAGATATTCATAGGCAAGTAAGGTTTTATACTTTGCTGACAGGATTCAGGCCTGTCTCAGACTGACATGGATGTAATGAACAAAAGGGAATGGCTATGGAAAATGAGCATCAATACAGTGGTGCCCGGTGTTCAGGGCAAGCCGCATATGTTGCTAAACGTCAGGAGTGCGCAAAATGATGCGCCAATCACGTCAGGCTGTTTTACCTGAAATTTCAGGCAATAAAACGTCATCGCTGCGTAAATCAATATGTAGCGATCTCCTCACTCTTTTTAATTCTCCTCATTCGGCATTACCGTCATTACTTGTTTCAGGCATGCCCGAGTGGCAAGTGCATAACCAGAGCGACAAACATCTCCAGAGCTGGTATTGCCGTCAGCTGCGTTCTGCACTGTTATTTCATGAGCCACGGATTGCGGCGTTGCAGGTCAATCTGAAAGAAGCGTACAGCCACACGCTGGCGATCAGCCTTGAGATAATGCTGTACCACGACGATGAACCGCTAACGTTTGATCTGGTCTGGGATAATGGCGGTTGGCGTAGTGCGACGCTCGAGAATGTCAGCTAAGTACAATCTCCAGCTCGCGCAGTTCACGCCAGAAGCGTTCGGCAACTGGATTCATGCGGGTATTCATTCGGTATGCATAGGCCTGAATCGGGATCACCAGTTCGTCCCGATTCAGTACAACGAGCTGCCCGCTGCGAATTTCTTGTTGGATGGCGTACTCCGGCAGCCAGGCAATCCCACAGCCGTCGAGGGCAACCTGCTTTAAAAGCTCGCTCATCGAAGAGACAAAAAAGGTGCTGAAACTTAACTCACTGTGGCGCGTCAGGGTGCGATTAATCAATCGCCCCATGTAGGAGTTGCGGCTGTAATTCAGTAACGGAAAGTGTGGCTGCGCGAGGTTAAAAAGTGCTTCTCCGTGTTCGTCACTGGCGCAGACAGGGAACAATTGAGATTCAAATAAGCGAATGTGGTCAAACGGCGCTTCCAGCAAATCTTCGTCGTGAAAGGAAAAAATACAGTCACTTTGCCCTTCACGCAGTTTATCGACCGCTTCATCGACATCAATAGCTTCAATTGCCCAGGTAAAGAGCGGCGGCATCTGGCTGATAATGGACGGTAACAGCCCGAGGGAAAGAGAGTGTGCAGCGGCTATTTTAATTTTGCGTTGCGCGTAATCGCTGCCACCACGGAGTTCTGCAAGGTTGCTCTCTAACTGTTGCAACAGATGGCGGATCTGCGAATGGAATATTTTACCTTGTTCCGAGAGTTGCAGCGGCGTCACCTGGCGGTTAAACAATTCAACGCCAATCGCCTGTTCCAGCGCACGGATGCGGCGGCTGAATGCCGGTTGCGAGACGTTGCGACTGACTGCTGCCTGGGAAAAATTGCGGCATTTTTCCAGGGTCAGAAAATCATAAAGCCATTTAGTTTCAATATTATGCAAAACCGCACCACAGTCATCCATTACGTTTTACTCTGTCAGCCGCCCTTGCGGGCATTCTACGTCCATTCGGGCGGCTGACAACCGTTTATGCCGTTTCAAACGTTCCTTTCACGCAGGCTTTGCCGTCTTTGACCATCAGCTTGCCGCGAGCGTATACCTGCTCAATGCGTAATTCTGGCGTCATGACCAGTAAGTCTGCGTCATTGCCTGGCAGAATTTCGCCTTTCCCGCTCAGGTTAAGGAAACCGGCTACGCTACTGGTGAGCGGGCGCAGGGCATCGCTGATACTGAAATCATAATCTTTGACCAGCACCTGCACGGTTTCCAGCAACGTTTCAAAACCGGCAACACCGATATGGGTTAAATTCCCTTCGTCATCGAAGAACGGCTGGCTACCGTTGCCGTCGGAGCTGAGGGTGACGCGTGCCAGCGGAATACCCGCCTGAACGGCGCGGGCAATACCTTCGGCAGGGGCGACTGGTTCGTCAATGCTGCTGGTGATATCGATGGTGCCGCCTTTGCGCGCGAACTCCAGCGCCTGCTCAAACAACGGAACGTTGCGGTTAACGTGGGTCGGCAGCAACTTGCTAATCGGCACATCGCAGTTTTCCAGCAGGTCATAGACAGGCTGTAACGCCTTTTTGCTGTCGCCCATGTGGAACACGGTGACGCCAGGTTTACCGCCGAGCAAACCGCCAACGCGGGATTCCGCCGCCATATTAGCCAGGTGATAAACGTCCGGTGCGGCAGAACGGTGATCAGAGATGGCGCATTTCACGCCAATCACGCGATCGATAATCGCCACGTCTTTTTCCACGGAACCCGTAATAGTGCGGGAAGGGACATGATAAGCGCCGGTCAGCATCCAGGCGCTGATGCCTTCTTCATTGAGCGCACGGGTCTTGGCGAGCAGGGATTCCGGGTGGCGAGAGATAGAGTCGGTGCCCAGCAGACCAACCACTGACGTGACGCCTGCTTCCGTCAGACGACTTAACGCCACTTCCGGCGTGCGCGTCGTGGGACCTGCTTCGCCGCCACCGCCAATCAAATGGACGTGTTGATCAATAAAACCTGGGCAGAGGATCTGCCCGCTGAGATCGACAACCGTGCAGTCCGGTACAATGTCAGAAGGGATATTACTGGCAACGGCGATAATTTTGCCGTTAGCGACGAGGACATCGCAAATTCCCCGATCTTCCGGCGCATACAAATGCGCTCCCTGCAGCAGGGTAAAACCGGCTGCGGTATAATCAATCATGGTAACTCCTTGTTAAACAATAAGCTGCATAACCCAGATCGACAGCAATGCGTTAATCACGCAGACCGTAATGATATGCGGGTAATATTTGGCATTCACTTCGGCTGTCCCCAGGCAGCGACCGACATTTTGCACCGGGTTGCCCATTAAATACATCGCGGGCAGTAAAACGGTGACATCGTGACCGGTTAATGCGCCAGCGGTTGCCAGACTGGCGGCAACACCGACTGCGCCACCCATACTCATTAATGCGGCTAAAAGGACGGTTGCCGCTTCACCGGGTAATCCCCACAGCGCCATTACGGGTTCACAGATATGCCCCACCCAGTCGAGCAGGCCGGTAATTTTCAGCGCCTGAATGATGACAAACGCCATCACTACGTTTGGCAGCAGGTTGGTCGTGGCGATAGTAAAGCCACGGCGCGCACCATCGATAAACATATCCATGACGTTTTTGCGGACCTGAGTTGTCATGCTTGCGCTCCTTGCGTTGGGTTGCGACGTTCTTCGAAGTTAAGCCAGACGCGCAAAATGTTGGCTCCGACAAATTTAAACACCAGGATGACTGCTAAAGGTACGATTACGGACGTGCCCAGAAAGGCAAACACCGCGACGCCGGAAGAGAAGTAGTTGGTGATAATGGCGCTACCGCTGGTTTGATATGCGGCGAAAATCACTTTATCGCGTTCGGTAATTTCACCTTCCTGCGCCAGCTCTTTGGTCATACCTGCGGCGGCATCGGTGTTTTGCAGGTTAGCGATCAGCGCCAGCGAGCAGATCCCTGGAATGCCCAACAACGGTTTTAGCACTGGCGTCATTAACTGCTGCGCGGCGCGTAATCCGCCAAGACCATCGGTAATTGAAATAATCCCCAGAGAGAGAATGACTGACGGTGCCAGCTCCAGCGCAAAGAGAAAGCCATCTTTAGCCCCCGCGCCACCCGCGCCGCGAAACGAGGTGGTGGCTCCGTTCGCACCAGGCAGTTGCCCAAACGATCCGTTCAGAACGGAAAAATCAAAAACGCGCCACCAACTGTCTGTCCCGGAAAAAACACCGGAAAAAAAGATTATGGTGAGAAAAAAAGCCAGATACCCTTTAATGCCCACTTTTTCTGTCGCCAGCTCCCCGGCTACAGCATCCCCTTGTTGTGTCATAACAATCCCCATTGTTTTTTTGTGTTTGTGTGTTGCTTGAGCCAGGAAAATTCCTGGAGCTGAAAAACCTTATCAGCCATGTGGGTATGGGGAAAATGCAAGTATGTTTCTGACTATGCGTTTTTTGCATAGCGGTAAAATTACGCTGTGTGGAAAAGGTTCTACGCAGGATTGAGTTGCAGAAAATTCATAAACCCAGTGACAATGACATAGTAAATAAAAAACAGATAATCCAGGGACGAAAACGCGATGGCAAAGTACAACGAAAAAGAGCTGGCGGATACGAGCAAGTTTTTAAGTTTTGTCCTCCGACACAAACCGGAGGCGATTGGTATCGTACTGGACCGTGAAGGATGGGCGGATATCGATAAGCTCATACTTTGTGCCCAAAAAGCGGGCAAGCGGTTAACCCGTGCATTGCTGGATACTGTGGTTGCCACCAGCGATAAAAAGCGTTTTAGTTATTCCAGTGATGGTAGGTGCATCCGCGCGGTTCAGGGGCATTCGACTTCGCAGGTCGCTATTTCCTTTGCCGAAAAAACACCGCCACAGTTTCTCTACCACGGTACGGCAAGCCGTTTCCTTGACGAGATAAAAAAACAGGGGCTGATTGCAGGTGAGCGTCACTACGTACATCTCTCTGCTGATGAAGCAACGGCACGCAAAGTGGGAGCAAGACACGGATCGCCGGTTATTTTAACCGTCAAAGCACAGGAAATGGCGAAACGAGGCCTCCCTTTCTGGCAAGCGGAAAACGGGGTCTGGCTGACATCAACGGTTGCGGTTGAGTTTCTTGAGTGGTAAGGGAAACTTCCCTCATGAAGTGACCACTTGTAGCTTAAATAATTGCACTGTGCTGATAAGCGCAGCAATAAACAACGCCGCCGCGCCGCAGAGAGTGGCGCTGGCAAGCGCCGATGTTCCATTGCCGAGCATACTGGTCAGCGCCGGGCCGAGGATTTGTCCAATGCCGTAAATGAGCGTCACAAAGCCTAAAAGATTGAGATTTCCCGGAACGCTCAGTTGGCGGGCGATAGTCATCACCAGAGATGTCGTGCCCATAAAGGTACCGCCAAAACCGATACTACTAATGATAAGCAAGAGAGGAGAGTCGCTGGCGAGAGTAAGCAGCACACTGATAGCCTGCACCAGCAAATTCGCCGTCAGGCAAGGCAAAGCCCCCCAACGTTTTGCTGCCCATAGCCAGCCAAAGCAGCCTGGCACAATTGATAAGCCGACTAACGTCCAGAGATGGGCGGTTAACAATGGTGAGCCTGCATCTTTCGCCATGAGCGGCAGGTAAGTCGCGACGATGATATAACCAAATCCCGCCAGGCCGTACAGAATAGCCAGTAACCACCAGCTCATTATCTGTTGCTCCGTTTTTGCCAATGGCATTGGTGCGATGGCGTGTTTTTTCGAGGGCATTAAAAGCGTAAGTGCAATCAGCATCATGCCAGAAAGCGCCCCGGCGCCTTGCCATAACGTTTGCGAGGAGAAGGCAAAATGCAGGCCTGCCAGAACATATTCGTTGCCCAGTGCAATGCCAATGCCAACGCCAGAAAACAAAGCTGCCAGCACAAAAGGATGGCGCGTGTGCTGCATAATCAGCGTCGAACCAAAAATCAGCATACCGGCGCTGGCGACACCCGCCAGGAAGCGAATCAATAACACCAGAATAAATGGCGGCAACCATGCCATTGCGAGGATCAACAACCCGCTCGCCAGGGCAGAAACCAACAGAAATGGGCGCAGGCGCGACGGCTGGTGAAATGCGCCAAACGAAAATAGCAGACTGCCAGCCAGATACCCCGCATAGTTGCCGCTGGCAATCCACGAGAGCTGGCTAAATGAAAACGCCCCTTCCGCCATCATGACGGGCAACATAGGCGTATAAAGGAAGCGACCTAATCCCATACCTAAGGTCAGAACCAGCATCCCGAAAAGCGCGGTGCTGAAAGAAAAGCGTTCTACGGGATGCGAGGACGAAGGCATGTTTAACCTTGTATGTCATTTTTGTTGTTAACAAGTTAATAACAAAAAGGTGAAATATGCCAGCCTGTTAATGCGATGATTTAGGGGTAAAGCGATAAAAACGATTTGGTTCGCTAACGATATAAATATTACCAGAGGCATCCATCGCAATCCCTTCGGCCTGTTTGATGTTATGCGACAAACCTCGACTGCCTTTGGTTAGTGATATTTCACCGATAACCTCGCCAACCAGGGTTACTTCCTGGAGTGCGCGAGATTCATGAGACAGCACCAGAAGCGTATTTTTTTGCTGGTTAAATTCTGCGCCGGACACATCATCTAAAGTAAATTGCCGTTGTAGTGCCTCGTCTTTGCTGATGTGTAATTCATTGCTACTTAACAGCCCGTTAACTTTGTAGACCTCAATCGGATTTTTCTCTTTAAAAAACCAGAAAGTGTGATCCTGGCGAGAATAAGCCAACCCTTCAAAACCGCAATTGGTTGGGGAGTCTTGCAGCGGGATTTTTATTTTTTTGAGGATTTTTACTTCCGAGTTTGGGGTCAGTGAAATCACATAAATGGCGTAATCGCGCTCATCGCTAATGACAAACTGATTATCGCCAATGTATTCGATCGTCTCGAGATCCTTAACAAAATCCAGAGGAATTGTGCGGATAAAATCACCATTGGTGGTCATTTCAACAATGGCGGCAGGTTTGTTGATAGTGCTAAAAAGAGTATTGCTTTGTGCCGACCAGGTCAGCGAAGAGATATTATTCGTTATGCCTGCAATTTCTTTGCCGTCAATGGTGGCGTGGTAATTCTGAAATGATGCTGCATGATTGCTTTTACGGGCGCAAGATTGCACGAAGAAAGTACACACTGCCACAATGGCAAAAAGAATCACAATAACGGAGATGCGTTTACTTAACGAAATACTTTTTGTCACGGTAATCCCTTTAAGGCAAATCAATAAGATATCGAGAAGTATACGTAGCGACCTTAATGAATCCTTAACGCGGAGAAACCCGGTAATGTGCAATGCAGCGCCAGACACCATCCTGCTGACAATAAATTGACTCAGTCAGCCCAGGGATCACCCATTGTATTTCCTCGCCGGGGGGACAGGTCAGCCAAATGCATAACCCGCAGCCGCCGCGTAAATCACGGGGAATATCGCTGACGCGAAAAGTCATGCCCGCTGCCTGCAACGCTTTGCGGGTTTGTATGACGCCGACTGTGGAGTGAAATAAAAATAAAAACTCTTTCATCGGCGTGTCCTCACTCGTTGACCAATTACCGCCGCGCCAATTGCGCCAGCAAATTGCGCATCAGGATGGGTATTTACCGGCATTCCCAGATGAGATTCCAGCATCCGGGCAAACGTCTGGCAATGACTAACGCCACCAGTAAACAGAATCGGCGCTTCACAGGAGAGACGAGCAATGAAATTGGCACTCCTCCGCGCCATCGCGTTAATCACTCCGGCGAGAATCGCTTCTGGCGCGACGCCCGCTGAGCGCAGGCTGATCACTTCTGATTCGGCAAACACTGTGCACATACTCGTGATGGCGTGCGGCGTGACATTTTCGGTAATGCTGTCGAGTTGCTCGACGCTGGTGCCAAGCGTGCGCGAGATCACCTCCAGGAAACGCCCGGTGCCCGCCGCGCATTTGTCATTCATCAGGAAATCGCACAGGTTACCGTCATCATCAAGCTGAATCACTTTGCTGTCCTGACCACCGATGTCGATTACCGCGCGCGTTGCTGGCGCAAGAAACCGTGCGCCCAGCCCATGACAGGAGATTTCCGTCACTTGTTTATCGGCAAAATCCACCAGTTGCCGTCCATAGCCGGTGAGCGTCAGAAACGGCGTTGTCTCTAACCCTTCGCGCAGAGTTTCCCAGGCTTCAGTAATTGCTGTTGCCGGACGAAAGGGTGTTGGAACGAGGAAACGGCGCGTAATCACGCCGTCTGCCAGTAAGATCCCTTTGGTGGCGGTAGAACCAGAATCAATGCCAATCGAATATGTCACTGCCACTCCTTACAGCATCTCAATAAAGGCCGCGACACGGGTACTGAGCTGCCCGACATCTGAGGTGGAATAGTCTGTTTCAATAGCGATATAAGGAATGTTGTGCTGCTGACGCACATGACGTTTAATCGCCAGCGATTCCACCGCGTAGGTATGGCACGCCTGCAAAATCACATCAACTACGCCATCGACCTGATATTCTTCCACCATCTGGCTGAGCATTTGCAGGCGCTGATCGTTCGGCGAAACACAGGAGCAGCCAATCGCCAGATATTTATCCGCCAGCGCGTCGTAGACATCGCCCGTTTCCGCCACGCATTGCTCGGTCGCTTTCGCCCCAGTGCAGTTTTCATAACCGACAACCCAGCCGCCATTCTCTTCAATTGCCCGCACCACTTTTTCTGCTGCGCCGCCAATCGGGCAGCCGGTGATTAAAATGCGTGGACGCGGGTCCAGTCGCTGGCCTTCTTCCCACTGCTGACGAACGCGGGCGGTCATTGCATCCAGTTCATTGATCAACGCCTCTTTATCGAACCGGAAGGTTGCGCCGTAGACCACTTTCAGAATGTCGCTGCCGCTAAGCGCCGGAGGATTTAACTGCCCAAGATGATAAAAATTGGCCAGTGCGCGACGTTCGCGGTTTTTCAGCGCAATGGCATCGCGCAGAGCATCTTCGCTAATCTCGTGCCCAAAACGTTCTTCTACCGTTTTTTGCAAGCGCAGCATCTCGGCTTTCCATAACGCACGCGAGGCATCGTCCTTAACGCTGTTCGGCAACTGCATCACATGAACGGGCTTAAACTCCGCCATGTATTCATACATTTTCTTTTTGCCGTCGCAGGTGGTTTCACCGACCACCAGATCCGAAAAGTAGAAGTAGGGGCATTTATCGGTTTTGCCGAAGCCGTAGCTGCTTTTAATCAGCGGGCAGAGGTTGCGCGGCAGATCTTTCTCCGCTTCTTCAATGGTTTCATCAGAGGTAGAACAGAGCGAAACCACAACCGCACCGGCTGCCATCGGGATCTCTTGCGGCATAAAGGTGCAGTAAGTGCCAACCAGCGGAATGCCGCGCTCCTTGAGATCCATGACGGTGAGAAAGCCTTTCTGGCGAGCTTCAGAGAACTGATCGAAAATGGCGGGTAGATCGGTGACAAGTGACATGATTTTCCTTCCCCGTACCACGGGAGATAATGAAAAGAGGCCACATTATTACCATTCTTTTAGTGTGGTTTATTTGATCTCTCTCGCGGTTAGCCACTTAGTTTTTCATGGATTTCTAAAAATTGCTGAGGGGGAACAAGGCCGGGAGCTGCGACAACAAATATAAAATTAGCCCAATACAACCGCCAACCAGCGTACCGTTGACACGGATAAACTGCAGATCTTTGCCGATATTTAACTCGATTTGCCGCGACATATCCCGAGCATCCCAGCTTTTTACTGTATCGCTGATGTGGCGCGTCAGGAATGCGGAAAACTCAGGCGCGACGCGGTGCGCGGCTTGTTCCAGGTGACCATTTAACGATGCCCGCAAGGCATCATCGGCAATTAACGTTTCGCCAAACCATTGACCCGCCCGCGCGATACGTTCTTTCACACGAGAATCTTCACTGTTGATATCCGCTTTCAGCCATTCCCGTAAATCCCCCCACAATTCACTGAGATAGCGGTTAAAAGCTTCATCTTCTTTCAGATAACTTTTTACGGCATCGGCTCGCGCTGCCATTTCCGGATCGTTTTTCAACTTGTCGATCAGGGCAAAGGTGGCGCGATCAAATGCATGGCGGATCTGATGCGCACGATCGCGGCTGATATCATCAAGCAAAGAATTCACCGCGTCAGAAACCAACTCCGCGCTATGTTCGCCCAGCCATTCAGTAGGCAAAATTTTGGCTTTCAGCGGATGCTCGCTCTCCAGCCAGCGAACAATTTGCTGGGCAATAAACTTGCGCGATTTATCGCGCTGGAGAAGGGCGATCAACTGTGCGATCAGCGTATCCAGCAGCACCTGATGACGATTGTTTTTGGTCATACTCTCCAGCATCAACGCACTGGTGCCGGAAAGATCGACCTTATCAATCGCCCGATGGACCGCGCGCTTAAGCAGGCGCTGAATACGCGCATCATCGGTCAGTTCAAGAAAACCGCTCATGATCTGCAACAGATGCTGACCAACGCGGCGGGCGTTCTCCGGCTGACTAAACCAGTTGCCAATCAACAACGCCGGTTCGTGACGTCGAATCAATGCCACCAGCGACTGGGTATCGAGAAATTTTTCCTGCACGAACTGGCCGAGATTTTCGCCAATCCGGTCTTTATTACGCGGGATAATCGCCGTATGACGAGAAATGATCGGAATCGGCACGCGGCGAAACAGCGCCACCACCGCAAACCAGTCCGCCAGCGCGCCGACCATCGCCGCTTCAGCAATCGCCTTCACGCCGCTCACCCAAAAATTGGGCGGCAAAAACAGCGTAACGACAAAGGTAGCAGCGGCGATAAGCAGTAAAGAGAGCGCCAACATTTTGGCGCGTCTGAGTTCAATGAGTTTATTCATAACGTTAAGAATAGAGCCTGACGGCAGGATCGCGCAAAAATCACCGCTCCTCCGCCAGCTCGGCAGCCTGATGTTGGCGCACGCGATTAAGCAATCCTGCCAGGGTGAAAACGACGATAACGCCCGCCACGACGGCTAACAGATGAAACGGCAAGCGACCGCCGTTAAACCACAGCCAGCGGCCGATTTCGACCGAGACAGACATCACCATCAGGATCACCATATTCAGCGATGCGGAGACGGTCCCTTTCGGTAAGTTATTGGAAAAAAGCGTAAAGCGGAATAAGGTCGGGAAGATCAAACCAATCCCGAAAGCATACAAACTGGTGCCCAGCACCGACCACAGCCAGACGTGCGGTGACAGCAGATTGCCGATAATCAACAGCGCGAGGCCGACCAGTTGAATGGGTACGGCACGCCAGATGAAGCGCGGTTCGGTTGGATCTTTAACGAAACGCGCCACGATGGCATTCGCGACAATCACCGCGCCGAACACCGGAACCTGTGTCCAGGCGAACTGCGAAGTTGTTAAGCCGCCCGCGTCGATCAGGATCACCGGCGAGACAGCCACCCAACTCATCATTGGGATATAGCTTAAAGAGATGGTTGCTGCGCCAAAGAGGAACAGCCGATTGCAAAAGACATTACGAAAATCGCGCAAGACGCTTTTGGCGCTAAATGGAACCGCGCCGCGCTTCACCGTCTCTGGCATCGCCAGCAGTAAGCCAACAAATGAGATAAACCCCATAACCGCAATGATGGCAAAAAGGACTTTCCAGTGCACAAAGTGCATCAGAGCTGCGCCGGAAAGCGGGCCAATAATCGGCGCAATCAGTACGATGGAGGTGATAATCGCCATCAACCTGATCCCTTTTGTCTGGCCGAACGCCTCCTGCACCGTGACATAACCAACGGTGGCAATAAAACAGATACTGGTGCCCTGAATTGCACGCGCGATAAGAAACTGTGTCATAGACGTTGTGAACATTGTCGCAGCGCAGGCAAGGGTAAATATTAGCGCCCCGGTAATCAGCACCGGCCTGCGGCCAATCCTGTCGGAAAGCGGCCCCAGCAGCCACTGTAACGCCATACCGCCCGCGAGATAGAGACTGACGGCTGCCGGGGCCAGACTGACATCGGCATTAAAATCACGGACCACATTAATGATCCCCGGCTGAATCAGGTCCGTCGACAGGTACGCGGCAAAATCATACAAAATCAACGCCATCGGGAAAAACAGCGTGGCGGCATGCGTTGCTTTTAATCCCGCCATTAAGCCTTTACCAAAATGGTTATTCATCGTTCACTTTATTCGCTATATATCGCCATATATAGCGATATTTTAGGCAAAGAACGACTTTTGCGCACGCTATTTTTTCATGCTTGTTTAAGACGTAATCCCGTAAGAGATAAACCTATCAGGAGAGATATTTATCAAACCATTTCAGTGTCCTTTGCCAGGCAAGATCGGCGGCAGATTTGTCATAACGGGGCGTGGAATCATTATGGAATCCGGGTAATGCTGCCAACTTACTGATTTAGTGTATGATGGTGATTTTAAGGTGCTTGCGTGGCTTCCATTTCCATCAGATGTCCTTCCTGCTCCGCTACTGAAGGCGTGGTGCGTAACGGCAAAAGCACTGCCGGACATCAGCGCTATCTCTGCTCTCATTGCCGTAAAACATGGCAACTACAGTTCACTTACACCGCCTCTCAGCCCGGTACGCACCAGAAAATCATTGATATGGCCATGAATGGCGTCGGATGTCGCGCCAGTGCACGCATTATGGGCGTTGGCCTCAACACGGTTTTACGTCACTTAAAAAACTCAGGCCGCAGTCGGTAACCTCGCGCATACAACCGGGCAGTGATGTGATTGTCTGCGCTGAAATGGACGAACAGTGGGGCTACGTCGGTGCTAAATCACGTCAGCGCTGGCTGTTTTACGCGTATGACAGGATACGGAGGACGGTTGTGGCGCACGTCTTCGGTGAACGCACTCTGGCCACACTGGAACGTCTTCTGAGCCTGCTGTCGGCCTTTGAGGTCGTGGTATAGATGACGGATGGCTGGCCGCTGTATGAATCACGCCTGAAGGGAAAGCTGCACGTTATCAGCAAGCGTTACACTCAGCGCATTGAGCGACATAATCTGAATCTGAGACAACATCTGGCAAGGCTGGGACGGAAGTCACTGTCGTTCTCAAAATCGGTGGAGCTGCATGACAAGGTCATCGGGCATTATCTGAACATAAAACACTATCAGTAAGTTGGAGTCATTACCCGACAGCGAGGTGTTTAGTGTGCCATGTCAGGCGAGAAATTCTATTGGATGAATCAAGTCCAACTTACTCATTGTCAATTTCATGGTTGATTATTCGAAACGTGATGCTATTTCCAACATCAACGCTATAATTGCAGAATAATTGTAGATACATTTTTGTATATACAATTAGGGATGGCAATTATGCCAATGGAGTTTGAATGGGATGAAAACAAGGCCAAAAGTAATCGGGTGAAACATGGCATCCGCTTTGAAGATGCGGTGTTATTGTTTGATGATCCACAACATTTGTCACAGCAAGAACGTATAGAAAACGGTGAGTATCGCTGGCAGACAATCGGCCTGGTTTACGGCATCGTGGTTATTCTGGTTGCGCATACCATCCGTTTCGAAAGCGGAAATGAAATTATTCGAATCATCAGTGCACGAAAAGCAGATCGTAAAGAGAGGAATCGCTATGAGCATGGTTAAACATAAACGAGGGACCTCCTCTACACTCGATGTGCAGCATGAGGCCGAACTGAAGGCGCTG
Source organism: Escherichia sp. MOD1-EC5990 (assembly GCF_002965285.1). Taxonomy (NCBI): domain Bacteria; kingdom Pseudomonadati; phylum Pseudomonadota; class Gammaproteobacteria; order Enterobacterales; family Enterobacteriaceae; genus Escherichia; species Escherichia sp. MOD1-EC5990. The sequence goes on along the minus strand of NZ_PTRV01000002.1, from coordinate 281,725 downwards.
GCGAATAAATCCGACGAAGATATTGATTACAGTGATATCCCACCTTCCAGCGATGAGCAATGGTCTAACGCCGAACGCGGTAAGTTTTATCGGCCATTGAAAACTCAGGCTTCGGTGCGTATTGATGCTGATGTGATGGAATGGTTGAAGCGACCAGGTAAAGGCTATCAAACTCGCCTGAACGCAATTTTACGTGAAGCGATGCTGCGCGATCAGAACAAAAAATAATTCAGGCCGCCACATGGCGGCCATCATCCAAAATTACTTCCTCAACCCCGCAAACGCTGCCCGAATCTCTTCCTCCGGCAACTGAATCCCGATAAACACCATCGTGCTATGCGGTTTTTCATCGCCCCACGGGCGGTCCCAGTCGGCGCTGTAGAGGCGTTGGACGCCCTGGAATAGCAGGCGGTTAGGTTCGCCGTCAATCCATAGCATCCCTTTGTAACGCAGTAGTTTATCCGCCGACTCCAGCAGCAGGTTTTCCATCACCCGGGAAACTTCGCTGATATCTACCGGGTAATCCAGTTCCACCACAATCGACGAAATATCGTTTTGTTTGTCCGCGATAAAGTGGAAACGCGGTTTGGTGCTGACGACGTTTTCTTCCAGCATAAAACCGTTGGTGTTGAACAGAAGGCCCAGGTCGATATCGCCGTGGGTAACGGTGTAGACCGGTGCGCGGGCGTTGATGCGCGCCAGGCGTTCACGCAGTTTCTCTGCTTCGCCTGCGACGTCGGTTTTCGTCAGCAGAATACGGTCGGCGTAGCCAACCTGGGACTGGGCGATGGTGAACTGGTTCATCTGCTCATCGGCATGTACCGCATCCACCAGCGCAATCACGCCGTCCAGCAGGTAGCGCTGGCATAAAATCTCATGGGAGAAAAAGGTCTGAATAATCGGGCCGGGATCGGCCATGCCGGTGCATTCAATGACCAGACGGTCGAACTGAATATTGCCCTTGTCGAGATTATCCAGCAGGTCGAGTAGTGCGTCTTCCAGCTCGTTGGAGCGCGAACAGCAGATGCAGCCGTTGGTCAGCGTTTTGATCTGCGTGGCGCGGTCGCCAATCAGTTGATCATCAACGGAGACTTCGCCGAATTCGTTTTCAATCACGGCAATCTTGTAGCCGTGTTGTTCGTTAAGAATATGGCGCAGCAGGGTGGTTTTGCCCGCGCCTAAAAAACCGGTGAGTAGGGTAACTGCAATCGGGTTCATGCTCTCTCCATTAACAACAGCGCATACCGCCTTTACCATCGCCGCCGTAGCGTGCGTTCTGGCGTTCGCGGAAGAATTCTTCATAGCTCATGTACGGCTTGTCGGGATGGTTGGTCTTCATATGCTCGACGTAGTTGTCGTAGTCTGGAATGCCAATCAACATCTTCGCCGCCTGGCCGAGATATTTTTTTGCCTGTCCTAAGTTACCAAACATAGTTCACTCTGATAAGAACAAAGCCCCGCCGAAGCGGGGCTAAACACGGTTAGTGGTGCGAAGAGATCTTCACGCCGCCTTCCGGGATTGGAACGTACGGTGTTTCTTTGTCAGTACGTTTGTCGCTGTTACGCACCGCAAGCCAGGTTTTGAAACCGTAGAAGATGATGCTGTACACCACAATCAGGAACAGAATACTCAGACCTGCGTTGGTGTAGTTGTTCACAACGATGTGGTTCATGTTGGCAATCTGCTGCGCCGTCAGGTCAGTACCGTTAGCAATCTTCTCTTTGTACTGGCTTGCCATGTAGAAGAAGCCTTCCATCTGCGGGTTGGTGCTGAACAGTTTCAGGCCCAGCGCCCAGGTGGTGCAGATAAGCAGCCATACAGCCGGAACAACAGTTACCCAGATGTATTGGGTGCGCTTCATCTTAATCAGCACAACGGTGCCCAGTACCAGCGCTACGGCTGCCAGCATCTGGTTGGAAATACCGAACAGCGGCCACAGGCTCTTAACGCCGCCCAGCGGATCGACCACGCCCTGATACAGCAGGTAGCCCCACAGACCCACACAGCCCGCAGTACCGATGATACCGGCAACCAGAGAGTCGGTTTTTTTCAGGAACGGGATGAAGTTACCCAGCAGGTCTTGCAGCATAAAGCGGCCAGAACGGGTACCCGCATCCAGCGCGGTCAGGATGAACAGTGCTTCGAACAGAATACCGAAGTGATACCAGAAGCCCATGTCAGCCATCGGCAGCACTTTGTGGAACACGTGAGCGATACCTACCGCCAGCGTCGGCGCACCACCTGCACGGTTCAGGACAGAAGGCTCACCAATGTCTTTCGCGGTTTGCAGGATCTGCTCTGGCGAAATCACGAAGCCCCAGGAGCTGACGGTCGCTGCCGCGTGTGCGGTAACGTCTTTCAGCTGCGCCATGATGATCGGCGCGTTCTCGCCACCCATTTCATGCAGGTTAGGCATGGTGATGCCAAGGCCAGCAGGCGGGGTGTTCATCGCGAAGTAAAGACCCGGTTCGATGATGGACGCAGCAACCAGCGCCATAATCGCCACGAAGGACTCCATCAGCATTGCGCCGTAGCCGATGAAACGTGCGTCGGTTTCATTAGCCAGCAGTTTTGGCGTCGTACCGGAAGAGATCAGCGCGTGGAAGCCAGATACCGCACCACAGGCGATGGTGATGAACAGGAACGGGAACAGAGCGCCTTTCCACAGCGGGCCAGTACCGTCAATGTACTGGGTCATGGCAGGCATTTTCAGTTCCGGGTTCAGCACCACGATACCCAGCGCCAGGCCGACGATAACGCCGATTTTCAGGAAGGTTGCCAGATAGTCGCGCGGTGCGAGGATCAGCCACACCGGCAGCAGTGCGGAAACAAACGCATAGCCAATCAGCGCGAAGGTAATGGTGGTGTCTTTAAAGGTCAGTGCCGGACCCCAGTACGGATCGTGAGCAATCACGCCACCGAAGTAGATAGAGGCAACCAGCAGCACGATACCAATGACAGAGACTTCACCCACACGCCCCGGACGAATAAAGCGCATGTAGATACCCATAAACAGCGCAATCGGTACGGTTGAGCAAACGGTGAAGACACCCCACGGACTTTCGGCCAGGGCTTTAACCACAATCAGCGCCAGGACGGCGAGGATGATGATCATGATTAAGAAACAGCCAAACAGCGCGATAGTCCCCGGTACTGGTCCCATCTCTTCTTTGATCATCTCACCAAGAGATGCGCCATTACGGCGAGAGGAGATAAACAGCACCATAAAGTCCTGAACCGCACCGGCCAGCACGACCCCCGCCAGCAGCCACAGCGTGCCAGGCAGGTAGCCCATCTGCGCGGCGAGAACCGGACCCACCAGCGGACCAGCACCGGCGATAGCGGCGAAGTGGTGACCAAACAACACGTAACGGTTGGTCGGAACGTAGTTCAGACCGTCGTTGTTAATAACCGCAGGCGTCGCGCGCGTGGGGTCGAGTTTCATCACCTTCTGGGCGATGTACAGACTGTAGTAGCGATACGCCACCAGATACACCGATACAGAGGCGACCACGATCCACAGGGCGCTGACGTGCTCCCCCCGACGTAATGCAACTACCGCGAGGCAGAATGCACCGATGATTCCGAGAATCACCCAGGGTATGTGCTTGAATATCTTTTTAGTATCCATAGTAAAACCTGGCATGTATTGATTAATAGTTGGCCGAAGCCGTTCTAGGTTTGCGTTGCGTTTGAGGAGGTAAATTGACCGCTATCCTGTAGTGATGTTGCCAGAGTTACGCGCGCGTAAAGTAAGGTAAATAACTGAGTGGTTATTTTAGGGATGTAAGCGGTCAGTTTTGCGGTTGAGCGGCAAAGGCGTCGTTTAAGTGACGATAAATATGTGATTCATATCACATATTTATATTGTGAATAATTTATGTAAATAATGGCTTTTTAAATTCAGAGTGTGAATAAAATTACTCGGCGTAATCTCCGCGGGATATTCATAAAGTTTTTCCTTTCCAGGCCGAAAATCTTGCATCGGTCCACAGGAAAGAGAAACCATGTTAAAACGTATCAAAATTGTGACCAGCTTACTGCTGGTTTTGGCCGTTTTTGGCCTTTTACAACTGACATCAGGCGGTCTGTTCTTTAATGCCTTAAAGAATGACAAAGAAAATTTCACTGTTTTACAAACCATTCGCCAGCAGCAATCCACGCTGAATGGCAGCTGGGTCGCGTTGTTGCAGACGCGTAACACCCTCAACCGCGCGGGTATCCGCTACATGATGGATCAGAATAATATTGGTAGCGGTTCAACCGTTGCTGAGCTGATGCAGAGTGCCAGTATTTCGCTGAAACAGGCGGAAAAAAACTGGGCGGATTACGAAGCGTTGCCGCGTGACCCGCGTCAGAGCACCGCCGCAGCGGCAGAGATCAAACGTAATTACGATATTTATCACAATGCGCTGGCGGAGCTGATCCAACTGTTAGGTGCAGGCAAAATCAACGAGTTCTTTGATCAGCCGACTCAGGGATATCAGGACGGTTTCGAGAAGCAGTATGTGGCTTACATGGAACAAAACGATCGGCTCCATGATATCGCCGTCAGCGATAACAATGCCTCCTACAGCCAGGCGATGTGGATTCTGGTGGGCGTGATGATCGTCGTACTGGCGGTCATCTTCGCCGTCTGGTTCGGTATTAAAGCCTCGCTGGTAGCGCCAATGAATCGCCTGATTGACAGCATTCGTCATATTGCAGGCGGCGATCTGGTGAAACCGATTGAGGTGGATGGCTCTAATGAGATGGGGCAACTGGCAGAGAGTTTGCGCCATATGCAGGGAGAGCTGATGCGTACCGTCGGTGATGTGCGCAACGGGGCCAATGCCATCTATAGCGGTGCCAGCGAAATCGCTACCGGCAATAACGATCTCTCTTCGCGCACCGAGCAACAGGCTGCTTCGCTGGAAGAGACGGCAGCCAGCATGGAGCAACTGACCGCAACGGTGAAACAGAACGCCGAGAATGCGCGCCAGGCCAGCCACCTGGCGTTAAGTGCTTCTGAAACGGCGCAACGCGGCGGCAAAGTGGTAGATAACGTGGTGCAGACTATGCGTGATATCTCCACCAGTTCGCAGAAAATCGCCGATATTATCAGCGTAATTGACGGCATTGCCTTCCAGACCAATATTCTGGCTTTGAACGCGGCGGTTGAAGCAGCGCGTGCGGGTGAGCAAGGACGTGGTTTTGCGGTGGTTGCGGGAGAAGTGCGTAATCTGGCCCAGCGTAGCGCTCAGGCGGCTCGCGAAATTAAAAGCCTGATTGAAGACTCGGTGGGCAAAGTGGATGTTGGCTCTACGCTGGTCGAAAGCGCCGGGGAAACCATGGCAGAGATTGTCAGCGCTGTGACCCGCGTGACGGACATTATGGGCGAAATTGCTTCGGCTTCTGATGAGCAGAGCCGTGGTATCGATCAGGTTGGCTTAGCAGTAGCTGAGATGGACCGAGTAACCCAACAGAACGCTGCGCTGGTGGAAGAATCTGCCGCCGCCGCCGCCGCGCTGGAGGAGCAGGCCAGTCGCCTGACCGAAGCTGTGGCAGTGTTCCGGATTCAGCAAGAGCAGCAACGCCAGCGCGAAGCATCGGCAGTAGTAAAAACTGTGACGCCATCTGCGCCGCGCAAAGTGGCAGTGGCAGATAGCGGAGAGAACTGGGAAACGTTTTAATCGCCATAAAAATGCCCGATAAGCAAAATGTTATCGGGCATAGGGAAATTAATCTTTACGTGGGTCGTTGATCGGCTGACGAACCAGGAAGATGTATGCCAGTGCACCCGCCGCGGTGACGCAACCGCAGATGATTAGCGCCAGACGGAATGAGTGGGTGGTATCGACAATAAAACCAGTAATGATCGGCGCGAAAGAAGCGCAGATGAAGCTGGCAAAGTTCTGGATACTGCCCACCGATGCAGTCATGCGAGAAGCGACAGCGACGTGGATCAATCCCCAGCAGGATGTTCCGGCAAAGTGAATGCAGAACAGTGCCATGCCAATCAGCAGAACCGCTGTCATGGATGTTGTCGCTTGCGGTACGACCAGCGTAAAGGCGGCAGAACAGAACATCCCGGCAATAATGCAGATCTTACGGCTTTTAATCGGAGCCATTCCCCCTTTGACCAGCCAGTCGGTAACGTAACCGTTGACCAGCATCCCGGCAGCCCCAAACAGGAAAGGGATAGCCGCCATCAATCCTGTGCTTTTTAAATCCAGGTTATAGGCTGTTTGCAGGTAACCAGGAAGCCAGGCCAGATACAGCCACGCAGTGTAATTGATGCCACTGAATCCGAGCATCATTCCCCACATTGTGCGGTTACGGAACAGGCTGCGCCATTCAGCAAAACTGAGTGGATCACGGCGGGCATTGACGCTACCGGCATTGAGATAGGCTTGTTCAACGGCAGTCAGTTCAACGTGCTCGCGGTTGCGATAGAGCATATACCAACCGATGGCGAGAAAAATACCCAACACACCAATGGTAATAAACATCCCGCGCCAGCCCATCACCAGCATCATCGCCGCCAGAATTGGCGGGCTTACGGCAACGCCAATGGTGGAGGCGGCGTTGAAGAAGCCCATTGGGCGTCCGCGCTCTTTGATGTTGAACCAGTCGTTAATGACTTTTACGCCGCACGGGTTCATTGGTGCTTCACCAATTCCCATACCGATACGCACCAACACGAACTGCGTGAAGCTGTGCACCATGCCAGACATTGCCTGGAACAGTGACCAGAAGAACATCCCCAGTCCCAGCATCAGGCGAGGGCCTTTACGATCCAATAGCGGGCCGCAAGGAAGCTGCGCAATCCCGTAGGCGAGTGAAAACACGGAGAGCAAAGCGCCGATTTCGGTGGCACTTAATCCCAATTCTTCACGAATCGTTAAATTTGCTACCGACAGCGAACTGCGGTCGAGATAATTGATTACCGCCGCAAAAAATAATAACAACATGGCGGTGGTTTGAATGCGTTTAATTCGGGTACTGCGTTGAACTAATCCATCTGGTGGCACGGGAATATCTGCCGACGAAGATGGAGTAAATGAAGAACGCGGATCGAGGGTGATATTTTCTTTTTCCACGCCGGACTCCTGTATTTATAATTTTAATTGTTTACGTAATTGTGCATTACGCAAGGTTGACATTAACGGCAGGTAAAAGTTTTAGGACTTTACTACCGCTCACAAAAACATTTTTAGTCGACTGATTGTGAGCATAGGTAAGCGGGAATTTTCCGGTATTTATCTTTTGATAAAACCGTGCACCCGCTAATAGTTTGCTGTTTTTAATCCGTACTTAATGAGCATAACGCGTGTTCTCATTAATGGATCGAATCATTGATTGTTTAGCTGAATTCAAATGGTTACGGAGCGCAAGGGTGGCATCCAGGTCACTGCGGCAAATCAGAGCGCTGAGAATGGTCATATGCTCATCGACGGCAATGATATTGCGCTGTTTAAGATCGCTTTCGTCCCATTGATAGTGAAAATGAAAGATGACTGAGATGATCTCAAGCGATTGATCAAAAAAGATATTATCGGCAGCTGAAAGCAGTAAGGAGTGAAAATCTCTGTCAAGTTGCGAGAACATGCGAAAGCTGTTGCCGATGTTGTCACGCAGTAGTCGATGACGTTCGAGCATGGTTTTCGCCTGCAACCAGCGTGGATCATGATCAGGCAGGTTGAGAAAGTGCTGAAGTGAATGCGTTTCGAGCATTTCGCGTAGCTCAAACAGCTGCTCGGCGTAGGATTGATCGAATTGCTTCATGCTCCACTGGCCGCGCTTTTCGCTCTGAATAAGATTATAATGACCGAATTTTAAAAGATATTCTCTTACTACAACCGGGCTGACACCCGCGGCCCGAGCCAGTTGCAGTTCAGAAAAAGTTTCCCCTGGGCGTAACTGGCGCTGGTTTATCATCGTGAAAAAAGCCTGCTCAAACACTTTGTTTTGTTCACTCATTGAAGCGGTAGTACAGGCGAAACCGTCATCATGGTCAGGTTTACGCGCAATAACATAGTCGTTTCCAACCTGCGTCAAGACGCCGCATTCGCGTAAGTGGCTGAGAATATGACGCACTGTGGTGCGGCTGATGTTGTACATTTCCGCCAGCGCACTTTGCGATGGAAGTGGGGAAGGGATGTGACCCCGCGACATATCATCAATGACCTGGTTAATCACATTGTGGCGTAAATTTTGTGAGCGACTCATATTTTCCTCCTTGTGAGTCCATTAAAACCCGATTTAAAACATTTTTATGCGTGTGTTTTCACAAAACAGATTTTCCGTTCCGCTGCCATTTTTCATTTTCATTGATATCTAAGGCAACAAAAAATGGAGAGCCGAATCATGTCTACGATGAATGTTTTAATTTGCCAGCAGCCGAAAGAATTAGTCTGGAAACAACGCGAGATACCTATTCCGGGTGACAATGAAGCATTAATAAAAATTAAGTCTGTCGGGATTTGCGGTACCGATATTCATGCCTGGGGTGGAAATCAACCATTTTTTAGTTATCCACGCGTTTTAGGCCATGAAATATGTGGGGAGATTGTTGGGCTGGGTAAAAATATTGCTGATCTTAAAAATGGTCAGCAAGTTGCGGTGATCCCTTATGTTGCCTGTCAGCAATGCCCGGCATGTAAAAGCGGTCGCACCAATTGCTGTGAAAAAATTTCAGTTATTGGTGTGCATCAGGATGGTGGTTTTAGTGAGTATTTGAGCGTGCCGGTGGCGAACATTTTGCCCGCAGATGGTATTGACCCGCAGGCGGCAGCATTGATTGAACCTTTCGCTATTAGCGCACATGCGGTGCGTCGTGCAGCCATTGCTCCCGGCGAGCAGGTGCTGGTGGTCGGGGCGGGGCCAATCGGTCTGGGCGCGGCGGCAATCGCTAAAGCTGATGGCGCACAGGTGGTGGTGGCGGATACCAGTCCGGCACGCCGAGAACATGTGGCAACGCGTCTGGAGTTGCCCGTGCTGGACCCGTCAGCCGAAGATTTTGACGCGCAGCTGCGGGCGCAGTTTGGTGGTTCGCTGGCGCAGAAAGTGATCGACGCGACAGGTAATCAACATGCGATGAATAACACCGTGAATCTGATTCGTCACGGCGGCACGGTGGTATTTGTCGGCCTGTTTAAAGGTGAGTTGCAGTTCTCCGATCCGGAATTCCATAAAAAAGAAACGACGATGATGGGCAGCCGCAACGCCACGCCGGAAGATTTCGCTAAAGTCGGTCGACTTATGGCGGAAGGGAAAATCACTGCCGACATGATGTTAACCCATCGCTATCCGTTCGCCACGCTGGCAGAAACCTACGAGCGCGATGTGATTAACAATCGTGAGTTAATTAAAGGCGTAATTACTTTCTGATAAGGCGAGATTATTAAAGTTGCCATGCAGCGTCCGGGGAAGTGTTGGGCGCTGTTTTTTTTCTGTTTCTCAATGATGTTTTGTAGGCCGGAGAAGGTGTGTAGGTCGCACCTTATGCGACCTACACATCAGTCAGGAATTACCCTTCACGTTCCACAACTTTAATTTCCACCATGCCGATCCCGAGCTTACGCGGCGAGTGTCCGAGGATATTCCCTTCGTTGGTTGAGACAGGTTCCGGCGGCACAATTACCAGTGTGTCGGCATCGGTTGGGTTATCGAAATGCAGTGTGGTGGTGGTCACTTCATTGCCCAGCACAAGGGTTTGTTCTTCATTGCCTACGCGTACCGGAATAGGACGGCTGGCGTTATTGCCGTATGCTTTGGCGGTAATCACCAGGTCAAATTTCTTCGGCAGCGGATGCTTGTACTCGATTTTGACTTCATCGCCCAACTGCGCGTTGGACCAGCGGCCCCACGACTCCGGACGGGAAATCCCACTAAATTGTTTCACCTCTTCCGGCGCACCGGCGACGTTAAAAATGAAGCTGTCGGCTTTGTAGCGAATATCGTTATCAACAATCTTCAGCGAATCGACATTGCCTTTGTAACGCGCCATGTCGATGACCGTATCTTTAAATGCCGTTTTGCCCTTCCATGTTGTTTTATCAACATGCTGGACAATTTGCTGACCGCCAAGCTGCCCTTGCGAGACACACCAGTCGGTGGAAAGTGCCAGTTCCGGAGCCCAGAGTTGTGCCATCTTATAGCAACGGTCAACCCAGACGAAATTGTCGCGTGGAGCAAAATCGGCCAACTGGAAACGCAGTGGTGCTGAGTATTCACTTTCCGGCAGCGGTTCCACGCGCTTGTCTGAAACCCGCAACAGCAGCGGCAAACGGAAATGGCTACCCGAGAAGGCAATCATGTTTTTCTGCTGGTCGATGGTGAACTCTTTCATCTCTTTAGGGAATTTCCACAGGCGGATGATATCTGGCTTCCACGCCAATGTTTTCTCTTTGATATTGAGGAAGATTTCCGACATTGACTGCCCGGATAAACTGCTACGACCAAGTCCGAGATAGTTATCGCCACCGAGAATGTCCAGCACCGTCGCGCCGTTATCCATCGTGTTACGCTTCACCGCCAGCGTCTCTTGCTGCGGCTTGTCGCCACGAATGACGAAAAACAGATTATTGCGATCTTGCTTATTGAGGTATTTCCACGCCGTGTTGTTCATCGCTAAATGGTCAGACGAGACGACGATAACGGTATCCTTAAACCACGGTGATGCTTTGATTTTGTTGATAAACGTTGCGATGTTCTCCTGGCTGCAACTTACCGCACTGAATGACTGATTTGGCTTACCGTCAAAATCATATTTTTTGCGGTTACAGGTGCGCGAGATAAAACCATCCGGGTGATGGGTATCGACCGTCAGGGTAAACAGTGAGAATCGCTGGCCAGAGCGGGAAAGCTCTTCAAACTTTTTCCACGCTTCATCGAGAACGGTATCGTCGTAGAATCCCCAGTCGTTGCGATAGTGCGGGTCGGCCACCACGCTTTTCAGCTCTTCTGAGCCGTATAAGTGGTCGAAGCCATGCGACTTCAGGAAAACATCTTTACCGGCAAAACGCAGATTCGCGCCCTGCACGAAATAGTTCTGATAACCCGAGTTTTTCAGGATATCGCCCAGACAGATGTTCTGCGGGAAGAAGCTGGAGACAGAGGCGGAGGCGTTGCCTTCAAAGGGGGCAAACAGCGGTATGCCGCACTGAGAAGCCACCATGCCCGCAATCGTGTAATCCGTTCCTGGCAGCTGCTGCGTGTGGCTGAAATCCAGGCCTTCATTTTTCAACGCGCCCAGTTCAGGCGTGAGATCCGGGAAAGCTTCGTTATCAAAATAGGTTCGCTCGAGACTTTCGCCGTAGATATAAACCAGGTTGAGTTTCGGGTCAGGGATAGTTTTCGACGGCTCTTTATAATAAGCCGCAAAGTCCGGGTCGCCATCGCGTGACTGGGATTTCACCAGTTCCGTTATCTGACGAAATGCCGGGCTGGCGTCCACCGAACCCAGCGCCAGTAAGAGCGCCAGCAGGCTGTAACCAAAATGGTGCGGATGATGGCGACGACGGCGCAGGATCCAGCCCAGCGCACCGAACACCGCTGTCAGCCCCAGCACAATGCCGATACCCGGCAGGATGTATTTGCTGACGCCAGCACCGGTCAGGCTGTTGGTTAAGGTATAGAGAACCGCGTCGTTAATACCAGCGCCAGTAAAATAGTCGCTGGCAAACAGGGTGATATTTAAAACGACAAATAGCCCCAGCACCGTTAATGTGGCTGCAAACCACCAGGTGTTACGTCCCGCTTTCCATGCGTAAATCAGCACAGAGGCGAGAAAAAGGGCGAAAGAGAGTAGTTCTGACAACGGGCGATCCTCACTAAACCGGGCCGTTTAGCCAACGTTTAAGCTTTTTGAGAAGCACAATGTAATGGCGTCGCCATATTGCTGCAATTCTAGTGTCAAAAAAATGCGATGTTGTTAGGAATTAGTTTATAAACAGACTTTTTTGATCGCGGTCGCTTCCCGTGTAACAGGGGGAAAACCGTCCAGGAGCAGGGAAAAGGGCAGGAGAGAGCCGCGTCAGCCGGGTAACAGCTAAAACGCGGCGTTTCGCGGTTCAGGAAATGAAGTTCAGCCCCTGCTTTAACACCAGATCGCAGGCTTTGGTTTTCACCTTTTCTGCCAGCGGAGTCGTTCCGATGTTATCCAGATTGAGTTGCTGACCATCTTTGGTTTTCAGCAAACCCTGAATGCCATCCAGATAGTTGGTGTCTTCTTTTTGTTCTTCACTGTTCAGGCCCAGCTTTTCCAGCACCTGGTTCTTGATGTTTTCGGCATCGGTTACCGACGCCAGCTTTTGCTTCGCGCAGTATTGCAGAATGCCTGCGGCGTTGTTCATGTTATCTGCGCTTAAGGCCTGGTTCCCGCTGCTAAGCAAGTTAGTTAATGACGCGAGCGACCAACCGCCTTCCTGTGTCGTGCTGTTTTGGTTGCCAAGTTCGCTGGCGGCGCTGGAGAGCGCATCTTTCCAGGACGCAGCATGCACCCCGGTGGAAATTAATGCGCTGGCGGCAATGGCACAGCACAGAAGATGTTTAACAGTTTTCATCATCATTACTCAAGGTGGAATTGTGTCGCAGTATACCGCCAGAAACGGGGATTAATACTCTTTACCTGTTACCCGGCTACGGTAGCTATCCCAGTTGAAGATCACCCACAAACTGTTACCCAGGCGCATACGGTCCATCACGCGTTCGCCCAGCAACTTGGTCATCTCTTCCATATTACTGTTGGTCAGCATCCCGGTTGGGCGTTTGGAAGAAGAGCGGCGATCGACGATCTGGTTGATGATCACTTTTTCGTATTTCGATTCGGTCTGCACGCCGATCTCATCGATCACCAGCAGATCAACGTTGCTCAGATCGTTAAGCAGTTGTTCTTCGCTGGTACCGCTATTCCTGAAGGTATCTTTCATCGCCGACATAATATCGGCCACGGTGATGATCAATACGGATTTACCGCGTAGCAGCAGCTCGTTGCAGATTGCCGCCGCCAGATGGTTTTTGCCGGTTCCTGGCTTACCAGAAAAGATGAAGCTGGCGATGTTGCCGTCAAACTCTTCGACATACTGGCGCGCTTTGCTTAACGCATTCATCTGCCCTTCACACTCAACGCGATAGTTCTCAAAGGAGCAGTTCTGATGCAGTGGACGAATACCGGAGCGGTTAAAGGTGCGCTGCATTTTCATCGCCCGATTTTCACGTTCGAGAGCGGCGGAGCGGATCGCCCCTTGTTCTTTCTGCCAGGCCAGTAGCTCTTCACCCGTTTTGAATGCAGGTTTGATATGGGCAGGCATCATTTTTTGCAGGCGTTGCATCAGGTCGCCAACGTTTTTCATCGTTACCCTCTGAATCCTGGTGGAATTTGGCTGTCAGGTTCGCTGACCGTATTCACATCTCGTTTCGGCAGTCCGCCGTTGCTGGCACGACCGATTTGCAGGCTGCGCGCCAGTTTTTGTTGCCACTGCACATGGTGAAAGACTTTACCTTCCGCCTGCCAGTAGGCAATGAATGAGGCCAGTTCTTCGGTGGTCACCGGCTCTCTTAGCGCCACGCCCCATAGCGCCGCCAGGCGGATAAAGTCGGCATCGGGTTGCCAGTCCGGATACATGGCGAATTTCCCCATGGGGACAGCAACGGGAGCGGCTTGCGGTTCCTGATAGAGTTGATCGTCCAGAGCGACATCGCTTCCCGGACGCGCCAGCTTTTCTTCCAGCGCCAGCAGTTCAGCCAGGCGTGCAGGCGTGACGGCATAAAACGCCGGGGCATTGTTAGCAAATACGGCAACCACACCGCCTTCAGCTTTTGCCAGAACGGTTTGGTGATCGTGTACCAGGGCGTCAATACCAACGACGTCCGGGGTCAAAACTCTGGAAGACATACTGTTTCTCAAATATGGAACGATGAACGAGAAGGGAGATAACTTTTATAGTAACACACGGAGGAGAGGAGGCTGTCTCTCATCCGCGTGCTTTAAGTGAGGCAATTTTATACGCGAGGGCGTTTGCGGTACAACCATAATCCAGGAATGGAAAGGCCGATGGATAATGCACCAACAATCGATGAAGCTGTAAGAAAGTTGGTTAACAGGGTAATCATCAACGGTTCGCTGTAACCTAGCTGGCTGATTTTTACCGCCGAAATCATTGCAGTATAAGCAGAGATGCCCGGAAACATGGGGATAACAGCCGCCACGGTAAACACTTTCGGATGTGCCAGATACCAGCGCGACCATTGAATACCAATGGTGCCGACCAGCATAGAGGCCATAAAGGTTGACCATTCAATATTCAGCCCGCTGGTCATTAAGATCATTCGGGAACCATGACCTATCGCACCAAGCAGCGCACACCAGCGTAACGCCCGAACGGGAACGTTGAACACCATCGCAAAGCCGACCGCTGGAATGGCGGCGAGGATCATATCCTGCGCCAATGCTAACAGAAATTCGATCACACCCATCCGCGTAGCCCCCAAATCGTCAGTGCCATCACCACGCCGACGCAGGTAGCCAGTGTCAGCAGACTGGCGATCGCCCAGCGTGCCAGTCCGGTATTGATGTGGCCTTTAAACATATCGGCGACGGCATTAATCAACGGAAAGCCCGGCACCAGCAAGAGAACGCTGGCGGCCATCGCAATGGTGGGGGTATTACTGAAAGTGGGAAGTTGCAAAAGCAAACCGGAAATGGTGGTGGCGGCGAAAGCGGTGAGGCAAAAGTTGATCTGTGGATGAAGATGACGTTGTGCCAGCAGCTGGCGGATATACATTGCGACCGTACTGGCAAAGAAGGTGATGACGGCACCGTCCCAGCCACCGTTATTGAGTTTACAGAAACAGGCGCAAGAAAGGCCGACCATCAAGGCTACCAGCCATCGCGGGTAACGTAATGGCCGAATTTGGCTAAATCTTTTCTCTACGCCTTTGTAATCCAGCAGATGATGCTCCGCCAGAATCACAATGTGCTGGACTTCAGTCACCACATGCATATTAATGCCGCGATCGTGATTTTTACGTGTCGATGTCAGGCATTGCCCATCTTTAATGGTTGTCAGCACGATGGCGTTCGAAGAGATAGAACTTTCGACGCTGTCCATTCCCAGCGCCCGACCCAGTCGTGAGGAAAGTTCATCGACCAACGCGCTTTCCGCACCATGTTGCAAAAGAAATAATCCGCACTGGATACAAAGCCGTGTCACGGCTCGCTGTTGCTCAGTTTGCATAACTCGCCCTTTGTCATAGACGCGCTGCGTATTGTTCAAATTATGAGAATCCATTTGTATCATGAAGCGCGGTTGTTTTGCGGCAGGTTAAGATCAAAATTGCGCTGATTAATCCTGGTTATCGGGAGAGGCTCGGAGGGTAAAAAACGAATAATCTCAAGCTGTAAATAAATTATAACGTGAATATTATCGACATAATGAATGTATGGTCTGGTTTTTACGAATCGGGATTATCGATAACTGAGTGCTTTTTTAGGCTTTACAAAAGATAAAACTATCAGATTTTATTGAATAAATATTGATTGTGTGATTTTTTATTTTGCGAGAAGAAATATTTTTTAATTATAAATTAAATGAATGAGAATTCTGTTTTTCATTAAGTATTTCTAACAACTTAATGTAGATATTTTAAATGTCTCCAGGCTATTTCACCAGGTTATCATTTGATGCTAACCTTCTGACACATGCAGTGGAGTTATTGTGCAGCAGGAGTATGCTGATATGAAAGTGAATGCAAAGGATAATTTATTCGCTTAATCTATTAATTTGCTGGAAACATTTAAGGAATGAATATCCTGAATAGACCATCATGATTTTTAGACAGTGGATGTGGAGGAAATATGTTGCCAGGATGCTGCAAAAATGGAATTGTTATCAGTAAAATACCTGTTATGCAAGCAGGGTTAAAAGAGGTCATGAGGACTCACTTCCCTGAATATGAAATAATATCCAGCGCCTCTGCGGAGGACCTTACCTTATTACAATTACGTCGTTCCGGATTAGTTATTGCAGATTTAGCCGGTGAAAGTGAAGATCCTCGTTCTGTTTGTGAGCATTATTATTCTTTAATCTCACAATATCGGGAAATTCACTGGGTTTTCATGGTGTCACGCTCCTGGTATTCCCAGGCGGTAGAACTGCTCATGTGCCCTACGGCGACATTATTGTCTGATGTTGAACCCATTGAGAATCTGGTCAAGACCGTGCGTTCTGGCAATACGCACGCAGAGCGTATCAGTGCCATGCTGACCTCTCCGGCAATGACTGAAACGCATGATTTTAGCTATCGCTCCGTTATTCTCACTCTTTCAGAGCGCAAAGTACTGCGGCTATTAGGTAAAGGATGGGGCATCAACCAGATAGCTTCATTGCTTAAGAAAAGTAATAAAACTATCAGCGCCCAAAAAAACAGTGCGATGCGTCGACTGGCAATTCACAGCAACGCTGAAATGTATGCATGGATAAATAGCGCGCAGGGTGCAAGAGAACTTAACTTGCCTTCTGTTTATGGAGATGCCGCAGAATGGAACACAGCCGAATTAAGAAGAGAAATGTCGCACTCATAGAAAAATGCGTCATGAGCAGTATCGGTATTGAGAGTTTATTCAGAAAATTTGCGGGTAACCCTTATAAGCTCCATATCTATACCAGTCAGGAGTCATTTCAGGATGCCATGTCGCGGATCTCATTTGCGGCGGTCATTTTTTCTTTTTCTGCCATGAGAAGTAAACGCAGAGAGGGATTATCTTGCCTGACTGAACTGGCGATTAAGTTTCCGCGTACCCGACGTTTAGTTATTGCGGATGATGATATTGAAGCTCGGCTGATTGGTTCATTGTCGCCATCACCGCTGGACGGTGTATTAAGTAAAGCGTCGACGCTGGAGATTTTTCATCAAGAACTCTTTTTGTCATTAAATGGTGTGCGTCAGGCGACCGACCGATTGAACAATCAGTGGTACATTAACCAAAGCCGGACGCTAAGCCCGACGGAGAGAGAAATATTGCGCTTTATGTCGCGTGGCTACTCAATGACACAAATTGCCGAGCAGCTTAAACGCAATATCAAAACGATCCGCGCGCATAAATTTAATGTAATGTCGAAACTGGGCGTCAGTTCTGATGCAGGGTTGTTGGAGGCCGCGGACATTCTGTTATGTATGCGTCATTGCGAAGCAAGTAACGTGTTGCACCCCTATTAATACGCTTAATGCCGGGTTTACTTCCCCGGCAAATTTTTCTATTTCAGCGTACAGTCACCACATTGCTGCACATCCGGCAAGCGATAACGCTGGCAGCAAGTGCGGCGCACCAGCAGGCCGTCGCGCAGCACCACGGTACGCCAGAGTGGATTATCTTCACCGGTAGTGAGCGTTTTCTCAAAAAAGAGGGCATGGCGCAGCGATTCAACCGTCGCCTCGCCGAGCAGCTGCTTCATCTCAGTGAGGTACCAGTTGATCAAATAACCGGTATTACTCCAGATAAGTTTACCGTTAATTTCTCCAGTCGCTTCTAATGCTTGCACAACCGGAACAAGCGCCTTGCTAATTAACGTTTCCATTCGCTGCTGCGGTGAATGTGGTGTTGCGTTTTTATCTTCATACACATCGACCCAGAAACAGGCGGCGCGTCCGGTTTCGTGAAACTCAACGTGGAAATGTTCCGGCGACACATCTAATGCTTTTTCCTGCGTTAACAGGGCCAGCATTAATGGCGGCACCATCAGGCCGATGTACCATTGCGCCCACAGGGAGATCAGCGGCTTATTCTCGCGGATCATCGTTGGTTGATTGCGGTAGATATGATCGGAATAAACAGCTAACAGAGAACTTAACGCATTCGGTGATGACCATTGCGCCAGCGTCAGGGCACTGAATGGGGCGGGTTCATCCAGGCGGATAAACTCCAGCAAATGTTCACGATTTTCTGCGATCGTCGACCGTACTGCTTCTGCAAGTCCAGCATCCTGCGGCTGGAGATGCGTTCGCCAGATAACATCTTCATAGAGCGGTGCGGAACGATAGGCCATAATCGGGATAGTAATCTAAATGATAATGATTGCTAATCCTAGCGATAGGTTTACCCGATAGCAAGGGATTTCTCTGGCTTGCAAATGATAAAAATTATCATATGATATTGGTTATCATTATCAATGAAAGAGATGAAACCATGTTGCAACGTATGCTGGGCAGTGGCTGGGGAGTGTTGCTGCCAGGATTGCTGATTGCAGGGCTGACGTATGGGGATTTATCGCCGGATCAGTGGCGGATTGTTATTCTGATGGGATTGGTGTTGACGCCAGTGATGTTGTATCACAAACAGTTACGGCATTACATTTTGCTACCATCGTGCCTGGCGCTTATTGCTGGCGTCATGCTGATGATAATGAACTGGAATCAGGGATGAAAAAACAAGGAAGAAACAAGAAAGGAAGTAAAGATAATTGGTGCGAGGGGGGGGACTTGAACCCCCACGTCCGTAAGGACACTAACACCTGAAGCTAGCGCGTCTACCAATTCCGCCACCTTCGCATACCATCAATTCTTAAAAAGAATTGCTACCACGGAGGCGCATTCTAGTGGTTTTCAGCTTTTCGTCAATAGTTAATTATCGACGGAGGTGTAATTGCTGGAAAAATGTCCATCAGGAAACTAACGTGCAGGTTTTGTAGGTCGGATAAGGCGTTCACGCCGCATCCGACACGGTATTTGGGTGCAGATGCCAGATGCGACGCGGGCGCGTCTTATCTGGCCTACGAAGGGCTAACTTGCAGGTTTTGTAGGTTGTATAAGGCGAGCACGCCGCATCCGGCAAGGCTTGCGGCGGGATACTTAACCTTTCTTCGCCTGGCGGGTCATAATGGCGCGATACACCTTGAAGCGCCCGGTTTGCGCGATCACTTCATGGAAGCCAAATGTCTCATCCAGCACGTCCGGGTAAGGCAGGAAGGCGTTCGCCACAATTCTCAGCTCGCCGCCGCTGTTAAGATGACGCACCGCGCCGCGAATCAGCGTTTGTGCTGCATCCAGACTGGTTTGCATCCCCTCGTGGAACGGCGGATTGGAGATGATCATATCAAAACGACCTTTCACCTCAGAAAAGACGTTGCTGGCAAAGACTTCACCTTCAACACCGTTGGCCGCAAGTGTTGCACGGCTGGCTTCAACTGCTGGCGCAGAAACATCGCACAACGTGAGACGAATCTTCGGTGAGTGGCGTGCAAAGGCAACTGAAAGAACGCCTGCACCGCAGCCGACATCCAGCACTTTACCTTTCGTGTGCGGAGTTAACGTCGAGAGCAGCAACTGGCTACCGACATCCAGACCGTCGCGGCTAAACACGCCAGGCAGCGTTTTCACCGTCAGGCCATCGACGCTGTATTCGCCCCAGAATTTATCGGCATCAAATACCGGCTGTTTTTCCAGACGACCAAAATAGAGGCCACAGCGACGGGCGCTGTCGACTTTATTCAACGGCGCATAATCTGCAAGCATCTGCTCGGCGCTGCGCACGCCGCTGCGGTTCTCGCCAACAACAAAAATATCCGTCCCCACCGGCAGCAGAGAAAGTAAATTCATTAACTGAAACTGGGCTTCCGGTTTGTTCTTCGGCCAGTAGTAAATCAGCGTATCGCAATCTGCGACGTCATCCGCCGTTGCCACCAGGCTAAAACGGGCGTTATCACCCATTTGGCGGCTTAACACCTGCCAATGGTGGAATTGCTGGGTATGAGCACGGCTGGCCGCGGTATCTAAACGCGCGGGCAGGTCATCCTGTAAGTCTCCGGCAAACAGAATACGGCTTTGTTCGAAATCATCACTGTGACGCAGCAAGACTTCACTTGCCGGGGTAAATGCAGACATGGAATGCTCCTCAATTGATACTGGCGGCGATTATAGCCATATGTTGGCGCGGTATCGACGAATTTGCTATATTTGCGCCCCTGACAACAGGAGCGATTCGCTATGACATCCCGACGAGACTGGCAGTTACAGCAGCTGGGCATTACCCAGTGGTCGCTGCGTCGCCCTGGCGCGTTGCAGGGGGAGATTGCCATTGCGATCCCGGCACACGTCCGTCTGGTGATGGTGGCAAACGATCTTCCCGCCCTGACCGATCCTCTGGTGAGCGATGTTCTGCGTGCATTAACCGTCAGCCCCGATCAAGTGCTGCAACTGACGCCAGAAAAAATCGCGATGCTGCCGCAAGGCAGTCGCTGCAACAGCTGGCGGTTGGGTACTGATGAACCGCTATCACTGGAAGGCGCTCAGGTGGCATCACCGGCGCTCACCGAATTACGGGCAAACCCAACGGCACGCGCCGCGTTATGGCAACAAATTTGCACATATGAACACGATTTCTTCCCTCGAAACGACTGATTTACCAACGGCTTTCCACATTGAACAACGCGCCCACGCCTTTCCGTGGAGTGAAAAAACCTTTGCCAGTAATCAGGGCGAGCGTTATCTCAACTTTCAGTTAACGCAAAACGGCAAAATGGCGGCGTTTGCGATTACGCAAGTGGTGCTGGATGAAGCTACATTGTTCAATATTGCGGTCGATCCTGACTATCAGCGTCAGGGACTGGGAAGGGCGCTGCTGGAACATCTGATCGACGAACTGGAAAAACGCGGCGTGGCGACGCTATGGCTGGAAGTCCGTGCCTCAAACGCTGCCGCCATTGCCCTGTACGAAAGTTTAGGCTTTAACGAGGCGACGATTCGCCGCAATTACTACCCCACCAAGGACGGTCGCGAAGACGCCATCATCATGGCGTTGCCAATCAGTATGTAAGACAAGGTGGAATAATGAAGTGGGACTGGATTTTCTTTGATGCCGATGAAACGCTGTTTACCTTTGACTCGTTCACCGGCCTGCAGCGGATGTTTCTTGATTACAGCGTCACTTTTACCGCTGAAGATTTTCAGGACTATCAGGCCGTTAACAAGCCCCTGTGGGTAGATTATCAAAACGGCGCGATCACTTCATTACAGCTTCAGCACGGGCGTTTTGAGAGCTGGGCCGAACGGCTGAACGTCGAGCCAGGTAAACTCAACGAGGCCTTCATTAATGCGATGGCGGAAATTTGCACGCCGCTGCCGGGCGCGGTTTCCCTGCTTAATGCCATTCGCGGCAACGCCAAAATCGGCATCATCACCAACGGCTTTAGCGCCTTGCAGCAAGTGCGTCTGGAACGCACGGGCCTGCGTGATTATTTCGATTTGCTGGTGATTTCCGAAGAAGTTGGCGTAGCCAAACCGAATAAGAAAATTTTCGATTATGCGCTGGAACAGGCGGGCAATCCTGACCGTTCACGCGTGCTGATGGTTGGCGACACTGCCGAGTCCGATATTCTCGGTGGCATCAACGCCGGGCTTGCGACCTGCTGGCTGAATGCGCACAATCGCGAGCAACCAGAAGGCATCGCGCCTACCTGGACCGTTTCTTCGTTGCACGAACTGGAGCAGCTCCTGTGTAAACACTGATTGCCTCCCCCCCATTGATGGGTAAAATAGCCGCAATTTTTCGTTTTCAACAAGCGCGGCGCGATGCCGCTTACTCAAGAAGAAAGAATTATGACGTTGTCTCCTTATTTGCAAGAGGTGGCGAAGCGCCGCACTTTTGCCATTATTTCTCACCCCAATAATTAAGCCCAAATAAAAGCTCTTTTACTCTTTCAAAATCCTTTCGATTAATTGAGTGATAATTATATAACTCATTTAATAATATGATGTTATGTGATTTCTTTGATTGAAAATTCTTTCATGTAACTTTAAATTGATCAGGTTACTTTCATCAAAAATCTGTACATGTGCTTGTACATAATGTACAAAACAGCAGAGGTTTTTTGTTATTTGTACAAGGTGAGTAATGGCGCTGTCTGATGCGTGGTTGCGTTCAGTCGTTGGAAAGGAACGTGATAAGGTTTTGGTTAAATCCGATCGTGATGGTCTGTCTGTTAGAGTATCACCGAAAGGTCGCGTAGTGTTCCAATATCGTTATCAGTGGGCGGGGAAAGGTGAGCGTCTTGATATCGGAACTTACCCGGCAACTGGACTAAAAGAGGCCAGAGAAGAAGTTATCCGTCTTCGTGGTGAACTCGAGTCAAACCGCAATCCACGATTGGTCAAGCTGGCAGAAAAACGTAAAGCTACTGAAGCCATGACGGTAGAATCTGTGATCCGTGCTTGGTATGAAGCATATTGTGTAAAAAATAAAAAAGGTTCTGAACAGATACTCCGCTCGTTTGAGCTGCACCTGTTCTCTAAAATCGGGAATATCCCTCACGATGCAGCTACATTGCATGATTGGTTAGAAGTCCTGGAGCCTCTTAGCACTAAGACTCCAGCAATAGCAGACCGATTGCTAATTAACGCAAAGCAGGCCCATGTCTGGGCGTATAAGAGAAAGCTCATTGAAACTCGCCCGCTGTCGGATATCACGGGTAAAGATATGGATATCCGTAAAGGTCAGAAGAAACGGTTTCTGACACATGATGAAATTAAAATCCTTTATGCTGCGATCGATGGTTCTCGAATGGTTCCTAAATACCGGGCCTTCATTAAACTATTGCTGCATTTTGGTTGCCGTAGTTCAGAGCTAATTACTGCCAAGGTGGACGATTTTGATTTCATTAATAAAATATGGACTGTACCACCAGAACGACATAAGACAGGGGATATAACAGGCGAACCGCTAAAGCGGCCCATTATTGAACCGGTTGAAGAGCTTATAAAATACGTTATCTCTATGAACAACGGTTCCGATATGCTTTTTACTAAGGAAGGAAGCAGGGAACCAGTTGGTCGGACATCATTGCAGTCGCTGCCTTACAATTTAATGCAGTACGCATGGCGGCGTTTGGGGTATCAATTTCCTCATTGGTCTCTTCATGATTTGAGACGAACAGCACGAACAAACTTTTCTGATCTTACTGCGCCTCATATTGCTGAAATAATGCTCGGTCATAAACTGCCAGGTGTATGGCAAGTTTATGACAAGAGTGATTATCTAGAAGAACAGCGTAAAGCCTACCAGGCATGGTGGGAGAGAGTTGAATCGATTGTTACTTGTACTCGTTTAGGCTCGAAATGATATTTTGCGTAGCTAGAACGCAATCAAATCTAGCAGTCCGCTTTGTTCGGAGTTCGGACATTATGAGTTGGCAAGTAAAGTAGCTTGCTAGGAAGCCGGATTTGCACGGTCGGTATAATAAGATGTAACCCCTTGCCTTCATTTACTCGAATGAACGTGCACATTGGATAGGAGGAAAAGGAATGCAATTCATTACCAACGGCCCTGATATTCCTGATGAGCTTTTGCAGGCGCACGAGGAAGGGCGCGTTGTGTTCTTCTGTGGAGCAGGCATTTCCTACCCTGCTGGTTTACCTGGTTTCAAAGGGTTGGTAGAACTAATTTACCAGAGGAACGGAACAACACTTTCAGAAATTGAGCGTGAGGTTTTCGAGCGTGGGCAATTTGACGGCACATTAGATTTGCTGGAACGGCGCTTACCAGGGCAGCGTATAGCCGTCCGACGCGCGTTGGAAAAAGCCCTTAAGCCAAAGTTCCGTCGTAGGGGCGCTATTGATACTCAGGCGGCGCTGTTACGTTTAGCCCGTAGCCGCGAGGGTGCCCTTCGATTGGTCACTACCAACTTTGACCGTCTCTTTCATGTGGCAGCTAAACGTACAGGCCAGGCTTTTCAGGCCTATGTAGCGCCGATGCTGCCAATTCCAAAAAACAGCCGCTGGGATGGACTTGTATACCTGCATGGGCTGTTACCGGAAAAGGCGGATGATACTGCCCTGAATCGTCTGGTTGTTACCAGCGGTGACTTTGGCTTGGCTTATCTCACTGAGCGTTGGGCAGCTCGCTTTGTGAGTGAGTTATTTCGTAACTATGTGGTCTGCTTCGTTGGCTACAGCATCAACGACCCGGTACTGCGCTACATGATGGATGCGCTTGCAGCAGATCGGAGGCTCGGTGAAGTCACACCACAAGTATGGGCACTGGGGGAGTGTGAGCCGGGGCAGGAGCACCGGAAAGCCATCGAGTGGGAGGCCAAAGGGGTCACTCCTATCCTTTACACCGTACCGGCGGGCTCCACTGATCATTCAGTGCTGCATCAAACGTTGCACGCTTGGGCAGATACTTATCGAGATGGTATACAGGGTAAAGAGGCTATAGTCGTCAAACATGCTCTGGCTCGCCCGCAGGACAGCACTCGTCAGGACGATTTCGTTGGTCGGATGTTGTGGGCCTTGTCAGATAAATCAGGTTTACCAGCAAAACGCTTTGCGGAACTCAATCCTGCACCGCCGCTGGATTGGTTATTGAAAGCTTTCTCGGACGAACGATTTAAATACAGCGATCTGCCACGCTTTTGTGTATCTCCGCATGTCGAAATTGACCCGAAACTCCGATTCAGTCTGGTTCAGCGTCCTGCGCCCTATGAGCTGGCCCCGCAGATGTCGCTGGTTTCTGGATGTGTCAGTGCTAGCAAATGGGATGACGTAATGTCCCATATAGCCCGTTGGCTAGTTCGTTATCTGGGCGACCCTAGGTTGATCATATGGATTGCTGAACGCGGCGGACAAATACACGACCGTTGGATGTTTCTGATTGAGAGCGAACTAGATCGCTTAGCAGCACTGATGCGGGAGCGTAAGACTTCTGAGTTAGATGAAATTCTCTTGCATTCCCCCCTGGCTATTCCTGGTCCACCTATGTCTACTTTATGGCGGCTTCTGCTTAGTGGTCGTGTGAAATCGCCATTGCAGAACCTGGATTTGTATCGTTGGCAAAACCGCTTAAAGAATGAAGGCTTGACGACTACATTGCGCTTGGAGTTACGCGAGTTGCTTTCTCCCAAGGTTATGTTGAAGCGGCCGTTTCGCTATAGTGAAGACGATTCGAGCAGCACTGATGAACCCTTGCGAATCAAGCAATTGGTGGATTGGGAGCTGGTGCTGACTGCTGATTACGTACGTTCAACCCTGTTCGACCTTGCTGACGAGTCATGGAAATCGTCCTTGCCATACCTGTTGGAAGATTTTCAGCAGTTGTTGCGTGATGCACTGGACTTGTTGCGGGAGTTGGGAGAGTCCGACGATCGTCACGACCGCTCGCATTGGGATTTGCCGTCCATCACTCCGCACTGGCAGAACCGGGGGTTCCGCGATTGGGTGAGCCTGATTGAATTACTTCGGGATTCATGGTTAGCCGTTCGAGCCAAAGACAGCGATCAGGCCACGCGCATTGCTCAGAATTGGTTTGAGTTGCCATATCCCACCTTCAAACGTCTGGCACTGTTTGCCGCAAGCCAAGACAACTGCATACCACCTGAGCGGTGGGTTAATTGGTTGTTAGAGGACGGTTCATGGTGGTTGTGGGCCACGGATACTGGGCGAGAGGTATTCAGACTGTTTGTTTTGCAGGGACGACATCTGACAGGAATTGCACAAGAGCGTCTGGAAACTGCTATCTTGGCAGGGCCTCCGCGCGAGATGTACGAGGATAATTTGGAAGCAGACAGGTGGCATTATTTGGTGGCTCATTCCGTCTGGTTGTGTCTAGCGAAGCTCAGGGGAGCGGGCCTTGTTTTGGGAGAGTCTGCGGCTACACGTTTGACGGAAATATCCACAGCATACCCAAAATGGCAACTGGCAACCAACGAGCGTGATGAATTCTCTCACTGGATGAGCGGAACCGGTGATCCAGGCTTCGAGGAGAGTATAGATGTCGACATTGCGCCCCGTAAGTGGCAGGAATTAGTGCAATGGCTCGCAAAGCCTATGCCAGAAAGACTGCCTTTCTATGAGGACACTTGGAGTGATGTTTGCCGTACGCGCTTTTTTCACAGTCTGTATGCGTTACGTAAACTATCACAAGATGATGTGTGGCCTGTTGGTCGGTGGCGTGAAGCTCTGCAGACTTGGGCTGAACCAGGGATGATTTTGCGTTCGTGGCGGTACGCCGCACCGTTGGTGCTTGACATGCCTGACGCAGTACTTCAGGAGATTTCCCACGCTGTCACTTGGTGGATGGAGGAGGCTTCGAAGACCATCCTCTGCCACGAGGAGATTCTACTGGCCCTTTGTCGTCGGGTTCTGATGATAGAAACAAGCCCAGAGTCTAGCACCATTCGAAACGGAATTGAGACCTATGATCCTGTTTCTACGGCGATCAATCATCCCATTGGGCATGTCACGCAATCACTGATCACCCTATGGTTCAAACAGAACCCGAATGACAATGATTTGCTTCCTGTTGAATTGAAAACACTTTTCACCAAATTGTGTAATGTACAGATAGAGCTATTCCGCCATGGTCGGGTGTTGCTGGGGTCGCGGCTGATCGCTTTTTTTCGCGTAGATCGACCTTGGACCGAACAGTATCTATTGCCCTTGTTTGCTTGGAGTAATCCCGTCGAAGCAAAAGCTGTGTGGGAAGGCTTCCTCTGGTCGCCACGCCTGTATGAACCGTTGCTGATAGCTTTCAAGTCAGATTTTTTGGAGAGCGCCAATCACTATTCTGATCTTGGCGAGCACCGGCAGCAATTCGCTACTTTCCTGACTTATGCAGCTCTGGGCCCTACCGAGGGATATACCGTGGAGGAGTTCCGAACGGCAATTAGTGCTCTTCCACAAGAAGGTCTGGAGGTAGCCGCGCAGGCGTTATACCAGGCACTTGAAGGTGCGGGCGATCAGCGCGAGGAGTATTGGAAAAATCGTGTCCAGCCATTTTGGCAACAGGTTTGGCCAAAGTCCCGCAACTTGGCCACCCCACGCATAACCGAATCGTTGACTCGTATGGTGATTGCTGCCCGAGGTGAATTTCCGGCGGCTTTGGCAGTGGTGCAGGACTGGCTGCAACCGCTCGAACACCTTAGCTACGACGTTCGCCTTTTGCTAAAATCAGATATTTGCAGCCGATATCCTGCGGACGCTCTATCCCTGCTGAATGCCGTGATTGCCGAACAACACTGGGGGCCTCGAGAGTTGGGGCAATGCTTGCTTCAAATTGTTCAAGCTGCTCCACAACTGGAGCAAGATGTTCGTTATCAGCGATTAAATGAATATTCTCGAAGGCGCAGCGTGTGAAAGTGACAGGCGTTGGACAGTGCGAACTGTGGAGCCTAACAAGGTAAAGACACTCTAACTGATAATGCTGCGCCGCTCGTGCAATGCAATACAGTTTTTATCTAGCGGTGAATTATGGTGTTAAAAGTTAGCCCCTGACACAGGGTGGGTAGTTGGCTCTGTGTCATTGATGGGTATTAGTTCTGATATGAGCTAATACCCATCACTCAATAACTCCAGCAAACCTGTATATCTTGCGTGATGCCCATTTATTTGGGCAGGATTTAATATCAGGATCTGGAAAGTCAGGCCTGTATTTCTGGCCAGTTCTCCTGTTTACGCTGTTCCAGCGAAGAACGGTCGATACTGAAACGCCACAGAAGTCGGCGACTTGTTTAGTTGTCATTAAGTTGTTCATTACTTCACCTCCTGCGGTGGCTCCGGTAGCGGCATCCAGTGGGTTACTTTCAATGCCGGTTCTTCCCCATCGTCAGTAACTGCCCACCATTTGTTTCTCGAACAATCGTAATACCCTTCGAAGGTATCGCACTCAGTCCAGCCGTAAGACTTACCCCAACACCAAACATATTGTTTATCGTTCGGCATTCGCTCACTACAGCTTATCCAACCATCCGGAGTTACCGGAGAGTTGCCAGACAGCTTGTTCAACTTGTAAGTCTGGCTTACAGGTTTGACACCGTGAAGCATGGTGGCGCGGCAGGCGTTCCAGCCTTCATCAAAACCGACTATGCCATTATTTAAAGTCGGACGAGCATCTGGCACCACCGGCACTGGCTTGGCTATATATAGCGGCTGAACATACCAGCCCTTTGATAACCAACTGTCAGCAATGTTTTTACTCCTGGTTATTGCTGGAATACCTAAGCCATTGTCTGAATGTAGCCATGCCACCGGCTCCTCTTCCAGCGATGCCAGAGCAATTTCATAAGCACGGCGCTCAATATCGTCTCGAACCTCCAGGCTGCTGATACGCTCTTTGATTTCTTTAATCAGTTCTTTATCGGTAAATGTGGTCATTATGCTCCAGCCTCCGGTGCTTTTGGCATTACTGCCCAGTGAATGATATTGACGCTTTCAATGTCCCCGACCTGAAATGTCCACTGCCATTCTCCGGTTTCTTTTTGTCCCCAGGTGCACCAGAGAGAACGCCAGCCAATCAGCCAGCCTTCTCCGTTAGCATCAAATAACAGAACACTTTCATTTGCTGGTGGCAGTTCAGCTGACACTGGTATTATTTTGTTTTCCAGTGCCGCACATTTAGCTTCAAGCGCATCGAATTTACGTACCAGGTACTCAGCATTTGTTTCGTTCACTTTCAGATCTCGCGGTACACATTTCCCGCGAAGAAACCCTTCCATTTCGAAAAAATTCATGCGCATTTGCGTAACTCCGATAACTCGTTAAAACGTTCCATAAACATCCCGTAGGCATGGCCTGGAGCCAGTGGAATCACTTTGAACATCTCTGTTGCCGGGATACCTTCCAATACAGGCCAGAAAGAGCCATCATCAAGTCCGAGATCGCGGCGTTCGGTTGCCAGCATGATGAGATCGGCATATTTCACTGGCGTGCTCATAACAGGAGGTAACCCGTATTTCTCACGGATTACGGCGTCTATTTTTTCTTCCATCCGTTTATAGTCAGGAAGAAGGCGTTTCAGTGGTGCGGGGATGTCCTGGCAATATGCTTCTGTTGCATCATGCATTAACGCTTCAAAAGCAAATTCCTGCGGTACCAGCTGGCTGCAAAGCACCGCATGTTGGGCGACGCTGTAGAAGTGTGAAAGATGTCCTGCAAAGCGACAGATATTTGAAAGGGAAACCGCGATATCGTTAATCACGATGTCGTCTTTATTTATCCTGTCATAATAAAAATGCTTCCCGGAAAAAGTTTTAATAAATGACATTTTGTTCTCCACGTATATGCGCTGCACCGCGCTGAATTCTGGTAAAAGGAAGCCATCACCATCCGGCGATTATTGAGTAAATTATGTTTCCATAAATGCCCCCGCAGGGGCATTTGCAGTAATGAAATCAGGCGGTGAAAGTACCAATAAAGGTTTCTACTTTGCTGTCTTTAAATTTCTCAACAAGCAGATCACGAAATTCGTTAGCCATTTCTTCCTGCACCGCTTCCAGCTGAATAATGCGCAGAACCAGTACAGGACGATCGCCAGTGATAATGCTGAGGCGTAATTTAAACGGACGTTCTTTAAGGCCTTCAAACGGAACGCATTTAAAT
Source organism: Escherichia sp. MOD1-EC5990 (assembly GCF_002965285.1). Lineage (NCBI taxonomy): Bacteria > Pseudomonadati > Pseudomonadota > Gammaproteobacteria > Enterobacterales > Enterobacteriaceae > Escherichia > Escherichia sp. MOD1-EC5990. Next base: position 252,378 of record NZ_PTRV01000002.1, on the reverse strand, counting down.
TCAAATGCCACTGGCATAATGTCTTTAGTCTTCGCTTCGACAGACTCCATCAGGGAGCGTTTGCCGCTGAAGTCATTATCTTCAAAATCAGCGGTCTGGTTTGCTTCAATCGTGATTTTACGGACCGCCGCAGCCGCTTTTGTTGCCTGAATGGTGTCACCATTAGCATCAAAGCCCACAAGGTAGTCGGCCCAGTCTTCAATCCATTCTGCCAGTGATTTCTGGGAGTTACGCTCGCCATTAACAGACAACAGAGCAGAGAATGGTGCTGTCTTTTTCAGTTTGAGAGTGGCGGTGTTATCTGCGTGACCTGGTTCATCAATAGTACCCAGGTTAAGCACACTGACGGCACGCATATTATCAGCATCGATAAAGCAGCGGGTGCCTTCATCTGCAAGATCTTTAGAATAACGGGTAAAGTCATCGATGCTGGCAGTGGAAAGCGCACCACGGAAACGGAAGCGATTTAAATTAAATTTTTCCAGATCATGAATGCGGAAATTCTCAGGCAATGCCACAGCATCGGCACCAATCTTACTGATGATTTCATTAACACCCTGAGCAGAAATAAGGGCATGGATTTGATTAATTGCGGTTGCGTCTAAGTTCTGAGACATAATAAGTCCTCACTATATAAAGATATTCAGTGATGAGATAAATAATCAGTTAATTAAGAACGATATTAATGACCTGCTGCGCGGAGTTTTCCGTCAGGTTCACCAGCAAGAGTCAGTAATTGTCCCTGGTCTTCCTGCAGAATAGTCAGGCGACCACCGCGATTGACATACATCGGCGTTTCGGTGGTGTCTTCTTCGGAAATTTTCCCGCGGTTAGTCGGGCGAACATACGAGAGTTTGTGTTTGATTTTCACACGATTCTCATCAAACGGTTCGATTTCCAGGTTGAGCGAGACCTTACCTTTGGTTTTCGTGTTCATCACACCGGAAGCGACTTCACTGAGAACTGCGCCGATTTTGGTTTCAAATACGCCGCCGTCCAGCTCCCCAATAAATGCCTGCACATCAGTACTGCGTTCGCTAGCCATTTTGCTGCTCCTCATCATATCGACCCTGCAAGGTCGGTTGGTTTCTCCACAAAACGGAGAAGAACACCTGCGGTGGCAGCCGCCCGGATGGATTGGGTTATGAGCCCGTCGTCCGGTGATGCTCTTCTCTGTTTTGTAAAAAGAGCGGTACCAGCCGGAAGCAAGGGTACAAACTGGTACCGCCAAAGCAGTGGCTGTTGTGGTGGGGTTGTCACTCAGGCGTATGGTCAACCTGACAATCCGGTGTCCTCAACGGGGAAAGAGTAACCCCGCCATACTTACCGCCGCGCCATTTCGCGGATTACCACAACGCTGAGAGCACTTAGCCAGTTACGGCACCACACTTTGTCGCGGCTCCATAAATGCCCTCATCTTTGCACCCTGGTCTCTTCCCAGGCGTCAAACCGAATCGCCACGCTGGTTAGGCGTCTTATCAGCATCATCATTGACTTGCACATTCCGGCTACCTGGTTTGTTTGCCCGAGCAAGGAGTGGATTGTCCCCTTTAACGTCCCCAGACCGCTAACGACGCATGTGCCATACCCCGTGTTACAACCAAATTTTGTTAGTACCTTGTTTGTTTGTCTGGAAAGAAAGATAAAATGAAGTTGCGCATTATGCAAGTGTTTTTGTTGCGAGACGTGCAATTTAAAGGGTAATGAAAAGCCACCTTTGGGTGGCTAATTGATGAGGAGGTAAGGGTTAATTGTGTCGCTTAAGGGTTTGTGACTGGCTGATTAAGACCTTTCCAAAGACCATAAACCGGTGTTCATTTTCGCTGGTAATTCCCCATTCACGGTAAATCTGGTTATCAGAAATCACCAGTAGTTTGTCAGGTATCATTTGCAGTCGTTTGACATAAATTTTATCATCAAAACCAAATACATAGATACCATCTCCATCAAACTGATTGATACTGACATCAACGAAGATGAGATCTCCTGGCTCAATGGTTGGACACATACTGTCCCCACGAACGTTGATAACTTTAATGTGATTGGCTGGCCGTCCGCCAAACATCGATACAGCATTATCAGTTCTGTATTCAATGGCATGAATTACATCAATGACATCACCGCCCTGGATAAGGCCATTTCCCGCACTGGCACTGACATCCAGCATTTCAATACGGAATACATCCTTCACCTGCGCAACATCCTCACTAATACTGTTTTTACATACAGTATTACTTTTGAAGTCTGAGGTAAAGAGATCAGCAATATCAACACCTAAGCTCCTGGCAATATTACTCAGGGCTTGTTCAGTGAATTGTTTCTGCTTACCTGTTTCCAGGCGTGAGATATTCGCCGCATCCACTCCTATTGCTTCAGCGAGATCGGCGATTTTCATGTTCTTCGCCTGGCGAAGTTGTCTGACTCGGTTTCCTATGTTCATGCGTTTATTACATTTCTTTATTGCGCGTTAAGCAAATCAACTTGCGCAAAATATTTGCGTGAAATAATATGCTCATCACGCAATATGTGGAGGTCATATGCAATCACCATTACGGAATGTGCGTAAGGCGCACGGATTTACTTTGCAGCATGTTGCTGCTGGCGTTCAGGTCAATCCAGCGACGCTGAGTCGTATTGAAAGACTGGAACAAATTCCATCTATCGATCTTGCAGAACGTCTGGCCAATTTTTTTAAGGGTGAAATCAGCGAAATGCAGATTCTTTATCCGGCACGTTTTCAATCTAGCCAAAACCAGAATGGGTTTAAACCACAGGAACAGGAGGTAAGCCGTGGGTAATCATCACTGGAAAGTGGAAAAACAGCCTGAGTGGTACGTGAAAGCTGTCAGAAAAACTATCGCGGCGTTGCCGGGGGGTTACGCTGAAGCTGCTGAGTGGCTGGATGTAACAGAGAACGCATTATTTAACCGCCTTCGTGCCGATGGCGATCAGATTTTCCCGCTGGGATGGGCAATGATTTTACAACGTGCTGGTGGCACTCACTTCATTGCTGACGCTGTGGCGCAGTCTGCAAATGGCGTCTTTGTGTCTCTTCCTGACGTCGAGGATGTGGACAATGCCGATATTAACCAGCGTTTACTGGAAGTCATTGAACAGATCGGCAGTTATTCAAAACAGATTCGTTCGGCAATCGAAGACGGTGTAGTGGAACCGCATGAGAAGACAGCAATTAACGACGAGCTGTACCTCTCAATTTCGAAGCTGCAGGAGCATGCAGCACTTGTCTACAAAATTTTTTGCGTTTCAGAAAGTAATGACGCCCGCGAGTGTGCAGCTCCGGGCGTCGTGGCGTCGATTGCTTCTGGTTGTGGAGAAACTAACGCATGAACAGTTTAACAACACACTACCGTCGCTCGCAACTGATTGCGCTTCCTGTACCGGGTGGAAAAGCGAAGGTGGAGTATTGCTATGCAGTAAATGTACCAGGTGACAGGGAAATTGTAACCCACAGCTTTGCTGAGTGGGCTGTGGGGGATTTCAACCGGCAGAAGGAGACAGTCCTTTGCGACAAGTTAACCGCTGGTTCAAAGATCACTACGGAGTGCCCGTCAGAGTCATTCGTTGGGAGCCGGAAACACAACGGGTTATCTACCTCCGTGAAGGCTATGAGCATGAGTGCTTCAGCCCGCTCGAACAGTTTCGTCGTAAATTCAGGGAAATAGAGGTCGGTCATGAGCACTAAATTAACCGGCTATGTATGGGATGGTTGCGCTGCGTCAGGCATGAAATTATCCAGCGTGGCAATTATGGCCCGCCTGGCTGATTTCAGTAATGACGAAGGTGTGTGCTGGCCATCAATTGAAACTATTGCCCGTCAGATTGGCGCGGGGATGAGTACCGTCAGAACGGCTATCGCACGGCTGGAAGCAGAAGGCTGGTTAACGCGTAAGGCGCGTCGCCAGGGTAACCGCAATGCGTCGAATGTTTATCAGCTTAACGTTGCGAAGCTTCAGGCAGCGGCATTTTCTCAACTGTCAGATTCTGACCCGTCAAAATCTGACGCATCAAAATCTGACCCGTCAAAATTTGATGCGTCGAAATCTGGCAAAAAAGCGGGTTTTCACCCGTCAGAATCTGGCGGGAATCCGTCAGTAAAATCAAAACATGATCCGTCAGATAAAAAACCTTCTCGTCCGGACGCTTCGCAACCGGACACGCAGACGGCTGAACAGGATTTTTTAACTCGCCATCCTGATGCGGTTGTATTCAGCCCTAAAAAGCGCCAGTGGGGAACGCAGGATGATTTGACCTGCGCACAGTGGCTCTGGAAAAAAATCATTGCCCTGTACGAGCAGGCCGCCGAATGTGACGGCGAGGTGGTTCGTCCCAAAGAACCGAACTGGACAGCATGGGCAAACGAAATTCGCCTGATGTGTGTGCAGGATGGTCGTACTCACAAACAAATCTGCGAGATGTACAGCCGCGTCAGCCGCGATCCGTTCTGGTGCCGTAACGTGCTCAGCCCGTCGAAGTTGCGGGAAAAATGGGATGAGCTTTCCCTGCGCTTATCGCCGTCCGTCAGCACGCACACAGAAAAACGTGAAGACCCGTACTTCAAAGCCAGTTACGACAACGTGGACTACAGCCAGATCCCGGCAGGATTCAGGGGGTGATCATGAGTCTTTTGAATGACGTTCAGAAATTCATTGAAGCCCATCCGGGCTGTACTTCCGGAGACATTGCAGATGCTTTTGCTGGTTACTCACGGCAGCGCGTTCTGCAGTCAGCAAGCAAGTTACGTCAGAGTGGGCGTGTGGCTCACCGTTGTGAAGGAGATACACGCAGACATTTCCCGCGCCTGACTGAGAGAGCGCAGGAGCCGGAACCACAATCTGTTCGTGAAACCAGACCTGTGCGCAATTTCTATGTCGGCACTAACGACCCCCGGGTGATTTTGTGCCTGACCCGCCAGGCTGAAGAACTGGAGTCCAGGGGCTTATTCCGTCGAGCTGCAACGGTGTGGATGGCGGCATTCCGTGAAAGCCACTCCCAGCCAGAACGAAACAATTTTCTGGCGCATCGTGAGCGGTGCTTACGGAAAAGCAGCAAGCGCGCTGCATCGGGTGAAGAGTGGTATCTGTCAGGGAATTACGTGGGGGCTTAATGAGTAATAAATATTGCCAGGCGCTGGTGGAGCTGCGGAACAAACCAGCCCATGAACTGAAGGAAGTGGGCGATCAGTGGCGCACGCCGGACAACATTTTCTGGGGAATTAACACCCTGTTTGGCCCGTTTGTTCTGGATCTGTTTACTGATGGTGATAACGCCAAATGTGCTGCGTATTACACTGCGGAAGACAACGCGCTGGCGCATGACTGGTCAGAACGTCTTGCGGAGCTTAAAGGTGCTGCCTTTGGTAATCCCCCGTACAGCCGCGCCAGTCAGCATGAGGGGCAATACATCACCGGCATGCGTTACATCATGAAACATGCCAGTGCTATGCGTGATAAAGGCGGGCGCTATGTTTTCCTGATCAAAGCTGCCACCAGCGAAGTGTGGTGGCCGGAAGATGCAGACCATATTGCTTTTATTCGCGGGCGTATTGGTTTTGAACTGCCTGCCTGGTTTATCCCGAAGGATGAGAAGCAGGTGCCGACAGGCGCTTTCTTCGCTGGTGCTATTGCTGTTTTCGATAAGACCTGGAAGGGACCGGCAATCAGCTACATCGGGCGCGATGAACTTGAGGCATGTGGTGAGGCGTTTCTGGCGCAGGTTCGCCAGCAGGCGGAAAAACTGGTCAGGGAGATGGCGGCATGACGACGTTAACTCAATGCCAGCAGCAGGTGCTGGATATGCTGATTTCTTATCAGAAAGAACGTGGCTTCCCGCCAACCAATCAGGTGGTGGCAACCATGCTGGGATACCGTTCGGTGAATGCAGCGGTGGAGCATCTTCGCGCACTGGAGAAAAAAGGCGTCATCACGATAAAGCGTGGTGTGGCCCGGGGGATCACGCTTCATACCGCGGTGAAGGACGACGACAGCGAGGCAGTCGGGATTATCCGCTCACTGCTTGCCGATGAGGAAAACGCAAGGCTGCGTGCAACTCACTGGTTACATGAGAGAGGCCTGAAAGTATGAAGCTGATCCTGCCTTTCCCGCCCAGCGTGAACACGTACTGGCGACACCCCAACAAAGGGGCATTTGCAGGTAAGAGCCTGATAAGCGCGGCGGGGCGAAAATTTCAGAGCGCGGCGTGCGCAGCAATAGTTGAGCAGTTACGTCGTCTGCCAAAACCAACGTCGGCACCTGCTTCAGTGGAGATCGTGTTGTTTCCTCCGGATAACCGGATCCGCGATCTGGACAACTATAACAAGGCGCTGTTTGACGCCCTGACCCACACGGGTGTGTGGGAAGACGACAGACAGGTGAAAAGAATGCTGGTGGAGTGGGGGCCGGTTATCCCGAAAGGGAAGGTCGAGATCACTATCAGTAAGTATGAGAAACCGGCGGGTGCAGCCGCCTGATTAAGAGGAGAAACGAAGTATGAATAATCTGATGGTTATTGATGGTATTGAAGTTCGTTGTGATGCTTATGGGCGTTACAGCCTGAACGATCTACACAGGGCTGCCGGTTCTCTGGATAAGCATAAGCCTGCATTCTGGCTCCGCAATGAGCAAACTGAACGTTTAATAAGCGAGTTGCAGATTTGCAACTCGGTCAATATAGAGCCAGTTAACGTTATTCGTGGCGGAAATAACCAGGGGACGTATGTCTGCAAAGAACTGGTGTATGCCTATGCAATGTGGATCAGTCCGTCATTCCATCTGAAGGTGATCCGTACTTTCGATATGGTAACCAGCGCACCGGAAAAATTATCCGGGCAGGCTGCTGACAAGATGCAGGCTGGTGTGATTCTGCTGGACTTTATGCGCCGGGAGTTAAACCTGTCTAACTCATCTGTGCTTGGTGCCTGTCAGAAACTCCAGGAGGCTGTTGGCTTACCGAATCTGGCACCGCGCTATGCCATTGATGCTCCTGCTGACGCGCCTGATGGCTCAAGTCGCCCCACGCTGTCGCTGAGTGCACTGCTGAAACAGTATGGTATCCGCCTGACGGCTAATCAGGCATATCACCAGATGGTGAAGCTGGGGATCGTCGAGCAGCGCGAACGATACAGCCGTACCGCGATTAACAACATCAAAAAATTCTGGTCGCTGACAGCGAAAGGCTGCATGTTCGGCAAGAACATCACCAGTCCCGCAAATCCGCGCGAGACGCAGCCGCATTTCTTCGAATCCCGGTTCCCTGAGCTGTTAAAGCTGCTCGATACCGTTCATTGAGGTGACCGTGAGAGCGCTACTGACCCCTGAAATTGCCCCGCGTATGGGGATCGTATTGTTCAGGCCAGGTTCAGAACTGATGCCCCTGTTTATGCAGGGGCGTGTCCTGCTGGAGCCTGAGCCGGAACGTTATTCATCTTTCGCCAGTGGTGCCGTTCCGGCGGCATCACAACCGCTGGCGGATGATCCTGCCGTTCGGGCCGTGTTCCGCAATGAGGCAGTGATTCGTCGTGCTGGTGGAGTGGAATGTCTTGAACGCTGGTTACTTCGTGAAAAAGGTTGCCAGTGGCCTCATTCCGACTGGCACAGCGAGAACATGACCACAATGCGACACGCGCCGGGTGCAATCCGTCTGTGCTGGCACTGCGATAACCAGCTGCGCGATCAGTTCACGGAACGGCTGGAATCAATGGCAACGGATAACTGTGCCCGCTGGGTGTTGTCTGTTGTGCGTCGGGATCTCGGTTTTGATGACAGTCACGTTGTGACAATGCCGGAACTGTGCTGGTGGCTGATTCGTAATGACCTGGCGGATGCCTTACCGGAAAGCGCAGCCCGTAAGGCACTGAGATTACCGAAGCCTGTTGTGCCGTCTGTCACCCGGGAAAGTGACCTTGTGCCTTCGGTTCCTGCCACCAGCATCATCCAGGATAAGGCGAAAAAGGTGCTGGCGCTGAAAGTGGATCCGGAGTCGCCGGAGTCTTTTATGTTACGCCCAAAACGTCGCCGCTGGGTTAATGAAAAGTACACGCGCTGGGTTAAGACACAGCAGTGTGCATGTTGTGGAAAGCCCGCAGATGATCCCCACCACCTGACAGGTCACGGTCAGGGTGGAATGGGAACAAAAGCGCATGACCTTTTTGTGTTGCCTTTGTGCAGAAAGCATCACGACGAGCTGCATGCGGATACCGTGGCATTTGAAGAGAAGTATGGCTCCCAGCTGGAGCTGATATTTCGTTTTATCGATCGTGCGCTGGCAATAGGCGTACTGGCGTAAGTGGAGAACGAGCATGAACCTTGAAGCCTTACCAAAATATTACTCCCCAAAATCTCCAAAATTGAGTGATGACGCACCGGCGACAGGCTCTGGTGGTTTAACGATTACGGATGTGATGGCTGCGCAGGGGATGGTGCAGTCGAAAGCACCGCTTGGGTTTGCCTTATTCCTGGCAAAAGTTGGTGTTCAGGATCCTCAGTTTGCGATTGAAGGTCTGCTCAATTACGCGATGGCACTGGATAACCCGACATTGAATAAATTGAGTGAAGAAACCCGGCTACAGATTATTCCTTACCTTGTGAATTTTGCCTTTGCTGATTATTCCAGGTCTGCGGCAAGTAAGGCTCGTTGTGAGCATTGTGCTGGTACTGGATTTCATAATGTATTGCGCGAAGTGGTGAAACACTCCAGAAGCGGGGAATCTGTTATCAAAGAAGAGTGGGTGAAGGAACTATGTCAGCATTGCCATGGTAAGGGAGAAGTCAGCACAGCGTGTAGAGGGTGTAAGGGTAAAGGTATTGTCCTGGATGAAAAAAGGACCCGGCTTCATGGCACACCTGTTTATAAGATTTGTGGGCGTTGCAATGGAAAACGGTTTAGTCGTTTACCAACCACACTGGCGCGGCATCATGTCCAGAAGCTGGTACCGGACCTGAGTGATTATCAGTGGTATAAAGGATATGCAAATGTCATTGATAAACTGGTTACAAAGTGCTGGCAGGAGGAATCTTACGCTGAAGCACAATTGAGAAAGGTGACGAGATAAGTGATTTTCGCCGAAGATGGCGACGTGATGCTTGCATTTTTCAAAAAATATGGATAAAATTTTTTCAACGATGGGCTTTGTATACCCGAAGTTAAGAAAAAGTAGAAAACCCGCTGATGAGCGGGTTTTTGTGCTTTAAATAGGGTAATAGAGATGTTGAATCTCATTACGGGATTCATGTTAGTTTACTTATTATTTATCGGGTGACTTTGTTTTTTGCCTGATGTTTAAAATGTTTTCTTCCAGTACAATGTCCATAGATACAATGAGTCTGCTTATTACATTATTAGCAGAGCTATTAAGGTCAAAGTACAGCATAAGCTTTTAAAGCCAATCAACCAGTCATCAAGACAGACGGGTTTATTCATGAAAACTCTCCATGTTTGATTCGATGGGGCTTGAAGTTAAAGCTTTAATATAGCTCATGAAAGGTAAACATTGGCAGCTGATGGTCCACGCAGACCATTTATCCGGCAAAATTCCACGCGTAATCCGGTGGTAATTTCTTCTGCATCGCGGAGATTGAGCGCTGAAACATGAAGCTGGACATCGATACGACCATCGGATGGGGTTATAAGACCTTTGCCGCTTTTGCCGTCAAAGGTTTTGAGAATTCCTGTCATTTTACGGGACAAAAAAATTCCTTAATACTGATAACTTGGCGCACTATACACACGTTCCTGAAGAAAGCTATAGTTTTTTGATGGGGTTGAAGATGGCTGGATGTCTAAAATAAACATTGCTTCATATGTTCAACTATGCGTTAATGATTGCGTCGGTTTGAAGAACAGACGATATACGAAGTAGTTTACTAAAGCAGTTCTCATTTCAGGTGTTATTCACTTATTCCTTCTTTGAGTCTCTCCAATTAAGTACGAAGTCGTTTCTGTTATACAAGCCATTTATGCCGAAAGGCTCAAGTTAAGGAATGTAGAATGTCAAATAAAATGACTGGTTTAGTAAAATGGTTTAACGCTGATAAAGGTTTTGGCTTTATTTCTCCTGTTGATGGTAGTAAAGATGTGTTTGTGCATTTTTCTGCGATTCAGAATGATAATTATCGAACCTTATTTGAAGGTCAAAAGGTTACCTTCTCTGTAGAGAGTGGTGCTAAAGGTCCTGCAGCAGCAAATGTCATAATTACTGATTAAAATTCATAGTTTGTCTGTATACGATAACGAAGAAGGCTGATGCCTGAGTGGAGATACAGACAGAGTGGTGAATATTGGATCTCTTTAATAAATAGTAAGGAGGTCCAATACATGAAACAATGGCCAGCATATTTGGCAATAACTTAATCAGGAAAAGTATGCTAACCATTGTGGTGAAGTGCAGGTTTGCTGCATGAATAGTTTTACAGCAGAAGCTAACTGCTGGCATAGCAAAACAAAGTGCGTAAGTGGATGACTCCCACAAAAAGTACCACAATATTAAACCCGCTCAGGCGGGTTTTTTATTATCTGCTTTAAATATGCTATTAAAATATAAAAAATACTTGTTACGAATAAAATCAATCAAGCTACAGCTTTAAGATTTGTCTGGAATACTTTGTTGCAATGAGGGCAGATCAAAAGGGCACCTTTTTGTATTCTTGAAAAACTGTGTTCTGACTCTTGGGTGCAGTTTGGGCAGGAACATTTAACGAGATAATTACGGCGTGATTTTGAGTCTTTACGTTCTGACATAGGCTTTTCCTGTATAAATGGCCGTATACAGTACACTAAATATGAAAACATATCTCGTATTATTATTTAACATATGATTTTCTTTTAAAATAATTACCCACATTTTTAATGTGTCTGTTTTTTAGCGCCGTTGAGAACAACGTTTGCTATAAAAACTACCCCATAGACTCCGATCTTTTCAAACATATTGCACCATCTGTGTACATCGGGGTGAGGATATGAAATCAATGGATAAGTTAACAACAGGTATCGCCTATGGCACATCGGCTGGTAATGCTGGTTTCTGGGCATTGCAGTTACTCGATAAAGTAACTCCGTCACAGTGGGCTGCAATCGGTGTGCTGGGTAGTCTGGTATTTGGCTTGCTGACGTACCTGACAAACCTTTATTTCAAGATTAAAGAAGACAAGCGTAAGGTTGCACGGGGAGAGTAATTCAATGACACAAAACTATGAACTGATTGTGAAAGGGATCCGCAATTTTGAGAATAAAGTTGCGGTAACTGTAGCATTAAGGGACAAAAAACGCTTTGACGGTGAAATTTTTGACCTGGACATCTCGCTGGACCGTGTTGAAGGTGCCGCGCTGGAGTTTTATGAGGCAGCAGCCAGAAGGAGCATCAGACAGGTCTTCCTGGAAGTTGCAGCCGGGTTATGTGAAGGGGATGAGCAGTCGCCGGAAAAGCGCCCCATAATTTTAGAGGCGCAGAATGTGTGGATAACCTACAAAGGAAAGCTACCGGGAAGAATTACTGGTTCTCTGAAGACGCCACCGACGGCATTGCGGTCAGAAAAAGATGATATTGAATCGCCCATTGAAAAACTGGAGGGCAGCGTCGCTGATCTGAATAAAAAATTGTCGGTGCTGATTCCTTCTGAAGATGAAAAAAAACGCCGCGATGAGCAGTTTGCGGCGTTTTACGATTATTGCATTGAAGTTACTCGCAGGAATTTTGTGAAGATTTTTGAGGAGGGTAAATCTCTTCAGTAAGCTTAATGGCGGACGCTGCAATTAATTCAGGAAGGTCCGCAAGGTCATCTGTCAGTGGATATGATGAAAAATCGGCGGCAGTTCTGTTAAGAAGCGCTTTAACTAATTCCTTTTCCTTCTCCGGCAACAAGTTGATTAGGGCTACGACTGCTTGCCTGAGTGCGATTAAATCAGCAAAAGTTTGTTTTGGTAGATTTGTGTAATCCATAGTCACCTCTGTGTTTATCAGATTGACATCCTCCTCCCGCCAGTGCCCATCACTGGTGAGGTAAGATTTAACATATCCAGGGATTTGAAGCCGATAAATCCTGATAAATATCCATGAACGTAAAAATCAGATACAGCCTGTCGGCTGCTGTTCTGGCACTGATTGCCGCCAGTGCTCCTGCCCCTGACATTCTCGATCAGTTTCTGGATGAAAAAGAGGGGAATCACACCACTGCATACCGCGATGGCTCCGGCATATGGACCATCTGTCGGGGAGCAACGATGGTGGACGGTAAACCTGTTATTCCGGGAATGAAACTGTCGAAGGAAAAATGCGCCCAGGTTAACGCCATTGAGCGGGATAAGGCGCTGGCATGGGTGGAGCGCAATATAAAAGTTCCACTGACCGAGCCACAGAAAGCCGGTATCGCGTCATTCTGTCCCTATAACATTGGCCCTGGTAAGTGTTTTCCGTCGACGTTTTATAAGCGGCTTAATGCCGGTGATCGTAAAGGCGCATGCGAGGCGATTCGCTGGTGGATAAAGGACGGTGGACGTGATTGCCGCATTCGTTCAAATAATTGTTACGGTCAGGTTATTCGTCGTGACCAGGAGAGTGCATTAACCTGCTGGGGGATAGAACAGTGAATCAGATATTCACGGTGATTTTGCTCGTGTTGGTAGGATTTGTCGTAGGTAATGTCTGGAGCGACAGAGGATGGCAAAAAAAATGGGCGGAGCGTGATGCTGCCGAATTATCTCAAGAGGTAAATGTCCAATTTGCTGCTCGAATAATTGAACAGGGGCGAACTATATCCCGTGATGAGGCTGTTAAAGATGCACAACAGAAAGCCGCTGAAATTTCTGCCAGGGCTGCTGATCTGTCTGATAGTGTTAACCAGCTGCGTGCCGAAGCAACAAAATATACCATACGCCTTGACGCAGCGCAGCATACCGCAAATCTTGCCGCTGCCGTCAGAGGCAAAACAACCAAAGCCGCCGAAGGAATGCTCACCAACATGCTCGGAGATATTGCAGCAGAAGCTCAGCTTTATGCTGAAATTGCTGACAAACGCTACATCGCAGGAGTGACTTGTCAACGGATTTATGAATCTTTAAGAGATAAAAAATATCAGATGTAGATTAATATTAAATCGGATTATTTTTAGCGCTGAATGTGAAATTTAAATAAAAAGGACTCTTCCATGAGTCAAAATCCTTGAAATCTTAAGGGTAAGATAAAAGGTCATTAGACAGAATGACACGTTTTATTAATAAATAAAGCTATTGTTTCATTCGTGTGTTTTTCTTTACAAAAGTAATCCTTGCTATGGTTGGTTAATCATGCGTTAATGGTGTTCTGGTTTGTTACAAAATTATCTGAAGCAGTCATTGTTATAAATTTATTATTTGTACCTCTTGAGATTTCCTTGTTGGTTTTTCTCTCTGATATTTTTTTTCGGACCATTCTGCCCAAGGGCTAACTTCTTCAAAAGGTAATAATGATGTCTAACAAAATGACTGGTTTAGTGAAATGGTTTAACCCTGAAAAAGGTTTTGGTTTCATCACGCCGAAAGATGGTAGCAAAGATGTGTTTGTCCATTTCTCAGCTATTCAGAGCAACGATTTCAAAACGTTAACTGAGAATCAGGAAGTCGAATTTGGTATTGAGAACGGACCTAAAGGCCCCGCGGCTGTTCATGTAGTGGCACTTTGAGGTAGAAAATATTACAAACCATATTCACTTTAGATGCCCGTGTTGCCATGGTTCTCAGTATAGAACATCATCTTTTGATGTTTCTGACAGGAATCCTTTCGGGGCAAAATGTATCTTTTGTAAATCAATGATGATTACATTTGATAATATTTCACAATACTTAAATGTTAGCCGTCTGTCGTTAGATTTAAGAAAGTGAAAATGAAGGCTCCTTCGGGAGCTTTTTTGCTTAGTGTCTAGTCGATGGATACTCACATATTACGGTAACATTATGAAAAAAATAATAGTTTTTTTTAACTCTGAACCAGCAATGGTAGTGCCAGTGATGACCGGAGTTAACACCATCATGCGTGAATATCCAAATGGCGAAACAACACACCTCACTGTAATGGCTGCAGGGTTTCCATCTCTGACCGGAGATCATAAAGTCATTTATGTAGCAGCGGATCGACATGTAACTTCAGAAGAAATTCTGGAAGCAGCAATGAGACTCTTGAATTGATTTGATTCTAATGCATTGATAATAAATGATAATCATCTTTATCTGTTTGTGTGAAATTTAGACCGTCGTATGTTGATTATTGCGATGTTTCATCTTATCTTTTATACGTTTGCTCCATATAATTGACACTACTGTGTACCAGGAAAGTCATAACAGACTAAAAGAGGAAATGATGAACATTGAAGAGTTAAAAACAAAAACAGAAGCAGATATTTCTGAATATATAACAAAAAAAATCATTGAGCTTAAGAAAAAGACCGGGAAAGAAGTTACCAGTATCCAGTTTACTGCACGGGAAAAAATGACTGGTCTTGAAAGCTATGATATCAAGATTGATTTAATCTAGTATGTTTATAGTATTAGCATCAATTTCTCATCAGATGCTATTCAACAATACAAATTACCCATAAACCTCGTTTTTACGGGGTTTTGTTATATTTAAACATTACCGAATAGATATAAATCTCGATTGTCGATGGTATTGGTTGTGTGACAATACCTAGTCTTTCCGGTATACCTGAAGAGAATACAAATGACAGATTATGTAAGGGAAACGCGCTGAAACTTTCACTCTTTCATGCTGAGTGATTTGACGTTATATTTTTAGCCGCAAGTGAAGAGCAAACGCATGGAGCGACAAAATGCATAAAGATCAATACACTGATGCCCCCTCCCAGGAGCAGGTTCGTGTAAAAACTATGCTTAATAGCACCATTTCGATGGGTTACCCGGATGTTGTAATTGCATGTATAGAACATCAAGTGTCTCTGGAAGCATTCAGGGCAATTGAGGCAGCGTTGGTGAAGCACGATAAGAATTCGAAGGATTATTCCTTGGTGGTTGACTGATCACCATAACTGCTAACCATTCAAACTATTTCACCTGTGACAGAGTCAATATCGCATTCTGTCACTGTCAGGCTAATACAGAACTACAATTCAACTACTGCAATGCCTCGTAATTAGGTGAATTTACAATATCGTCCTGTTCGGATGCCAACTGCATTTCTGAGGATAAGGCGTTTATGACTCACATATTTGTCCCACACGCTCGCCAGTCCTGTGCGGGGTGGGAGGGGAGGTAAAGAAACCGGGATATTCATTCTTCATCACTTTTGATTGATGTATATGCTCTCTTTTCTGACGTTAGTCTCCGACGGCAGGCTTCAATGACCCAGGCTGAGAAATTCCCGGACCCTTTTTGATCAAGAGCGATGTTAATTTGTTCAATCATTTGGTTAGGAAAGCGGATGTTGCGGGTTGTTGTTCTGCGGGTTCTGTTCTTCGTTGACATGAGGTTGTCCCGTATTCTGTGTTGCTGATTTGTATTGTCTGAAGTTGTTTTTACGTTAAGTTGATGCGGATCAATTAATACGATACCTGCGTCATAATTGATTATTTGACGTGGTTTGATGGCGTACACGCACGTTGTGATATGTAGATGATAATTATTATCATTTTTCGGGTCCTTTCCGGCGATCCGACAGGTTACGGGGCGGCGACCTCGCGGTTTTTCGCTATTTATGAGATTTTTTGAGGGGGTGGTTGTTGTTTAATTGTTTGGTATATCTAATTGATAAGTAAGGTGAAAATAAAATAAATACAACAACCTTACGATGTGCTTTGATGTCATTAATGTGAAAAAATTAAATGATATCAAATGGTTTTGTAAAAACACATGGTTGTTGTATCGCTTTTTATCGATGACTTATGGAGAGGAGATGGCCTTTTTATTGAATAAAAGTGATATGGCCTCCTCCATCGGTATCTCTGTTCAGGCATTTGATAAATGGGGCGTTCCTCCTGTCGAGCGTCGGGGGAGGGAAGTTTTTTATGACGTTAAAACTGTACTGGAGATAGATCGCGAGCGGCGACAACACAATCATAGAACACCTGATGACGGGGGCGATCTGGAGGAAAGGCTGCTTCGGGCCAGAGCTGAACTGACAGAAGAACAGGCCGTAGCTCAAAAACTTAAAAATCAGGTAACCGAAGGTAAGCTCATCGATTCAGACTTCTGCGTTTTCGCCCTCAGCAAGCTGGCGATGGCATTGTCCAGTACGCTTGATTCTATTCCGTTATCCATGCAGCGACAGTTCCCGGATTTAACGCCACGTCATCTTGACCATCTGAAAACCCTTATTGCGAAGGGCGCAAATCAGTGTGCGCGGGCAGGGGATAAATTACCGGATTTGCTGGATGAATATATCAGAGCAACAACTGAATAATCTGATGGCTGCCGTTTCGGTTGCGCTGCAGCCTCTGGTCAGGGTTGTACCGATGACGGCAGTTGAATGGGCTGACCAGTATTATTATCTGCCGAAAGAATCCTCATACGGTGACGGCGAATGGAAAACGCTGCCGTTCCAGATCGCCATCATGAACAGTATGGGGAATGATCAGGTCCGCACTGTTAATCTGATTAAATCTGCCCGTGTTGGCTATACAAAGATGTTGCTGGGGGTGGTCGGGTATTTTATTGAGCATAAATCCCGAAACAGTCTGCTTTTTCAGCCCACGGATTCTGCCGCTGAAGATTTTATGAAGTCTCACGTGGAGACGACGATTAGGGACGTGCCATGCCTGAAAGACCTTTCCCCATGGCTGGGTCGTAAACATCGTGATAATACCCTCACGCTGAAACGCTTTTCATCGGGCGTCGGTTTCTGGTGCCTGGGCGGCGCTGCCGCCAAAAACTACCGTGAAAAATCCGTGGATGTGGTCTGTTATGACGAGCTTTCCTCGTTCGAACCGGATGTTGAAAAAGAGGGTTCGCCAACCCTGCTGGGGGATAAACGTATTGAGGGCTCTGTATGGCCAAAATCCATTCGCGGCTCGACGCCTAAAATCAAAGGCTCCTGCCAGATCGAAAAAGCCGCTAACGAGTCGGCACACTTCATGCGTTTTTATGTGCCCTGTCCGCACTGTGGGGAGGAGCAGTATCTGAAATTTGGCGATGATGCCTCGCCTTTCGGTCTTAAGTGGGAGAAGAATAAGCCAGAAAGTGTTTTCTACCTTTGTGAGCATCATGGCTGTGTGATCCATCAGTCTGAGCTTGACCAGAGTAACGGGCGGTGGATCTGTGAAAACACGGGCATGTGGACCCGTGACGGCCTGATGTTTTTCAGCGCCCGGGGTGATGAAATTCCGCCGCCGCGCTCCATCACTTTCCATATCTGGACGGCGTACAGTCCGTTCACCACCTGGGTACAGATTGTCTATGACTGGCTGGATGCACTGAAAGATCCCAACGGCCTGAAAACCTTTGTGAACACCACGCTGGGCGAGACCTGGGAAGAGGCTGTGGGCGAAAAACTCGATCACCAGGTGCTGATGGATAAGGTTGTGCGTTACACGGCGGCGGTGCCTGCCCGGGTGGTTTATCTGACGGCGGGCATTGACTCGCAGCGAAACCGTTTTGAGATGTATGTCTGGGGATGGGCTCCGGGAGAGGAAGCCTTTCTGGTGGATAAAATCATCATTATGGGGCGTCCCGATGAGGAAGAGACGCTGTTACGTGTGGATGCGGCGATCAACAAAAAATACCGCCATGCAGACGGAACCGAAATGACTATTTCCCGTGTCTGCTGGGACATCGGGGGGATCGATGGCGAAATCGTTTATCAGAGGTCAAAAAAACACGGTGTTTTCCGGGTGCTGCCGGTAAAAGGCGCATCTGTCTATGGCAAGCCGGTGATCACCATGCCAAAAACCCGCAATCAGCGGGGCGTGTATCTGTGTGAAGTGGGGACGGACACCGCAAAAGAAATTCTCTATGCCCGTATGAAAGCCGATCCCACGCCTGTGGATGAAGCCACGTCGTATGCTATCCGTTTTCCTGATGATCCGGAGATTTTTTCGCAGACAGAGGCGCAGCAACTGGTCGCGGAAGAGCTTGTGGAGAAGTGGGAAAAAGGAAAGATGCGTCTGCTGTGGGATAACAAAAAGCGGCGTAACGAAGCGCTGGACTGCCTGGTGTATGCCTACGCGGCATTACGTGTGTCCGTGCAACGCTGGCAGCTTGATCTGGCTGTACTGGCAAAATCCCGGGAAGAAGAGACGACCCGGCCAACCCTTAAAGAACTGGCAGCGAAGCTGTCCGGAGGAGTGAATGGTTACAGTCGCTGAACTGCAGGCGCTGCGTCAGGCGCGCCTTGATTTATTAACCGGTAAACGGGTGGTGTCTGTCCAGAAAGATGGTCGCAGAATTGAATATACGGCGGCTTCTCTGGATGAGCTTAACCGGGCGATCAATGATGCGGAGTCGGTACTGGGGACAACCCGGTGTCGCCGTCGTCCGCTGGGAGTGAGGTTATGAAACGAACGCCTGTCCTGATTGATGTGAACGGCGTTCCGCTTCGTGAGAGTCTCAGCTACAACGGGGGCGGTGCAGGATTTGGCGGGCAAATGGCTGAGTGGTTGCCACCGGCGCAGAGTGCCGATGCGGCCCTGCTGCCCGCGTTGCGTCTGGGGAATGCCCGGGCAGATGATCTGGTGCGCAATAACGGAATAGCGGCTAATGCGGTGGCTCTGCATAAGGATCACATTGTCGGGCATATGTTTCTGATCAGCTACCGTCCGAACTGGCGCTGGCTGGGGATGCGGGAGACCGCAGCAAAAAGCTTTGTCGATGAGGTGGAGGCGGCCTGGTCGGAATACGCCGAAGGGATGTTTGGCGAGATCGACGTGGAAGGAAAACGCACGTTCACGGAATTTATCCGTGAAGGTGTGGGCGTTCATGCGTTTAACGGCGAAATCTTTGTGCAGCCGGTCTGGGATACGGAAACCACGCAGTTATTCCGTACGCGTTTTAAAGCCGTGAGTCCGAAACGGGTGGACACGCCTGGACACGGTATGGGGAACCGTTTTCTGCGGGCCGGTGTGGAGGTCGATCGATATGGCCGTGCCGTCGCGTACCATATCTGTGAGGATGATTTTCCGTTCTCTGGTAGTGGACGATGGGAACGGATCCCGCGTGAACTTCCCACCGGGCGTCCGGCCATGCTGCATATTTTCGAGCCGGTGGAGGACGGGCAGACCCGTGGGGCTAATCAGTTTTACAGCGTCATGGAACGGCTGAAGATGCTCGATTCCCTGCAGGCAACACAGCTTCAGTCGGCCATAGTGAAGGCGATGTATGCAGCGACGATTGAAAGTGAACTTGATACCGAAAAGGCCTTTGAATATATCGCCGGCGCGCCACAGGAGCAGAAGGATAATCCGCTTATTAATATTCTGGAGAAGTTTTCCAGCTGGTATGACACGAATAACGTGACACTGGGCGGTGTCAAAATTCCGCACCTTTTCCCTGGTGATGATCTGAAACTACAGACTGCGCAGGATTCAGACAATGGATTTTCTGCGCTTGAACAGGCGCTGCTGCGGTATATCGCCGCCGGTCTTGGCGTTTCCTACGAACAGTTGTCCCGTGATTACTCGAAGGTCAGTTACTCAAGTGCCCGCGCCTCCGCCAATGAGTCGTGGCGCTATTTTATGGGGCGGCGAAAATTTATTGCGGCCCGGCTGGCCACGCAGATGTTTTCCTGCTGGCTGGAAGAGGCACTTCTTCGGGGGATTATTCGTCCGCCACGGGCACGTTTTGATTTTTATCAGGCGCGATCAGCCTGGTCACGGGCAGAGTGGATTGGTGCCGGAAGAATGGCCATTGACGGGCTCAAGGAAGTCCAGGAATCAGTGATGCGCATTGAGGCCGGACTGAGCACGTATGAGAAAGAGCTGGCGCTGATGGGCGAGGATTATCAGGACATTTTCCGCCAGCAGGTCAGGGAATCTGCTGAGCGGCAAAAAGCCGGACTCTCACGTCCGGTGTGGATAGAGCAGGCGTATCAGCAGCAGATAGCGGAGAGTCGCAGGCCGGAAGAGGAGACAACACCACGTGAGACGTAATCTTTCACACATTATTGCCGCAGCATTCAATGAACCGCTGCTTCTGGAGCCCGCCTATGCGCGGGTTTTCTTTTGCGCGCTCGGGCGCGAGATGGGGGCAGCAAGTCTTTCGGTACCACAACAGCAGGTACAGTTTGATGCTCCCGGAATGCTGGCTGAAACGGACGAGTACATGGCCGGAGGTAAACGACCGGCCCGTGTTTACAGGGTGGTGAACGGTATTGCTGTACTGCCGGTGACCGGCACGCTGGTGCACCGGCTGGGTGGTATGCGGCCATTTTCCGGAATGACAGGCTATGACGGTATTGTCGCCTGTCTTCAGCAGGCAATGGCGGATAGCCAGGTGCGGGGCGTACTGCTGGACATTGACAGTCCGGGCGGGCAGGCCGCCGGCGCGTTTGACTGCGCTGACATGATTTACCGCCTCCGTCAGCAGAAGCCGGTCTGGGCACTGTGCAATGACACGGCCTGTTCTGCAGCCATGCTGCTGGCGTCGGCCTGCTCCCGACGGCTGGTTACCCAGACATCCCGTATCGGTTCCATTGGCGTGATGATGAGCCATGTCAGCTATGCCGGTCATCTGGCGCAGGCCGGTGTGGATATCACGCTGATTTACTCAGGGGCGCACAAGGTGGATGGCAATCAGTTTGAAGCGTTGCCGGCAGAGGTTCGCCAGGACATGCAGCAGCGGATTGATGCGGCGCGCCGGATGTTTGCCGAAAAAGTGGCGATGTTTACCGGTCTGTCTGTTGATGCAGTCACGGGAACAGAGGCCGCTGTTTTTGAAGGTCAGTCCGGCATTGAGGCCGGGCTGGCGGATGAATTAATCAATGCGTCGGATGCCATCAGTGTGATGGCCACGGCGCTGAACAGTAATGTCAGAGGAGGCACTATGCCGCAATTAACTGCAACGGAAGCCGCCGCGCAGGAGAACCAGCGAGTGATGGGGATCCTGACATGCCAGGAAGCGAAAGGACGTGAACAGCTTGCCACGATGCTGGCAGGACAACAGGGCATGAGCGTTGAACAGGCCCGGGCGATTCTGGCCGCGGCGGCACCGCAGCAGCCGGTGGCATCCACGCAGAGTGAAGCCGATCGCATTATGGCGTGTGAAGAAGCGAACGGTCGTGAACAACTGGCGGCAACGCTGGCGGCGATGCCGGAGATGACGGTGGAAAAAGCCCGCCCGATCCTGGCTGCTTCACCGCAGGCGGATGCCGGACCATCACTCCGTGATCAGATCATGGCACTGGATGAGGCAAAAGGGGCTGAGGTGCAGGCTGAACAGCTGGCTGCCTGCCCGGGAATGACTGTGGAGAGCGCCCGGGCTGTGCTGGCTGCGGGATCAGGTAAGGCAGAACCGGTCTCTGCATCCACAACCGCCATGTTTGAACATTTCATGGCGAACCATTCACCGGCAGCGGTACAGGGTGGCGTGCCACAGACGTCAGCAGACGGTGATGCGGACGTGAAAATGCTCATGGCCATGCCATGAAGCCAGTGCTGACCATCAATAGGAGGTTTTTACAATATGGTGACGAAAACCATCACTGAACAGCGTGCGGAAGTACGTATTTTTGCCGGTAATGATCCGGCTCATACCGCCACAGGCAGCAGCGGGATTTCCTCGCCAACACCGGCACTGACGCCCCTGATGCTGGATGAAGCCACCGGGAAACTGGTGGTCTGGGACGGACAGAAAGCCGGTAGTGCGGTTGGCATACTGGTACTGCCGCTTGAAGGCACAGAGACGGCGCTGACGTATTACAAGTCGGGAACCTTTGCGACGGAGGCAATCCACTGGCCTGAAAGTGTGGATGAACACAAAAAGGCCAACGCCTTTGCCGGCAGTGCCCTGAGTCACGCGGCGCTGCCGTAACACGTTATCAGGCCACCGCGGTGGCCTGACTGATTTCTGAATGAAAGGAACTGATTTATGGGATTGTTTACGACCCGCCAGTTACTCGGTTATACCGAACAAAAAGTTAAATTTCGTGCGCTGTTTCTGGAGCTGTTTTTCCGCCGTACGGTGAATTTCCATACCGAAGAGGTGATGCTGGACAAAATTACCGGAAAAACGCCGGTGGCGGCCTATGTCTCCCCGGTTGTTGAAGGAAAAGTGCTGCGTCATCGTGGTGGTGAAACCCGCGTGTTGCGTCCGGGCTACGTCAAGCCGAAACACGAATTTAATTACCAGCAGGCGGTTGAGCGCCTTCCTGGTGAAGATCCATCTCAACTGAATGATCCGGCTTACCGCCGTCTGCGTATCATTACCGATAACCTCAAACAGGAAGAGCACGCGATTGTCCAGGTGGAAGAAATGCAGGCGGTAAATGCTGTGTTGTATGGCAAATACACCATGGAAGGAGACCAGTTCGAGAAAATTGAGGTCGATTTTGGCAGGTCGACGAAGAATAACATCACTCAGGGTAGTGGTAAGGAGTGGTCAAAACAGGATCGTGACACGTTCGATCCTACACATGATATTGACCTCTACTGCGACCAGGCCAGCGGTCTTGTGAATATTGCCATTATGGACGGTACCGTCTGGCGTCTGCTGAATGGTTTTAAGCTGTTCCGCGAAAAACTGGATACCCGTCGCGGTTCAAATTCTCAACTCGAAACGGCAGTGAAAGATCTGGGCGCAGTGGTGTCCTTCAAGGGGTATTACGGCGATCTGGCCATTGTGGTGGCGAAAACGTCTTATATAGCAGAAGACGGTATCGAAAAACGTTATCTTCCAGATGGCATGCTGGTTCTGGGGAATACTGCTGCAGATGGGATCCGTTGTTACGGTGCCATTCAGGATGCGCAGGCGTTGTCCGAAGGTGTGGTGGCCTCTTCCCGTTATCCGAAACACTGGCTGACGGTAGGGGATCCCGCCCGTGAATTTACCATGACGCAGTCCGCGCCGCTGATGGTGTTGCCGGACCCGGATGAGTTTGTGGTGGTACAGGTGAAATAATCCGTGAGCGGGGGCGAAATGCCCCCGTGTCTTTTTTCACAGGGGGCTGATATGGCAACGAAAGAGCAAAATCTGAAACGGCTTGATGAACTGGCCCTGATTCTGGGGCGTGAGCCGGATATATCCGGGAGTGCCGCAGAGATAGCGCAGCGGGTGGCGGAATGGGAAGAGGAAATGCAGTCATCCGGCGATGATGTACAGGTTATGAATATGGATATCCGGGAGCGTGAAACCGCGGCTCATGATGTTCGTGAGGAAACATCCGGCGCGTTAACGCGCATCAGAGTTCTGACCTGCCTCCATCTCTGTGGCATTGATGGTGAAACGGGGGAATCCGTTGAGCTTGCGGATGTTGGTCGGGTGATTCTGATTATGTCCTCAGATGCAAAAACACACGTTGATGGCGGAATGGCTGTTTATGCGTGATTTTCAGAATGCCTTTGATGCCGCCCTTGCCGGGGTGGACAGTACGATTGTTGAAGTGATGGGCATCAGTGCGCAGTTCACCTCCGGTGCACAGCGTGGCGGCGAGGTTCATGGCGTTTTTGACGATCCGGAGTCGCTGGGTTTTGCCAGTAGTGGGATCCGTATTGAAGGAAGCAACCCGTCATTATTTGTGCTTACGGATACGGTTTGTGCTGTACGGCGTGGTGACACGCTGACCATTAACGGCGAGATATTCTGGGTGGATCGTGTTTCTCCGGATGACGGAGGGAGTTGTTATCTCTGGCTCAACCGGGGGCAACCACCTGCCGTTAACCGTCGCCGCTGAAAGGGGATGTATGGCCATAAAAGGTCTTGAGCAGGCCGTTGAAAACCTCAGTCGTATCAGCAAAACGGCGGTGCCGGGTGCCGCCGCAATGGCCATTAACCGCGTTGCTTCATCCGCGATATCGCAGTCGGCGTCACAGGTTGCCCGTGAGACAAAGGTACGCCGGAAACTGGTAAAGGAAAGGGCCAGGCTGAAAAGGGCCACGGTCAAAAATCCGCAGGCCAGAATCAAAGTTAACCGGGGGGATTTGCCCGTAATCAAGCTGGGTAATGCGCGGGTTGTCCTGTCCCGACGCAGGCGTCGTAAAAAGGGGCAGCGTTCAGCCCTGAAAGGTGGCGGCAGTGTGCTTGTGGTGGGAAACCGTCGTATTCCCGGCGCGTTTATTCAGCAACTGAAAAATGGCCGCTGGCATGTCATGCAGCGTGTGGCGGGGAAAAACCGTTACCCCATTGATGTGGTGAAAATCCCGATGGCGGTGCCGCTTACCACGGCGTTTAAACAGAATATTGAGCGGATACGGCGTGAGCGTCTTCCGAAAGAGCTGGGCTATGCGCTGCAGCATCAACTGAGGATGGTAATAAAGCGATGAAACATACTGAACTCCGAGCAGCCGTACTGGATGCACTGGAGAAGCATGACACCGGGGCGACGCTTTTTGATGGTCGCCCCGCTGTTTTTGATGAGGAAGATTTTCCGGCAATTGCCGTTTATCTCACCAGCGCTGAATACACGGGCGAAGAGCTGGACAGCGATACCTGGCAGGCGGAGCTGCATATTGAAGTTTTCCTGCCTGCTCAGGTGCCGGATTCAGAGCTGGATTCGTGGATGGAGTCCCGGATTTATCCGGTGATGAGCGATATCCCGGCACTGTCAGATTTGATCACCAGTATGGTGGCCAGTGGCTATGACTACCGACGCGACGATGATGCGGGCCTGTGGAGTTCAGCCGATCTGACTTATGTCATTACCTATGAAATGTGAGGACGATATGCCTGTACCAAATCCTACAATGCCGGTGAAAGGTGCCGGGACCACACTGTGGGTTTATAAGGGGAACGGTGACCCTTATGCGAACCCGCTTTCAGACGTTGACTGGTCGCGTCTGGCAAAAGTTAAAGACCTGACACCCGGCGAACTGACCGCTGAGTCCTATGACGACAGCTATCTCGATGATGAAGATGCGGACTGGACTGCGACCGGGCAGGGGCAGAAATCAGCCGGAGATACCAGCTTCACGCTGGCGTGGATGCCCGGAGAGCAGGGGCAGCAGGCGCTGCTGGCGTGGTTTAATGAAGGTGATACCCGTGCCTATAAAATCCGCTTCCCGAACGGCACGGTCGATGTGTTCCGTGGCTGGGTCAGCAGTATCGGTAAAGCGGTGACGGCGAAGGAAGTGATCACCCGCACGGTGAAGGTCACCAATGTTGGACGCCCGTCGATGGCTGAAGATCGCAGTACGGTGACGGCAGCAACCGGCATGACGGTAACGCCAGCCAGTGCTTCCGTAGTGAAAGGGCAGAGCACCACGCTGACCGTGGCATTCCAGCCGGAAGGTGTAACCGACAAGAGCTTCCGTGCGGTGTCTGCGGATAAAACAAAAGCCACCGTGTCGGTCAGTGGTATGACCATCACCGTGAACGGCGTTGCTGCAGGCAAGGTCAACATTCCGGTTGTATCCGGTAATGGTGAGTTTGCTGCGGTTGCAGAAATCACCGTCACCGCCAGTTAATCCGGAGAGTCAGCGATGTTCCTGAAAACCGAATCATTTGAATATAACGGCGTGACCGTCACGCTTTCTGAACTGTCAGCCCTGCAGCGTATTGAGCATCTCGCCCTGATGAAACAGCAGGCAGAATCCGACAGTAACCGGAAGTTTACTGTGGAAGACGTCATCAGAACCGGCGCTTTTGTGGTGGCGATGTCTCTGTGGCATAACCATCCGAAGAAGACGCAGATGCCGTCCATGAATGAAGCCGTTAAACAGATTGAGCAGGAAGTGCTTACCACCTGGCCCACAGAGGCAATTTCTCATGCTGAAAACGTGGTGTACCGGCTGTCCGGTATGTATGAGTTTGTGGTGAATAATGCCCCTGAACAGGCAGAGGACGCCGGGCCTGCAGAGCCTGTTTCTGCGGGAAAGTGTTCGACGGTGAGCTGAGTTTTGCCCTGAAACTGGCGCGTGAGATGGGGCGACCCGACTGGCGCGCCATGCTTGCCGGGATGTCATCCACGGAGTATGCCGACTGGCACCGTTTTTACAGTACCCATTATTTTCATGATGTTCTGCTGGATATGCACTTTTCCGGGCTGACGTACACCGTGCTCAGCCTGTTTTTCAGCGATCCGGATATGCATCCGCTGGATTTCAGTCTGCTGAACCGGTGTGAGGCTGACGAAGAGCCTGAAGATGATGTGCTGATGCAGAAAGCGGCAGGGCTTGCCGGAGGCGTCCGCTTTGGTCCGGACGGGAATAAAGTTATCCCCGCTTCCCCGGATGTGGCGGACATGACGGAGGATGACGTAATGCTGATGACAGTATCAGAAGGGATCGCAGGAGGAGTCCGGTATGGCTGAACCGGTAGGCGATCTGGTCGTTGATTTAAGTCTGGATGCGGCCAGATTTGACGAGCAGATGGCCAGAGTCAGGCGTCATTTTTCCGGTACGGAAAGTGATGCGAAAAAAACAGCGGCAGTCGTTGAACAGTCGATGAACCGGCAGGCGCTGGCTGCACAGAAAGCGGGGATTTCCGTCGGACAGTATAAAGCCGCCATGCGTATGCTGCCTGCACAGTTCACCGACGTGGCCACGCAGCTTGCAGGCGGGCAAAGCCCGTGGCTGATCCTGCTGCAACAGGGTGGTCAGGTTAAGGACTCCTTCGGCGGGATGATCCCCATGTTCCGGGGGCTTGCCGGTGCGATCACCCTGCCGATGGTCGGGGCCACCTCGCTGGCGGTGGCGACCGGTGCGCTGGCGTATGCCTGGTATCAGGGTAACTCAACCCTGTCCGATTTCAACAAAACGCTGGTCCTTTCCGGTAATCAGTCGGGTCTGACGGCAGATCGTATGCTGGTCCTGTCCAGAGCCGGGCAGGCGGCAGGGCTGACGTTTAACCAGACCAGCGAGTCACTCAGTGCACTGGTTAAGGCGGGGGTAAGCGGTGAGGCTCAGATTGCGTCCATCAGCCAGAGTGTGGCGCGTTTCTCTTCTGCATCCGGCGTGGAGGTGGACAAGGTCGCTGAAGCCTTCGGGAAGCTGACCACTGACCCGACGTCGGGGCTGACGGCGATGGCGCGCCAGTTCCATAACGTGACGGCGGAGCAGATTGCGTATGTTGCTCAGTTGCAGCGTTCCGGCGATGAGGCCGGGGCATTGCAGGCGGCGAACGAGGCAGCAACGAAAGGGTTTGATGACCAGACCCGACGCCTGAAAGAG
Organism: Escherichia sp. MOD1-EC5990; assembly: GCF_002965285.1. Taxonomy (NCBI): domain Bacteria; kingdom Pseudomonadati; phylum Pseudomonadota; class Gammaproteobacteria; order Enterobacterales; family Enterobacteriaceae; genus Escherichia; species Escherichia sp. MOD1-EC5990. The sequence goes on along the minus strand of NZ_PTRV01000002.1, from coordinate 225,133 downwards.
AACATGGGCACGCTGGAAACCTGGGCAGACAGGACAGCACGGGCATTCAAATCCATGTGGGATGCGGTGCTGGATATTGGTCGTCCTGATACCGCTCAGGAGATGCTGATTAAGGCAGAGGCTGCGTTTAAGAAAGCGGACGACATCTGGAATCTGCGCAAGGATGATTATTTTGTTAACGATGAAGCGCGGGCGCGTTACTGGGATGATCGTGAAAAGGCCCGTCTTGCGCTTGAAGCCGCCCGAAAGAAGGCTGAACAGCAGAGTCAACAGGACAAAAATGCGCAGCAGCAGAGCGATACCGAAGCATCACGGCTGAAATATACCGAAGAGGCGCAGAAGGCTTACGAACGGCTGCAGACACCGCTGGAGAAATATACCGCCCGTCAGGAAGAACTGAACAAGGCACTGAAAGACGGGAAAATCCTGCAGGCAGATTACAACACGCTGATGGCGGCGGCGAAAAAGGATTATGAAGCGACGCTGAAAAAGCCGAAACAGTCCGGCGTGAAGGTGTCTGCGGGCGATCGTCAGGAAGACAGTGCTCATGCTGCCCTGCTGACGCTTCAGGCAGAACTCCGGACGCTGGAGAAGCATGCCGGAGCGAATGAGAAAATCAGCCAGCAGCGCCGGGATTTGTGGAAGGCGGAAAATCAGTTCGCGGTACTGGAGGAGGCGGCACAACGTCGCCAGCTGTCTGCACAGGAGAAATCCCTGCTGGCGCATAAAGATGAGACGCTGGAGTACAAACGCCAGCTGGCTGCACTTGGCGACAAGGTTACGTATCAGGAGCGCCTGAACGCGCTGGCGCAGCAGGCGGATAAATTCGCACAGCAGCAACGGGCAAAACGGGCCGCCATTGATGCGAAAAGCCGGGGGCTGACTGACCGGCAGGCAGAACGGGAAGCCACAGAACAGCGCCTGAAGGAACAGTATGGCGATAATCCTCTGGCGCTGAATAACGTCATGTCAGAGCAGAAAAAGACCTGGGCGGCTGAAGACCTGCTTCGCGGGAACTGGATGGCAGGCCTCAGGTCCGGCTGGAGCGAGTGGAAAGAGAGTGCCACGGACAGTATGTCGCAGGTTAAAAGTGCAGCCACGCAGACCTTTGATGGTATTGCGCAGAATATGGCGGCGATGCTGACCGGCAGTGAGCAGAACTGGCGCAGCTTCACCCGTTCCGTGCTGTCCATGATGACAGAAATTCTGCTTAAGCAGGCAATGGTGGGGATCGTCGGGAGTGTGGGCAGTGTCATTGGCGGTGCTGTCGGTGGTGACGCATCAGCGTCAGGCGGTACAGCCATTCAGGCAGCTGCGGCGAAATTCCATTTTGCGACCGGGGGATTTACGGGAACCGGCGGCAAATATGAGCCTGCGGGGATTGTTCACCGTGGTGAATTTGTCTTCACGAAGGAGGCAACCAGCCGGATTGGCGTGGGGAATCTCTACCGGCTGATGCGCGGCTATGCCACCGGTGGTTATGTCGGTACACCGGGCAGCATGGCGGACAGCCGGTCGCAGGCGTCCGGGACGTTTGAGCAGAATAACCATGTGGTGATTAACAACGACGGCACGAACGGTCAGATAGGGCCACAGGCGCTGAAGGCTGTTTATGACGTAGCCCGTAAGGCGGCAATGGATGTTGTGACCGGGCAGATGCGCGATGGTGGTCTGTTCTCCGGAGGTGGACGATGAAAACCTTCCGCTGGAAAGTGAAACCCGGTATGGATGTGGCTTCGGCCCCTTCCGTAAGAAAGGTGCGCTTTGGTGATGGCTATTCCCAGCGAGCGCCTGCCGGGCTGAACACTGACCTGAAAACGTACAGCGTGACGCTTTCTGTTCCCCGTTGGGAGGCCGCGGCGCTGGAGTCGTTTCTGGCTGAGCACGGGGGCTGGAAGGCCTTTCTGTGGACGCCGCCTTATGGCTACCGGCAGATAAAGGTGACCTGCGCAAAATGGTCGTCGCGGGTCAGTATGTTGCGTGTTGAGTTCAGCGCAGAGTTTGAACAGGTGGTGAACTGATGCAGGATATCCAACAGGAAACACTGAATGAATGCACCCGTGCGGAGCAGTCGGCCAGCGTGGTGCTCTGGGAAATCGACCTGACAGAGGTCGGTGGAGAACGTTATTTTTTCTGTAATGAGCAGAACGAAAAAGGTGAGCCGGTCACCTGGCAGGGGCGACAGTATCAGCCGTATCCCATTCAGGGGAGTGGTTTTGAACTGAATGGCAAAGGCACCAGTACGCGCCCCACGCTGACGGTTTCTAACCTGTACGGTATGGTCACCGGGATGGCGGAAGACCTGCAGAGTCTGGTCGGCGGAACGGTGGTCAGGCGTAAGGTTTATGCCCGTTTTCTGGATGCGGTGAACTTCGTCAACGGAAACAGCGACGCCGATCCGGAGCAGGAGGTGATCAGCCGCTGGCGCATCGAGCAGTGCAGCGAACTGAGCGCGGTCAGTGCCTCTTTTGTACTGTCCACGCCGACGGAAACGGATGGTGCCGTTTTTCCGGGGCGCATCATGCTGGCCAACACCTGCACCTGGACCTATCGCGGTGATGAGTGCGGTTATCACGGTCCGGCTGTCGCTGATGAATATGACCAGCCGACGTCCGATATCACGAAGGATAAATGCAGCAAATGCCTGAGTGGCTGTAAGTTTCGCAATAACGTCGGCAACTTTGGCGGCTTCCTTTCCATTAACAAACTTTCGCAGTAATCCCATGACAGAGACAGAATCAGCGATTCTGGCGCACGCCCGGCGATGTGCGCCAGCGGAGTCGTGCGGCTTCGTGGTGAGAACGCCGGAGGGGGAAAGATATTTTCCCTGCGTGAATATCTCCGGTGAGCCGGAGGATTATTTCCGGATGGCTCCGGAGGACTGGCTGCAGGCAGAGATGCAGGGTGAGATTGTGGCACTGGTCCACAGCCATCCCGGTGGTCTGCCCTGGCTGAGTGAGGCTGACCGGCGGCTGCAGGTGCAGAGTGATTTGCCGTGGTGGCTGGTCTGCCGGGGGGCGATTCACAAGTTCCGCTGTGTGCCGCATCTCACCGGGCGGCGCTTTGAGCACGGGGTGACGGACTGTTACACGCTGTTCCGGGATGCTTATCATCTGGCGGGGATTGAGATGCCGGATTTTCATCGCGGGGATGACTGGTGGCGTCACGGTCAGAATCTCTATCTGGATAATCTGGAGGCCACAGGGCTGTATCAGGTGCCGTTGTCATCAGCACAACCGGGCGATGTGCTGCTGTGCTGTTTTGGTTCATCGGTGCCGAATCATGCCGCCATTTACTGTGGTGACGGCGAGCTGCTGCACCATATTCCTGAACAACTGAGCAAACGAGAGAGGTATACCGACAAATGGCAGCGACGCACACACTCCCTCTGGCGTCACCGGGAATGGCACGCATCTGCCTTTACGGGGATTTGCAACGATTTGGCCGCCGCATCGACCTTCGTGTGAAAACGGGGGCTGAAGCCATCCGCGCACTGGCCACACAGCTCCCGGCGTTTCGTCAGAAACTGAGCGACGGCTGGTATCAGGTACGGATTGCCGGGCGGGACGTCAGCACGTCCGGATTAACGGCGCAGTTACATGAGACTCTGCCTGATGGCGCTGTGATTCATATTGTTCCCAGAGTCGCCGGGGCCAAGTCAGGTGGTGTATTCCAGATTGTCCTGGGAGCAGCCGCCATTGCCGGATCATTCTTTACCGCCGGAGCCACCCTTGCAGCATGGGGGGCAGCCATTGGTGCCGGTGGTATGACCGGCATTTTGTTTTCTCTCGGTGCCAGTATGGTGCTCGGTGGTGTGGCTCAGATGCTGGCACCGAAAGCCAGAACTCCCCGCACACAGACAACGGATAACGGTAAGCAGAACACCTATTTCTCCTCACTGGATAACATGGTTGCCCAGGGGAATGTTCTGCCCGTTCTGTACGGTGAAATGCGCGTGGGGTCACGCGTGATTTCTCAGGAGATCAGCACGGCAGACGAAGGGGATGGTGGTCAGGTTGTGGTGATTGGTCGCTGATGCAAAATGTTTTATGTGAAACCGCCTCCGGGCGGTTTTATCGTTTATGGATCATGACGAATGGGTAAAGGCAGCAGTAAGGGGCATACCCCGCGCGAAGCGAAGGACAACCTGAAATCATCCCAGATGCTGAGCGTGATAGACGCCATCAGTGAAGGGCCGGTTGAAGGTCCGGTGGACGGATTAAAAAGTGTGCTGCTGAACAGTACGCCAGTGCTGGACAGTGAGGGGAATACCAATATCTCCGGTGTCACGGTGGTGTTCCGGGCAGGTGAGCAGGAGCAGACACCGCCGGAGGGATTTGAATCCTCCGGCTCCGAGACGGTGCTGGGTACGGAAGTGAAGTACGACACGCCGATTACCCGGACCATCACGTCTGCAAACATCGACCGTCTGCGCTTTACCTTCGGTGTGCAGGCACTGGTGGAAACCACCTCAAAGGGGGACCGGAATCTGTCGGAAGTTCGCCTGCTGGTTCAGATACAGCGTAATGGTGGCTGGGTGACGGAAAAAGACATCACCATTAAGGGCAAAACCACCTCACAGTATCTGGCCTCGGTGGTGGTGGATAACCTGCCGCCGCGCCCGTTTAATATCCGGATGCGCAGAATGACGCCGGACAGCACCACAGACCAGCTGCAGAACAAAACGCTCTGGTCGTCATACACCGAAATCATCGATGTGAAACAGTGCTACCCGAACACGGCACTGGTCGGCGTGCAGGTGGATTCGGAGCAGTTCGGCAGCCAGCAGGTGAGCCGTAATTATCATCTTCGCGGGCGCATTCTGCAGGTGCCGTCGAACTATAACCCGCAGACGCGGCAATACAGCGGTATCTGGGACGGAACGTTTAAGCCAGCATACAGCAACAACATGGCCTGGTGTCTGTGGGATATGCTGACCCATCCGCGCTACGGCATGGGGAAACGTCTTGGTGCGGCAGATGTGGATAAATGGGCGCTGTATGTCATCGGCCAGTATTGCGACCAGTCGGTGCCGGATGGTTTTGGCGGCACGGAGCCGCGCATCACCTGTAATGCGTACCTGGCCACACAGCGCAAGGCGTGGGATGTGCTCAGTGATTTTTGCTCGGCGATGCGCTGTATGCCGGTATGGAACGGGCAGACGCTGACATTCGTGCAGGACCGACCGTCGGATAAGGTGTGGACCTATAACCGCAGTAATGTGGTGATGCCGGATGATGGCGCGCCGTTCCGCTACAGCTTCAGCGCCCTGAAGGACCGCCATAATGCCGTTGAGGTGAACTGGATTGACCCGAACAACGGCTGGGAGACGGCGACAGAGCTTGTGGAGGACACGCAGGCCATTGCCCGTTACGGTCGTAACGTCACGAAGATGGATGCCTTTGGCTGTACCAGCCGGGGGCAGGCACACCGCGCCGGGCTGTGGCTGATTAAAACGGAACTGCTGGAAACGCAGACCGTGGATTTCAGCGTCGGCGCAGAAGGGCTTCGCCATGTACCGGGCGATGTTATTGAAATCTGTGATGATGACTATGCCGGTATCAGCACCGGTGGTCGTGTACTGGCGGTGAACAGCCAGACCCGGACGCTGACGCTCGACCGTGAAATCACGCTGCCATCCTCCGGTACCACGCTGATAAGCCTGGTTGACGGAAGTGGCAATCCGGTCAGCGTGGAGGTTCAGTCCGTCACCGACGGCGTGAAGGTAAAAGTGAGCCGTGTTCCTGACAGTGTTGCTGAATACAGCGTATGGGGGCTGAAGCTGCCGACGCTGCGCCAGCGCCTGTTCCGCTGCGTGAGTATCCGTGAGAACGACGATGGCACGTATGCCATCACCGCCGTGCAGCATGTACCGGAGAAAGAAGCCATCGTGGATAACGGGGCGCACTTTGACGGTGACCAGAGCGGCACGGTGAATGGTGTCACGCCGCCAGCGGTGCAGCACCTGACTGCCGAAGTCACCGCAGACAGCGGGGAGTATCAGGTACTGGCCCGCTGGGACACGCCGAAGGTGGTGAAGGGCGTGAGCTTCCTGCTTCGCCTGACCGTGGCAGCGGACGACGGCAGTGAGCGGCTGGTCAGCACGGCCAGGACGACGGAAACCACATACCGCTTCAGGCAACTGGCGCTGGGGCGTTACACGCTGACGGTCCGGGCGGTAAATGCGTGGGGACAGCAGGGCGATCCGGCATCGGTATCGTTCCGGATTGCCGCACCGGCAGCGCCGTCGCGGATTGAGCTGACGCCGGGCTATTTTCAGATAACCGCCACGCCCCATCTTGCCGTTTATGATCCGACGGTACAGTTTGAGTTCTGGTTCTCGGAAAAGCGGATTGCGGATATCAGGCAGGTTGAAACCACAGCCCGCTATCTTGGCACGGCGCTGTACTGGATAGCTGCCAGTATCAATATCAAACCGGGCCATGATTATTATTTTTACATCCGCAGTGTGAACACCGTTGGCAAATCGGCATTTGTGGAGGCTGTTGGCCAGCCGAGTGATGATGCATCCGGCTATCTGGATTTTTTCAAAGGCGAGATAGGGAAAAGCCATCTGGCTCAGGAGCTGTGGACGCAGATTGATAACGGTCAGCTTGCGCCTGACCTGGCTGAAATCAGGACGTCCATTACGGATGTCAGCAATGAAATCACGCAGACCGTCAATAAGAAACTGGAAGACCAGAGTGCGGCAATTCAGCAGATACAGAAGGTTCAGGTTGATACAAATAATAACCTGAACAGCATGTGGGCTGTGAAGCTGCAGCAGATGCAGGACGGACGCCTTTATATCGCGGGTATTGGTGCCGGTATTGAGAACACCCCTGACGGCATGCAGAGTCAGGTGCTGCTGGCGGCGGACAGGATTGCGATGGTTAATCCTGCGAATGGCAACACAAAGCCGATGTTTGTTGGTCAGGGCGATCAGATATTTATGAATGAAGTGTTCCTGAAATATCTGACGGCTCCCACCATTACCAGCGGCGGTAATCCTCCGGCATTTTCCCTGACACCGGACGGGCGGCTGACGGCGAAAAATGCCGATATCAGCGGTAACGTGAATGCGAACTCCGGGACGCTCAACAACGTCACGATTAACGAGAACTGCCGGGTTCTGGGAAAACTGTCCGCGAACCAGATTGAAGGCGATCTCGTTAAAACAGTGGGCAAAGCTTTCCCCCGGGACTCCCGTGCACCGGAACGGTGGCCATCAGGGACCATTACCGTCAGGATTTATGACGATCAGCCGTTTGACCGGCAGATTGTTATTCCGGCGGTGGCATTCAGCGGCGCTAAACATGAGAGAGAGCATACTGATATTTACTCCTCATGCCGTCTGATAGTGCGGAAAAACGGTGCTGAAATTTATAACCGTACCGCGCTGGATAATACGCTGATTTACAGTGGCGTTATTGATATGCCTGCCGGTCACGGTCACATGACGCTGGAGTTTTCGGTGTCAGCATGGCTGGTAAATGACTGGTATCCCACAGCAAGTATCAGCGATTTGCTGGTTGTGGTGATGAAGAAAGCCACCGCAGGCATCAGTATCAGCTGAATTTTATAACCCCAATACGGGCGTCAGAAATGACGCCTTTTTTATTGCAGAAAAGCGAGAGGTAATTATGCGTAAATTATGTGCTGTTATTCTGTCCGCAGTAGTCTGGCTGGTTGCCGCTGGTACGCCAGCGAGCGCAGCAGAGCATCAGTCCACACTAAGCGCCGGGTATCTTCAGACCCATACTGATATGCCAGGCAGTGATGACCTGAAGGGCATTAACGTGAAATACCGTTATGAATTTACGGACACGCTGGGGCTGGTGACGTCATTCAGTTATGCCAATGCCAAAGATGAGCAAAAAACGCATTACAGCGATACCCGCTGGCATGAAGATTCCGTGCGTAACCGCTGGTTCAGCATGATGGCGGGGCCATCTGTACGCGTGAATGAATGGTTCAGTGCTTATGCGATGGCGGGTATGGCTTACAGCCGTGTGTCGACCTTCTCCGGGGATTATCTCCGCGTAACTGACAACAAGGGGAAAACGCACGATGTGCTGACCGGAAGTGATGACGGTCGCCACAGCAACACGTCTCTGGCGTGGGGGGCTGGCGTGCAGTTTAACCCGACCGAATCCGTGGCCATTGACCTTGCTTATGAAGGTTCCGGCAGTGGTGACTGGCGCACTGACGGTTTCATCGTGGGTGTCGGTTATAAATTCTGATTAGCCAGGTAACACAGTGTTATGACAGCCCGCCGGTTCAGGCGGGCTTTTTTGTGGAGTGGATATGGCAGCAGTAAAAATCTCAGGTGTGCTGAAAGATGGTGCGGGAAAACCAATACAGAACTGCACTATTCAACTGAAGGCAAAGCGTAACAGCACCACGGTACTGGTGAACACGGTGGCCTCTGAAAATCCGGATGAAGCCGGGCGTTACAGCATGGATGTTGAGTATGGCCAGTACAGCGTTATCCTGCTTGTTGAAGGTTTTCCGCCTTCACATGCCGGAACCATTACCGTCTATGAAGGTTCCAGACCAGGTACGCTGAATGATTTTCTCGGTGCCATGACGGAAGATGATGTCATGCCGGAGGCATTGCGTCGTTTTGAGGAAATGGTGGAAGAAGCGGCACGCAACGCCGAAGCCGCCTCTCAGAGCGCAGCGGCGGCAAAGAAATCCGAAACTGCAGCGGCATCATCGAAGAACGCGGCGAAAACCTCAGAAACGAATGCAGCTAATAGTGCACAGGCGGCAGCGACCTCACAGACTGCATCAGAAAACTCCGCGACAGCAGCCAAAAAATCAGAAACCAACGCGAAAAATAGCGAGACAGCCGCAAAGACGAGCGAAACCAACGCAAAGTCCAGCCAGACGGCAGCGAAGACCAGCGAAACGAATGCCAAAGCCAGTGAAACTGCGGCAAAAAACAGCCAGGTTGCAGCAGCCCAAAGCGAGAGCGCGGCAGCCGGTTCTGCGACTTCAGCAACTGGATCAGCAACTGCTGCGGCTAACAGCCAGAAAGCTGCGAAGACGAGTGAAACTAACGCAAAGTCCAGCCAGACGGCAGCGAAGACCAGCGAAACGAATGCCAAAGCCAGTGAAACTGCGGCGAAAAACAGTCAGGATGCAGCAGCCCAAAGCGAGAGTGCCGCAGCTGGTTCTGCAAGTGCGGCGGCTTCTTCTGCCTCTGCATCAGCCAACAGTCAAAAAGCTGCAAAAACCAGTGAAACCAACGCAAAGGCGAGCGAGACTGCGGCGGCTAACTCAGCGAAAGCATCGGCAGCAAGCCAGACGGCTGCAAAAGCAAGTGAAGACGCAGCCAGAGAGTATGCAAGCCAGGCTGCGGAGCCGTATAAACAAGTTTTGCAGCCGCTTCCCGATGTGTGGATACCGTTTAACGATTCACTGGATATGATTACGGGCTTTTCGCCGTCATATAAAAAGATTGTTATTGGTGATGATGAAATAACGATGCCTGGCGATAAGGTTGTAAAGTTTAAACGCGCATCAACTGCCACATATATCAATAAATCAGGCGTATTTAGTGTTGCTAAAATTGATGAGCCACGATTTGAAAAAGAAGGTTTATTGATTGAAGGACAGCGCACTAACTATTTTGTTAAATCCAATATCCCCGCTGAATGGACGAGTACCAGCAATATCGATAAAACTAATAATGGTGTTGATGAATTTGGTTTTTCATATGCCAAAATGCGAACAAAAGATAATATGACAGGACAATCATCTGCACTTAGTCTGCATACATGCAGTGCATCCCGGGGGATTGATGTTAGTGGCGATAATAAGTATTGCACTGTTTCATGCAGGGTTAAAGCTCCTGATGGTCTTCGTTGTCGTTTGCGTTTTGAAAAATACGATGGGTCGGTTTATACATTTTTAGGAGATGCTTATTTAACTTTCGGAACTCTGATAATAGAAAAAACTGGCGGAGCAGCCAATAGAATAGCAGCTACTGCAACTAAAGATCCGGTTACAGGGTGGATTTTCTATGAGGCAACTATAGAAGCTGTTGAAGGTGAAACCTTAATTGGCGCAATGATTCAGTATGCGCCGAAAAAAGGTGGTGTAACTGAAGCGGGAGATTATATTTACCTTGCAACACCACAATTTGAAAACGGCGGATGTGCTTCATCTTTTGTTATTACGACAACTGTACCCGCAACCCGCTCCAGTGATATGGTGACGATCCCAACTGAAAATAATATCTATAATAGACCGTTTACGTGCCTGGTCGAGGTTAATAGAAATTGGGGCGATATTCCTCCTAATGTAGCACCGCGTATTTTTGATTTTTCTGGTGTGCCACCTATTGAGTCAATTACATACGCTTTTAACACAACTGAGAAATATTACGGTCAGCTTTATATGCAAACTTATAAAGCGTCGACAAGTACTTACGTTTCTAGTGTGTTTGCTGGTCGAACTGATGTTCGAAAATTCATTGGTGGTTTTAATATTTATTCTGATGGTACTAAACGAGTAGTTTCTAACGGTGAGGCTACTAAAACCATGAAAACGGAGTGGACGGGCGTAAAAACACGGACCTTTATTCGAATTGGAGGTCAAGCCACATCGGGAACTCGTCATCTATTCGGCCATTTGAGAAATCTTCGTCTCTGGCATAAAGAATTAACTGATGCGCAAATGGGGGAGAGTATTAAATGAAAGATTTAACGCTCAAATTTGCAGACAGGGCCGACTTTTCGGCCTTTATGGAGAGTATTGGCTATTATGATGACGAGTCGATGCAGGGTGATATTCTTATTGACGTGATAGGTAACGTGTACAAAGAAACCGGAGAACTGACTGAAGATGGCGAACCGGTATGTGTTAAGGAGGACGGATATTTTGTAAACGTGCGCATCATTAATGATGCAAAAAAATCGTCAATATTCGATAAATACGCGATTGTTGTTGAGCATCAACTTCGTGGCTGGATGTGAGGGAGACAAATGGCTACATCGACAGTAATTCCTGATGACATCAAAACGCTAAAATCCGACGTTAGCAAATTAAAAAACGATCAAGGAAGCTACGCAACAAAATTATATGTAGACAGCAAAGATGAAATCGTTGGTGACTGGTCTGCTTCATGGTATCAGCAGGTATTGCCAACTAGCGGAGCTATATTTGGGAGAAAACTCCGCTCAACTCACAGGACGGCAGGTGTTGAGGATGCGTATTGCGAACTATACCTCAAAAAATGGATAGACAGTCCAGGTAACGCAATGGCGCGCCTTAACCTGAACGATAACGGGACAAACATTTGCTGGGACTTTACCAACCTTTATGGCGGTACGATGATTTTTCCCGGTGACAGCGGATACCTCAAAATGGGTAACTGCCTTATGTCATACAGCAAGCGTGGAAGTAACGCGCTTATTAAATTTGATTACACCGACACATTACAGATCAAATATGCCAATCATGGGTCAACCATGACATTAAACACACAGGGAACCGCTTATGCTGGTGTTACTGCTCAATTGTGGGGCAACTCCAGCCGTCCTGTTGTTTATGAAGTCGGTGTTGATGGTGGCGCTTATATGTTCTATGCGCAAAAAAATACCGATAACACCTATATGTTAAGCGTTAATGGTGCATGTCATGCCACCGCATTTAACCAGCATTCCGACCGGGATCTGAAAGACAACATTCAGGTGATCGATAATGCAACCGACCGCATCCGTAAAATGAACGGCTATACATACACGCTTAAAGAAAACGGTATGCCCTATGCTGGTGTCATTGCACAGGAAGCTCTGGAAGCAATCCCAGAAGTTGTAGGTTCCGCAATGAAATATCAGGACGGTGCAAGCGGATCGGAAGGTGAAGAAGGTGAACGTTATTACACAGTAGATTATTCTGGTGTTACTGGCTTGCTTGTTCAGGTAGCCAGAGAGTCAGACGACAGAATAACAGCACTGGAAGAAGAAAACGCAGAATTAAGACAAAGATTATCTGCAATTGAGGCGGCGCTTGCGTCTAAATAATATCAAGGGGCCGAGCGCCCCGTTTTATTGGGTAGGATGAAAATGGATATAACACCTTTCCTTCATGCGCTTTGTGCTGTGGCTGCGCAGCTACTGGTTGGTCTTTTTACCGGGAACTGGGCTTACGGGGCGATAGCCGGTTGTACGTTCTTCATTGCGCGTGAACACACCCAGGCGGAATATCGCTGGATTGAAATGTTTGGGCATGGCAAGAGGATTAACATGCCGTGGTGGGGCGGTTTTGATCCGCGCGTGTGGGATGTGGCAAGCCTGATGGATTTTGCTGTGCCGGTGGTGGCGTGTCTGCTGGTCTGGCTGTTGGTTAATCGTGGGTGAAAAAAGGTGAGCTGTATATGCAACGGAGGAAGAAACCCCGTTGCTGGAAGCCTGGAAAAAGTATCGGGTGTTGCTGAACCGTGTTGATACGTCAACTGCACAGGATATTGAATGGCCAGCACTGCCGTAGGGTAAAACATATAAATTCTATAATTAGATGTATCTTTCCATTTACGGCAAGGAAGGGGGCTTGGAAGACGTAAAGCATCTCACACCGAGATTATTTTTTATATGTCAGGTGTCTGAAGTTTTGCTTTGGCTCTTAAAATGGTTTGCCGCGAGGTTTTGAATTCCCGGGCAATGGCACTTATACTTACACCTGACTTAATTCGTTCGAATACCACCTGTTTCTGTTCTTCATTTAACACAGGTGGTCGACCAAAACGTTTCCCTGCGCCCCGGGCTCTTACTATCCCGGAATGAGTGCGTTCAAGTAAAAGGTCTCGTTCAAATTCAGCGACTGCTGAAATTACTTGCATCATCATTTTTCCTGTTGGACTGGTCAGGTCAATGCCCCCCAATGCTAAGCAATGCACTCTGATACCTGTTTCGGTCAGTTGTTCCACTGTTTTCCTGATATCCATTGCATTACAACCAAGGCGATCCAGTTTTGTCACAATCAATTGATCACCACATTTCAGGCGAGCAAGCAACCGGTTAAAACCAGGACGCTCACTGGTTGCTGCTGAGCCGCTAATGTGTTCTTCGATTATTTGCTGAGGTTTGATTTTAAAACCTGCACTTTCGATTTCCCGGCGTTGATTTTCGGTGGTCTGATCCAGAGTTGATATCCGACAGTAAGCAAAAATTCGAGACATAGTGAGACTCTATACGAAATTGGTGTACATATCATAATGCATATCCAAAAATTATTTCGCTTATTATTGTACATATTTGTATGTATACGTTCGAAAATAAACGAATTCGGATGCAGTCCCGTAATTTTGGTGTAACCCAAAATCGATTTTTTGAAAAATGGCTTTAACTCGGTTTGTTTTTCGAAATCCGGGCGGACTCGAGGAAGACGAATAATAGTGTTGTATGTTATTTTAACCAGATTTCAAGTTGTTTGGTCGTGGAAAAGTGGAGCAAAATGTTGTTAAAGTGGAAAAATGGTAAAAAAGTAGGTTGTTGAGGAATAACGTAGTTGTTGATATTTTTTAATGCATTAAAAAATTATTTTTCAGGGGGGTTACACTTTACCATTTAAATTTTGGTTGTCTTTAAGAACTGATATCGCTGTTTGTAATAATTCTTTGTTATCCAGCCATGACTTTTTCTTTATGTTTCCTTCAATGTAATCAAGCAATGTTCTGGTATTGATAGGTCTTCCCTGTTTTGCTACTTCCACGACAGCATCTCCCAGGATAATTCTGACTTCAGGAAGCTGCGCAGGGAACCACTTTAGGGTGTCTTTTGATTTCATGAAGATATTCCTTAAAATATTATTGGTTTTCATTGCAATATTGTATGTCTGATTAAGGATATGTTGACTTATACATCGGTTTTGTCCGGGTTATTGGATATGCCAATCCCTAATTTTATTAGAGCATGACCAAAAATGCTGAATATGATAAGTAGTGAAGTGATTATCAGTATGCTGTTCATATAACCTCGAATTAGTATGGTGTTATATATAATATAGTTGACAATTTTTATCCTGGGTGTTCTTAAAGTTCGTAGATGACCCCTGTAGTTTCAGGTATACAGGAATGCTTACAGATAGCGGCAAAAGTCAGGAGGTTAATGGCGCAAACTGAAGGGGTAACTGTGAACTAACTTAGGTAGAGACTCTACACGGATTCGGTTTAAAAGTATACATAGATAACAATTTTTATCTGAAGAAGAAAAATATTAAGGTGATATGGTCATATATACTTTAATGCGGAAGAATGAATGCGATGAGAGTGCTGTATCTAAATGGTTGAAAAACCGCAGACACGTCGTATGCAAGAACGTGCTGCGGTTGGCTGGTGAACTTCCGATAGTGCGAGTATTAAATGATTTCCAGCCGTTACCGATTTTACGTGTTAATTAGTGAACAAACCACTCGTCAGCAGACTCCCAGGTATCTTTCAGAGTTTCCTGAACAAAAGTTTTAGCTGAATCTTTATCGGCGGTGCGCGTAACAGAAAGGCCATCGTTGCTGGTGGCTTTTACGATCACCTCTACATCGTCATAACGCTTACTGATGCGTCGAGTTAATTCTTCCTTTAACGCATCCACAGCACCGTTTGGCATTTTAGTCATTTTCTCTTTGGCTATGCAGATCTCAATACGCATAAAAATCCCTCTATACTGTGTTTGTATACAGTGTTATTTTTAACTGTATGAATAAACAGTGTCAATAGAACAAAGATTGCTGCATGTACAAATGTTCTTTGGCTACAAATACACCTACTGATCATGTTCTGCTATGCTCTGATACCTCCAAAATGTACAATCAGCGGCATGAATTTTTCTTTGTACATATGATTGTACATAATCAAAGAGACAACAATTATGACAAGCCTTTTGGCCGCAGAGGTAGCGAAAAGAAGAACCTTTGCAATTATTTCTCACCCGGACGCCGGTAAAACGACCATCACCGAGAAGGTGCTGCTGTTCGGACAGGCCATTCAGACCGCCGGTACAGTAAAAGGCCGTGGTTCCAACCAGCACGCTAAGTCGGACTGGATGGAGATGGAAAAGCAGCGTGGGATCTCCATTACCACGTCTGTGATGCAGTTTCCGTATCACGACTGCCTGGTTAACCTGCTCGACACCCCCGGGCACGAAGACTTCTCGGAAGATACCTATCGTACCCTGACGGCGGTGGACTGCTGCCTGATGGTTATCGACGCCGCAAAAGGTGTTGAAGATCGTACCCGTAAGCTGATGGAAGTTACCCGTCTGCGCGATACGCCGATCCTCACCTTTATGAACAAACTTGACCGTGATATCCGCGATCCGATGGAGCTGCTCGATGAAGTTGAGAACGAGCTGAAAATCGGCTGTGCGCCGATCACCTGGCCGATTGGCTGCGGCAAGCTGTTTAAAGGTGTTTACCACCTTTATAAAGACGAAACCTATCTCTATCAGAGCGGTAAAGGCCACACCATTCAGGAAGTCCGCATTGTTAAAGGGCTGAATAATCCGGATCTCGATGCTGCGGTTGGTGAAGATCTGGCACAGCAGCTGCGTGACGAACTGGAACTGGTGAAAGGCGCGTCTAACGAGTTCGACAAAGAATTGTTCCTTGCGGGCGAAATCACTCCAGTGTTCTTTGGTACTGCGCTGGGTAACTTCGGCGTCGATCATATGCTGGATGGCCTGGTAGAGTGGGCACCTGCGCCGATGCCGCGTCAGACTGATACCCGTATCGTAGAGGCGAGCGAAGATAAATTTACCGGCTTCGTATTTAAAATTCAGGCCAACATGGACCCGAAACACCGCGACCGCGTGGCGTTTATGCGTGTGGTATCTGGTAAATATGAAAAAGGTATGAAGCTGCGCCAGGTGCGCACCGCGAAAGATGTGGTGATCTCCGACGCGCTGACCTTTATGGCGGGCGACCGTTCGCATGTTGAAGAAGCGTATCCGGGCGACATCCTTGGTCTGCACAACCACGGCACTATTCAGATCGGCGACACCTTTACCCAGGGTGAGATGATGAAGTTCACCGGTATCCCGAACTTTGCGCCGGAACTGTTCCGTCGTATCCGCCTGAAAGATCCGCTGAAGCAAAAACAGCTGCTCAAAGGGCTGGTACAGCTTTCCGAAGAGGGCGCGGTGCAGGTGTTCCGTCCGATCTCCAACAACGACCTGATCGTTGGTGCGGTTGGTGTGCTGCAGTTTGATGTGGTGGTAGCGCGCCTGAAGAGCGAATACAACGTTGAAGCAGTGTATGAGTCAGTCAACGTTGCCACTGCACGCTGGGTAGAATGTGCGGACGCGAAGAAATTCGAAGAGTTCAAGCGTAAGAACGAAAGCCAACTGGCGCTTGATGGCGGCGATAACCTCGCTTACATCGCTACCAGCATGGTCAACCTGCGCCTGGCGCAGGAACGTTATCCGGACGTTCAGTTCCACCAGACTCGCGAGCATTAATTCTTGCCTCCAGGGCGCGGTAGCCGCTGCGCCCTGTCAATTTCCCTTCCTTATTAGCCGCTTACGGAATGTTCTTAAAACATTCACTTTTGCTTATGTTTTCGCTGATATCCCGAGCGGTTTCAAAATTGTGATCTATATTTAACAAAGTAATGACATTTCTGACGGCGTTAAATACCGTTCAATGCGTAGATATCAGTATCTAAAGCCGTCGATTGTCATTCTACCGATATTAATAACTGATTCAGAGGCTGTAATGGTCGTTATTCATCACCCATCGATTTTGTGATGGAGACCGTTGACTTCTGTAGAGGGTGAAGTCTCTCCCTATTCAGCAATGCAACCTCGTGTTGCCAGGCTCAAATTACGAGCAAACATACAGGAATAAATCGATGACTATGACAAGACTGAAGATTTCGAAAACTCTGCTGGCTGTAATGTTGACCTCTGCCGTCGCGACCGGCTCTGCCTACGCAGAAAACAACGCGCAGACAACCAATGAAAGCGCAGGGCAAAAAGTCGATAGCTCTATGAATAAAGTCGGTAATTTCATGGATGACAGCGCTATCACCGCGAAAGTGAAGGCGGCCCTGGTGGATCATGACAACATCAAGAGCACCGATATCTCTGTCAAAACCGATCAAAAAGTCGTGACCCTGAGCGGTTTCGTTGAAAGCCAGGCCCAGGCCGAAGAGGCAGTGAAAGTGGCGAAAGGCGTTGAAGGCGTGACCTCTGTCAGCGACAAACTGCACGTTCGCGACGCTAAAGAAGGCTCTGTGAAGGGCTACGCGGGTGACACCGCCACCACCAGTGAAATCAAAGCTAAGCTGCTGGCGGACGATATCGTCCCTTCACGTAAAGTGAAAGTTGAAACAACCGATGGCGTGGTTCAGCTCTCCGGTACCGTAGATTCTCAGGCACAAAGTGACCGTGCTGAAAGTATCGCCAAAGCGGTAGATGGTGTGAAAAGCGTTAAAAATGATCTGAAAACTAAGTAATTCGTCGTAATTCGTCCTCCCGAACTTTGTCGGGAGGCGCGATGTGCACCACACTAAAAATATCGCATTGAGTGATTTTCACGCTCATATCAAGCGGTGACATTAACTATGGTAAAGGAGACGCTTATATGTTTCGTTGGGGCATCATATTTCTGGTTATCGCGTTAATCGCCGCCGCACTTGGGTTTGGTGGTCTGGCCGGTACTGCTGCAGGCGCAGCTAAAATTGTCTTTGTCGTCGGGATTATTCTGTTCCTGGTGAGTTTGTTCATGGGCCGAAAACGACCCTAGATTTCAGACCATTAAGAAAATTTTATCCAAAGCCAGTCCAGCGGACTGGCTTTTGCGGTTTTAGCGAATAATAAATTGCGTTACTTTGTCATTCTTTCACAACAAAACAGGAAGGCAGAGGTGGGGCAGCGAATACCTGTAACGCTTGGTAATATTGCGCCGTTGTCGCTAAGGCCGTTCCAGCCTGGACGAATAGCTCTGGTGTGCGAAGGCGGCGGGCAGCGTGGAATTTTCACAGCTGGCGTGCTGGATGAGTTTATGCGCGCGCAGTTTAATCCTTTCGATCTTTATCTCGGCACATCTGCCGGGGCGCAGAACCTCTCGGCGTATATCTGCAATCAGCCCGGTTACGCGCGCAAAGTCATCATGCGCTATACCACAAAACGCGAATTTTTCGATCCATTGCGCTTTGTCCGTGGAGGAAATCTTATCGATCTCGACTGGCTGGTGGAGGCCACCGCAAGCCAGATGCCGTTGCAAATGGACACCGCAGCGCGGCTATTTGACAGCGGCAAATCGTTTTATATGTGCGCCTGTCGTCAGGATGACTACGCGCCGAATTACTTTTTACCAACCAAACAAAACTGGCTGGATGTGATTCGCGCCTCCAGTGCAATACCTGGCTTTTATCGTAGCGGAGTGTCGCTGGAAGGCATTAATTACCTGGATGGCGGGATCAGTGATGCGATCCCGGTTAAAGAGGCGGCAAGGCAGGGCGCAAAAACGTTGGTCGTTATCCGCACTGTGCCGTCACAAATGTACTATACGCCGCAGTGGTTCAAACGCATGGAACGCTGGCTGGGTGACAGTAGCCTGCAGCCGCTGGTCAATCTGGTGCAGCATCATGAAACCAGCTATCGTGAGATTCAGCAATTTATTGAGAAACCACCGGGCCAGTTGAGGATATTCGAAATTTATCCGCCGAAGCCATTACATAGTATCGCGCTCGGCAGTCGGATTCCGGCGCTGCGTGAAGACTATAAACTTGGGCGTTTATGCGGGCGTTATTTTCTGGCAACGGTCGGTAAGTTATTGACTGAAAAAGCGCCGCTGAGCCGCCATCTGGTGCCGGTGGTGACGCCGGAGTCGATCGTTATTCCGCCTGCACCCGTCGCCAACGATACGCTGGTTACCGAGGTGATAGACGCTCCACAGGCGAACGACCCGACATTTAACAATGAGGATTTGGCTTGATTTGCCGTTTTATCGACACCCACTGCCATTTTGATTTCCCGCCGTTTAGTGGCGATGAAGAGGCCAGCCTGCAACGCGCGGCACAAGCGGGCGTAGGCAAGATCATTGTTCCGGCCACCGAGGCGGCAAATTTTGCCCGCGTGCAGGCGTTAGCGGAAAATTATCAACCGCTGTATGCCGCTTTAGGGTTGCATCCGGGGATGTTGGAAAAACATAACGATGCATCGCTGGATCAGTTACAGCAGGCGTTGGGAAGACGTCCGACGAAGGTGGTGGCGGTGGGGGAGATCGGCCTGGATCTCTTTGGTGACGATCCGCAATTTGAGAGGCAGCAGTGGTTGCTTGATGAACAACTGAAACTGGCGAAACGCTACGATCTGCCGGTGATCCTTCATTCACGGCGCACGCACGACAAACTGGCGATGCATCTTAAACGCCAAAATTTGCCACGCACTGGTGTGGTTCATGGTTTTTCTGGCAGCCTGCAACAGGCCGAACGGTTTGTGCAGCTGGGCTACAAAATTGGCGTAGGCGGTACTATCACCTATCCACGCGCCAGTAAAACCCGCGATGTCATCGCAAAGCTGCCGCTGGCATCGATGTTGCTGGAGACCGACGCACCAGATATGCCGCTCAATGGTTTTCAGGGGCAGCCTAATCGCCCTGAACAGGCCGCCCGTGTGTTTGCCGTGCTGTGCGAGTTACGCCCGGAACCCGCGGATGAGATTGCCGAAGTGTTGCTTAATAACACGTATGCGGTGTTTAACGTTCGTGGGTAGTCTGCCCTTCGTAAGCCGGATAAGGCGTTCACACCGCATCCGGCAGTCGACGCACAATGCCTGATGCGACGCTGACGCGTCTTATCATGCCTACAAGTCTGTGCCGAACCGTAGGCCGGATAAGGCGTTCACGCCGCATCCGGCAGTTGGCGCACAATGCCTGATGCGACGCTGACGCGTCTTATCATGCCTACAGGTCTGTGCCGAACCGTAGGCTGTCACAAATACAGCGCCGGAAATATCAACCGGCTCACCCCGTGCTCCCGTAACGCATCAGCCAATTGCTCAACGTCTTCCGGCGTGGCGCTCGCCCAGCTTTGCGCCTCGCCATACACGCCGTGGGCATGAAACGCGTTCAGGCGTACCGGAACATCGCCAAGTCCCTTGATAAACGCCGCCAGCTCATCGATATGCTGCAAATAATCCACGTGGCCTGGGATTACCAGCAAACGCAGTTCTGCCAGTTTGCCGCGCTCGGCAAGCAGACTAATGCTGCGCTTGATCTGCTGATTATCGCGTCCGGTTAGCTGTTGATGGCACGCGCCACCCCACGCTTTGAGGTCGAGCATCGCGCCGTCGCATACCGGGAGTAATTTTTCCCAGCCGGTTTCGTTCAACATGCCGTTACTGTCCACCAGACAGGTGAGATGACACAGTTGTGGATCATTTTTGATAGCAGTAAACAGCGCCACCACAAACGGCAACTGGGTCGTGGCTTCACCGCCGCTTACCGTTATCCCTTCAATAAACAGCACCGCTTTGCGGACGTGACTAAGCACCTCGTCCACGTTCATGGATTGCGCCATCGGCGTAGCGTGTTGTGGACACATCTTCAGGCAGGTATCACACTGCTCGCAGACGGCTGCGTTCCACACTACTTTGCTGTTAACAATCTGCAACGCCTGATGCGGACACTGTGGCACGCACTCCCCGCAATCATTACAGCGCCCCATTGTCCACGGATTGTGACAGTTTTTGCAGCGCAGATTACAGCCCTGTAAAAACAGAGCCAGACGACTGCCTGGCCCGTCAACGCAGGAGAAGGGGATAATCTTACTGACTAAAGCGCATCTGCTGTTCATGGCTTATAACGCGCGGCTGGCGTTCCAGAATACGAGTGTTGCGTGCGGCTTCTTCTCCCAGCCAGGTGGTATTGGTACGTGAACCTTCGGCACGATATTTTTCTAAATCCGACAAACGCACCATATAACCGGTAACGCGAACCAGATCGTTACCGCTGACATTGGCGGTAAATTCACGCATTCCGGCTTTAAAGGCACCGAGGCAAAGCTGTACCAGCGCCTGCGGATTACGTTTGATAGTTTCGTCGAGCGTCAGAATGTCGCTGATTCCAGAGTAATAATAAGCATGATGCGGGGCGACGGTTTGCAGATGGGTAATCGGATCTGGCTCATCACCATACGGCAAGCGTGCGCCCGGCGTGGTGCCAATATCAGAACTGATCCCCGACTGTGCGTGTAGCATGGCGCGATTTTGCCAGCCATATTTCACGGGGGTATTGGCGACAAACTCCGCCAGTTGCGCGCTAATGCGATAACCCACTTCATTTGCGGCGGCTTCTTTACCGTAACGCGCGGCAACTCCTTCTTTTTCACACAGCAAGTTAACCGCTTCCGCCAGCCCATACATGCCAAACATTGGCACAAAACGTTCAGGGTTAATCAGCCCTTCTTTCACCAGGAAGCTATTCTCAAAGAAGTGTGATTGTTGATAGAGGAATTCACACCGCGCATCGATGATGGCGATTTGCTGCTGGCAGTAGTGCGGTAGAGTGCGCGTAAAGAAATCATCCAGCGATTCACTGCGCTCGGCAATGGCTTTCAGGTTAAGGCGTACCAGCGTGCTGCCACCACCCGCCAGCGGCAGTGAGTTGTAACAGCTCACAATCCCGTAGCCCCCTTTTGTGAAAATTTTATCATGCACGGGACCGTTGGCGATGTGCGGTTTGCTACATTCACAGATGTTTTTCGCCACTTCCAGCAGCAGGTCATCAGGGGTGATTTCAGGATCGTAGATAAAAGTCAGGTTCGGTGAAACCTGCTTCAGCTCTGAATCTGCCCGTAAAATCGCACGGGTAATGGGCGAATCAGACGGGCCAATATTGGCGTGCATAAAGGCATCTGGCAGGGTTCTATCGAGGTAACGCCAGAAACGTTTTATTCGAATATCGATCTCGTTTTGTGTTAGAATTCTAACATACGGTTGCAACAACGCATCCAGTTGCCCCAGGTAGACCGGCATCGATGTGACCGAAGGAACGTGGTGGTAAAGAATGGTCAGCAGAGAGAGTGCGTCATCAAGATCTTTTGCGCCTTCCAGCTCCAGCCATTCGGAACCGTTGGCCAAAAAACGGGCGTAATCGGGTAAGACATAGCGCGGTTTATACGGCGCATGACCTTCAAACATATCGCAGATTACACCTTCATCCAGCGCGCGGCGGGCTTCGGCAGGAAGCTGTGGGTAAGGCAGATTGTTTTCTGCTTCCAGCGCCAGAAAATGGCGCTTCTGCTCCGGGCTAAGTACCGGACTGGTGACAATTTGCTGGCAACGTTGTTGCAGTGCATTTTCATGAGAAGTGGGCATCTTCTGTTCCTTTTTATGCCGAAGGTGATGCGCCATTGTAAGAAGTTTCGTGATGTTCACTTTGATCCTGATGCGTTTGCCACCACTGACGCATTCATTTGAAAGTGAATTATTTGAACCAGATCGCATTACAGTAATGCAATTTTGTAAGTAGATTTCCTTAATTGTGATGTATATCGAAGTGTGTTGCGGAGTCGATGTTAGAATACTAACAAACTCGCAAGGTGAATTTTATTGGCGACAAGCCAGGAGAATGAAATGACTGATCTGAAAGCAAGCAGCCTGCGTGCACTGAAATTGATGGACCTGACCACCCTGAATGACGACGATACCGACGAGAAAGTGATCGCTCTGTGTCATCAGGCCAAAACTCCGGTCGGTAATACCGCCGCTATCTGTATCTATCCTCGCTTTATCCCGATTGCTCGCAAAACGCTGAAAGAGCAGGGCACCCCGGAAATCCGTATCGCTACGGTAACTAACTTCCCACACGGTAACGACGACATCGAAATCGCGCTGGCAGAAACCCGTGCGGCAATCGCCTACGGTGCCGATGAAGTTGATGTGGTGTTCCCGTACCGTGCACTGATGGCGGGTAACGAGCAGGTTGGTTTTGATCTGGTGAAAGCCTGTAAAGAGGCTTGCGCAGCAGCGAATGTACTGCTGAAAGTGATCATCGAAACCGGCGAACTGAAAGACGAAGCGCTGATCCGCAAAGCGTCTGAAATATCCATTAAAGCGGGTGCTGATTTCATCAAAACCTCTACCGGTAAAGTAGCAGTGAACGCGACGCCGGAAAGCGCGCGCATCATGATGGAAGTGATCCGTGATATGGGCGTAGAGAAAACCGTTGGTTTCAAACCGGCGGGCGGCGTGCGTACTGCGGAAGATGCGCAGAAATATCTCGCGATTGCAGATGAACTGTTCGGTGCTGACTGGGCTGATGCGCGTCACTACCGCTTTGGTGCTTCCAGCCTGCTGGCAAGCCTGCTGAAAGCGCTGGGCCACGGCGACGGTAAGAGCGCCAGCAGCTACTAAGCTGCCTTTTGCCAGAGGGTGGATGCTATGGGTCGAGTACCCCTGTAGGCCTGATAAGATGCGTCAGCATTGCATCAGGCAATAACAACATCCGCCATCTGGCAACAACGCCTTCAAACTTATTCCACGGGAGGTTACCTTGTTTCTCGCACAAGAAATTATTCGTAAAAAACGTGATGGTCATGCGCTGAGCGATGAAGAAATTCGCTTCTTTATCAACGGCATTCGCGACAACACTATCTCCGAAGGGCAGATTGCCGCCCTCGCGATGACCATTTTCTTCCACGATATGACAATGCCGGAGCGTGTCTCGCTGACCATGGCGATGCGAGATTCAGGAACCGTTCTCGACTGGAAAAGCCTGCATCTGAATGGCCCGATTGTTGATAAACACTCCACCGGCGGCGTCGGCGATGTGACTTCGCTGATGTTAGGGCCGATGGTGGCTGCCTGCGGCGGCTATATTCCGATGATCTCCGGTCGCGGCCTCGGCCATACTGGCGGTACGCTCGACAAACTGGAATCCATCCCTGGCTTCGACATCTTCCCGGATGACAACCGTTTCCGCGAAATTATTAAAGATGTTGGCGTGGCGATTATCGGCCAGACCAGCTCGCTGGCTCCGGCGGATAAACGTTTCTATGCGACCCGCGACATTACCGCAACCGTGGATTCCATCCCGCTTATCACCGCCTCGATCCTGGCGAAGAAACTGGCGGAAGGTCTGGATGCGCTGGTGATGGACGTGAAAGTCGGTAGCGGCGCGTTTATGCCGACCTACGAACTCTCTGAAGCCCTTGCCGAAGCGATTGTTGGCGTGGCTAACGGTGCTGGCGTGCGCACCACCGCGCTACTCACCGACATGAATCAGGTGCTGGCCTCCAGTGCCGGTAACGCGGTTGAAGTTCGTGAAGCGGTGCAGTTCCTGACTGGTGAGTATCGTAACCCGCGTCTGTTTGATGTCACGATGGCACTGTGCGTGGAGATGTTGATCTCCGGCAAACTGGCGAAAGATGACGCCGAAGCGCGCGCGAAATTGCAGGCGGTGCTGGACAACGGTAAAGCGGCAGAAGTCTTTGGTCGTATGGTAGCGGCACAAAAAGGCCCGACCGACTTCGTTGAGAACTACGCGAAGTATCTGCCGACAGCGATGCTGACGAAAGCAGTCTATGCTGATACCGAAGGTTTTGTCAGTGAAATGGATACCCGCGCGCTGGGAATGGCAGTGGTTGCAATGGGCGGCGGTCGCCGTCAGGCATCTGACACCATCGATTACAGCGTCGGCTTTACTGATATGGCGCGTCTGGGCGACCAGGTAGACGGTCAGCGTCCGCTGGCGGTTATCCACGCGAAAGACGAAAACAGCTGGCAGGAAGCGGCGAAAGCGGTGAAAGCGGCAATTAAACTTGCCGATAAAGCACCGGAAAGCACACCGACTGTCTATCGCCGTATCAGCGAATAACGGTATACTGATCTGATCATTTAAATTTGAAGCACTGAGTACGGAGAACATATGAAACGTGCATTTATTATGGTGCTGGACTCATTCGGCATCGGCGCTACAGAAGATGCAGAACGCTTTGGTGACGTCGGGGCTGACACCCTGGGTCATATCGCAGAAGCTTGTGCCAAAGGCGAAGCTGATAATGGTCGTAAAGGCCCGCTCAATCTGCCAAATCTGACCCGTCTGGGGTTGGCGAAAGCACACGAAGGTTCTACCGGTTTCATTCCGGCTGGAATGGACGGCAACGCTGAAGTTATCGGCGCGTATGCATGGGCGCACGAAATGTCATCCGGTAAAGACACCCCGTCTGGTCACTGGGAAATCGCCGGTGTCCCGGTTCTGTTTGAGTGGGGATACTTCTCCGATCACGAAAACAGCTTCCCGCAAGAGCTACTGGATAAACTGGTCGAGCGCGCTAATCTGCCGGGTTACCTCGGTAACTGCCACTCTTCCGGTACGGTCATTCTGGATCAGCTGGGCGAAGAGCACATGAAAACCGGCAAGCCGATTTTCTATACCTCCGCTGACTCCGTGTTCCAGATTGCTTGCCACGAAGAAACTTTCGGTCTGGATAAACTCTACGAACTGTGCGAAATCGCCCGTGAAGAGCTGACCAACGGCGGCTACAACATCGGTCGTGTTATCGCTCGTCCGTTTATCGGCGACAAAGCCGGTAACTTCCAGCGTACCGGTAACCGTCATGACCTGGCTGTTGAACCGCCAGCACCGACCGTGCTGCAGAAACTGGTTGATGAAAAACACGGCCAGGTGGTTTCTGTCGGTAAAATTGCAGACATCTACGCTAACTGCGGCATCACCAAAAAAGTGAAAGCGACCGGCCTGGACGCGCTGTTTGACGCCACCATCAAAGAGATGAAAGAAGCGGGTGATAACACCATCGTCTTCACCAACTTCGTTGACTTCGACTCTTCCTGGGGTCACCGTCGCGACGTTGCCGGTTATGCTGCGGGTCTGGAACTGTTCGACCGCCGTCTGCCAGAGCTGATGTCTTTGCTGCGCGATGACGACATCCTGATCCTCACTGCTGACCATGGTTGTGATCCGACCTGGACCGGTACTGACCATACCCGTGAACACATTCCGGTACTGGTTTACGGCCCGAAAGTAAAACCGGGTTCGCTGGGGCACCGTGAAACTTTCGCGGATATCGGCCAGACTCTGGCAAAATATTTTGGTACTTCTGATATGGAATATGGCAAAGCCATGTTCTGATGGATTTGGGCGGAGCAGTGACTCCGCCTTTAATATGTCACAAAAAGGATAAAATGATGGCTACTCCACACATTAATGCAGAAATGGGCGATTTCGCTGACGTAGTTTTGATGCCAGGCGACCCGCTGCGTGCGAAGTATATTGCTGAAACTTTCCTTGAAGATGCTCGTGAAGTGAACAACGTTCGCGGTATGCTGGGCTTCACCGGTACTTACAAAGGCCGCAAAATTTCTGTAATGGGCCACGGTATGGGTATCCCGTCCTGCTCCATCTACACTAAAGAACTGATCACCGATTTCGGCGTGAAGAAAATCATTCGCGTTGGTTCCTGTGGTGCAGTTCTGCCGCACGTAAAACTGCGTGACGTAGTGATTGGTATGGGTGCCTGCACCGATTCCAAAGTTAACCGCATCCGTTTTAAAGACCATGACTTTGCAGCTATCGCTGACTTCGACATGGTGCGTAACGCAGTAGATGCAGCTAAAGCACTGGGCATTGATGCGCGCGTTGGTAACCTGTTCTCCGCTGACCTGTTCTACTCTCCGGACGGCGAAATGTTCGACGTGATGGAAAAATACGGCATTCTCGGTGTGGAAATGGAAGCTGCTGGTATCTACGGCGTCGCTGCAGAATTCGGCGCGAAAGCCCTGACCATCTGCACCGTGTCTGACCACATCCGCACTCACGAGCAGACCACTGCCGCTGAGCGTCAGACCACCTTCAACGACATGATCAAAATCGCACTGGAATCCGTTCTGCTGGGCGATAAAGAGTAATTGTGTTTCGCTGAAAGGCGATTGTCGTGTGAAGCCGGAGCGGGAGACCGCTCCGGCTTTTTAGTATTTATTCATCAATAGCAACTGATTTATAGATTCACTATTATTTTTCATATGGATAGAAAATTAAATCCATTCGAGTATCTATTCACGAATCTATTCATTTATGTTCAGCCGTCATCCAGTAAGGGCATATCAGCAACTCTGGCAGACAACCATAAATTCCTGCCATTTTGTTTTTGATGTTTGAACTAAGCCGTTCCGTCTTTTCGATTTGTTTTAGAGAATTAATCGAGATACCCAACATTTTACTAACTTCAGCAAGTGATAGTTTATGCCTGATACGCACGGCGGTTAGCCAGGATATACCCTGGCTGAACATTAAATTGATAATCTCCCGTTCCTGGTTCTTCAGATCGATCATATTTCCTTCCCTGGATATTTTAATCAGCGAGTTACCGCACCGCCCCTGCCATCCACGTCGACAACTCCCTTAGCTCTTTTTCCTGTTCAGGGAAGTCAACCAACAGCGCTTCACACTCTTGTTGCAGCATGTCAGCGCGGTACAGGCAGCCTTGCAGTCGTCCGGCGAGAGCTTCCAGAGGTGCGGGGTTGAGGCTATCGGTAAACACCTGGGCGCGGGTGATATGGCCTTTTTCGACGTCGAAATGCAGTTCTACGCCGCCCCAGGTAAAGCGTTCATCCAGCAGATGCGAGAACGCTGGAGCCTGTCCGAAATTCCATTCCCAGCTACTCTGGCGGGCAAAGGTTTCGGCGAAGTTCGGCAAGTCCGGCGTTTTGTCCGGGGAGATAATTTCCGCTTCTACACGCTCGCCATAATGGGCGAAAAAGGCCTCGGTTATGGCTTCGCAAACCTGCTCGTGGGTAATTCCCGGCAGCAATTCGGTCAGATTGGTCACGCGGGAACGTACCGACGTAATGCCTTTCGCCGCCAGTTTCTTTTTATCCGGGTTGAGATAGTTTGCCAGGCGGCTAAGGTCGGCATTGAGTAGCAAGGTGCCGTGATGGAAGCCACGATCTTTGGTTTCGCGATAGGCCGAGCCTGAGACTTTACGGTCGCCTTCGGCGGTTTTCACCACCAAATCGTTACGTCCGGACGCTTCGGCGCTGACACCGAGCGCGTTCAGTGCATTGAGCACAATCGAGGTGGAGATCGTTTTATCGTATTCCGGCTTGCCAGCCATGAAGGTAAAACAGGTATTGCCGAGATCGTGGAACACCGCGCCGCCACCGCTACTGCGCCGTGCCAGGCGAACGTTATCTTCTTCCATCCGCCGGGTATTACACTCTTTCCACGGGTTCTGCGCGCGACCAATCACTACCGTGTCGGCATTGCGCCAGAGAAACAAAACGCGCTGCGTGGCGGGCATCTGGCGAAAAATACACTCCTCCACCGCCAGGTTAAACCACGGATCGTAAGAGTCAGAGATGAGCAGGCGTAATGTGGACATAACGATTTCCTTTCTTGTAGTAATGGGTCACTCTTTTTTCTCGCTTTCTTCCTCTTCCGGCACCGGTTTGCTGGCGGTTAACAGGAAGGGGGATTGCTGCCAGCGGGTGCGTTTACCCTGTAGCAGCGTGCGGGTCAGCACTACGCCGATTGCCAGCGAGAGCAACAACATCAGGCGTAAAATGTTAGTGGTGTTATCCACCTGTTGAGCTTCGGTGGCGAGCGTATGGGTGTCGAGCGTCAGGCGCAGATAGCCAAGCGGACCATTTTTCCCTGCAATGGGTTCGACAATCTGCTGGTTAAAATAGCCGCCCGCTTTTTTACCGTCGAGCGCCAGCCGGTCGCGCACTTCGACGCTTTCGCCAGAACGTGCGATAAGATCGCCTTGTTCGTCATACACACCCGCGTCGAGGATACGGCTTTCATCCGTTAACTGATCGAGGATCGCCTGAATGCGTTTTTCATCCGGTGAGTCGGTACGCATCAGCGGTGCAACGTTCAGCGTCACCTGCCGCGCCAGGGTGCGGGCCAGTTCTTCCAGCTGCGGATTACGCTGTCGCTGGTGGTTTTGACTAAACCATGATGCCCCCTGCATCAGCGCCACTAACAAGGCAAGACAGAACAGGACAATCACTGCCCGATGCAGCCGGAATTTCAGTTTTGTGCGAGCCATCTTCCACCCTTTGAAAATTTGAGACTTAATGTTGCCAGAAGCAATGGATACAAGGTAGCCTCATGCGTTATTTTCCCTGCTTCGAACGATTTTACAGGAGCCTTAATGCCTAACATTACCTGGTGCGACCTTCCTGAAGATGTCTCTTTATGGCCAGGTCTGCCTCTTTCATTAAGTGGTGATGAAGTGATGCCACTGGATTACCACGCAGGTCGTAGCGGCTGGCTGCTGTATGGTCGTGGGCTGGATAAACAACGTCTGACCCAGTACCAAAGCAAACTGGGCGCAGCGATGGTGATTGTTGCCGCCTGGTGCGTGGAAGATTATCAGGTGATTCGTCTGGCAGGTTCGCTTACCGCCCGGGCTACGCGCCTGGCCCATGAAGCACAACTGGATGTCGCGCCGCTGGGGAAAATTCCGCATCTGCGCACGCCAGGTCTGCTGGTGATGGACATGGATTCCACCGCCATTCAGATTGAATGTATTGACGAAATTGCCAAACTGGCCGGAACCGGCGAGATGGTGGCGGAAGTAACCGAGCGGGCGATGCGCGGCGAACTCGATTTTACCGCCAGCTTGCGCAGTCGAGTGGCAACGCTGAAAGGCGCTGACGCCAATATTCTGCAACAGGTGCGTGAAAATCTGCCGCTGATGCCAGGCTTAACGCAACTGGTACTCAAGCTGGAAACGCTGGGCTGGAAAGTGGCGATTGCCTCCGGCGGTTTTACCTTCTTTGCCGAATACCTGCGCGATAAGCTGCGCCTGACCGCCGTAGTAGCCAATGAACTGGAGATCATGGACGGTAAATTTACCGGTAATGTGATTGGCGACATTGTAGACGCTCAGTATAAAGCGAAAACCCTGACCCGCCTGGCGCAGGAGTATGAAATCCCGCTGGCGCAAACCGTGGCGATTGGCGATGGTGCCAACGACCTGCCGATGATCAAAGCGGCAGGTCTGGGGATTGCCTACCATGCCAAGCCAAAAGTGAATGAAAAGACGGAAGTCACCATCCGTCACGCTGACCTGATGGGGGTATTCTGCATCCTCTCTGGCAGCCTGAATCAGAAGTAATTGTCCGCCCGTCATCCTGCGGGCGGCACAGTATTAACGAGGTACACCGTGGCAAAAGCTCCAAAACGCGCCTTTGTTTGTAATGAATGCGGGGCCGATTATCCGCGCTGGCAGGGGCAGTGCAGCGCCTGCCATGCCTGGAACACCATCACCGAGGTGCGTCTTGCTGCGTCGCCAACGGTGGCGCGTAACGAGCGTCTCAGTGGCTATGCCGGTAGCGCCGGGGTGGCAAAAGTCCAGAAACTTTCCGATATCAGCCTTGAGGAGTTGCCGCGTTTTTCAACCGGATTTAAAGAGTTCGACCGCGTATTAGGCGGTGGGGTGGTGCCGGGAAGCGCCATTCTGATTGGCGGTAATCCAGGCGCAGGGAAATCCACGCTGCTACTGCAAACGCTGTGCAAACTGGCCCAGCAGATGAAAACGCTGTATGTCACCGGCGAAGAGTCGCTGCAACAGGTGGCAATGCGCGCTCATCGCCTCGGCCTGCCGACTGACAATCTCAATATGTTGTCGGAAACCAGCATCGAACAGATCTGCCTGATTGCCGAAGAAGAGCAACCGAAGCTGATGGTAATTGACTCCATCCAGGTGATGCATATGGCGGATGTACAATCATCACCTGGCAGCGTGGCGCAGGTGCGTGAAACGGCGGCTTATCTGACGCGCTTCGCCAAAACGCGTGGCGTGGCGATTGTCATGGTGGGGCACGTAACCAAAGATGGTTCGCTGGCAGGCCCTAAAGTGCTGGAACACTGTATCGACTGCTCGGTGCTTCTGGACGGCGATGCCGATTCCCGTTTCCGCACCTTACGCAGCCATAAAAACCGTTTCGGCGCGGTGAATGAGCTGGGCGTCTTCGCGATGACTGAACAGGGACTGCGTGAAGTTAGCAACCCTTCCGCCATCTTCTTAAGTCGCGGCGATGAAGTGACCTCCGGCAGCTCAGTGATGGTGGTGTGGGAAGGAACGCGTCCGCTGCTGGTGGAGATCCAGGCGCTGGTCGATCACTCGATGATGGCGAATCCACGCCGCGTCGCAGTAGGGCTGGAGCAAAACCGTCTGGCAATCCTGCTGGCGGTGCTGCACCGTCACGGTGGGTTGCAAATGGCCGATCAGGATGTGTTTGTGAATGTGGTCGGTGGCGTGAAGGTAACCGAAACCAGTGCCGATTTAGCGTTACTGCTGGCGATGGTTTCCAGCCTGCGCGACAGACCACTACCGCAGGATCTGGTGGTGTTTGGTGAAGTCGGGCTGGCAGGGGAGATCCGCCCGGTGCCCAGCGGCCAGGAGCGGATTTCTGAAGCGGCGAAACATGGTTTTCGGCGGGCGATTGTTCCGGCAGCCAACGTGCCGAAAAAAGCGCCGGAAGGGATGCAGATTTTTGGCGTTAAAAAACTCTCCGACGCGCTTAGCGTGTTCGACGACTTATAATGAGAGATACGGAGGGAGATATGTCGTCATTTGATTATCTGAAAACTGCCATCAAGCAACAGGGCTGTACGCTACAGCAGGTGGCTGATGCCAGCGGTATGACCAAAGGGTATTTAAGCCAGTTACTGAATGCCAAAATTAAAAGCCCCAGCGCGCAAAAGCTGGAGGCGTTGCACCGTTATTTGGGACTTGAATTTCCCCGGCAGAAGAAAACTATTGGTGTTGTATTCGGTAAGTTTTACCCGCTGCATACCGGACATATCTACCTTATCCAGCGTGCCTGTAGTCAGGTTGACGAACTGCATATCATTATGGGCTTTGACGATACCCGCGACCGCGCGTTGTTCGAAGATAGCGCCATGTCGCAGCAGCCCACGGTGCCGGATCGTCTGCGCTGGTTATTGCAAACTTTTAAATATCAGAAAAATATTCGCATTCATGCTTTCAACGAAGAGGGCATGGAGCCGTATCCGCATGGCTGGGATGTGTGGAGCAACGGCATCAAAAAGTTTATGGCTGAAAAAGGGATCCAGCCGGATCTGATCTACACCTCGGAAGAAGCCGACGCGCCGCAGTATATGGAACATCTGGGGATCGAAACGGTGTTGGTCGATCCGAAACGCACCTTTATGAGTATCAGCGGTGCGCAGATCCGCGAAAACCCGTTCCGCTACTGGGAATATATTCCCACCGAAGTGAAGCCGTTCTTTGTGCGCACCGTGGCGATCCTCGGCGGCGAATCGAGCGGTAAATCCACCCTGGTAAACAAACTTGCCAATATCTTCAACACTACCAGTGCATGGGAATATGGTCGCGATTATGTCTTTTCGCATCTTGGCGGCGATGAGATTGCATTGCAGTATTCCGACTACGATAAAATCGCGCTTGGACACGCTCAATATATTGATTTTGCAGTAAAATATGCCAATAAAGTGGCGTTTATCGACACCGATTTTGTGACAACTCAGGCGTTCTGCAAAAAGTACGAAGGGCGCGAGCATCCGTTCGTACAGGCGCTGATCGATGAATACCGTTTTGATCTGGTGATTCTGCTGGAGAACAACACGCCGTGGGTGGCGGATGGTTTACGCAGTCTCGGCAGTTCGGTGGATCGCAAAGAGTTCCAGAACTTGCTGGTGGAGATGCTGGAAGAGAACAATATCGAATTTGTGCGGGTTGAAGAAGACGATTACGACAGCCGTTTCCTGCGCTGCGTGGAGCTGGTGCGGGAGATGATGGGGGAGCAGGGATAATCATCTTTATAAGATGTTGAGTGATATTACTGATTCAAAAGTGTACTTAGTACTCCATTTTGGTGTACAATGTACCTGCCAGGGAGGGGTAATGGGCAAGGCGATAATATTTATAGAGACGCCAATGTTTACGCGTCAGATCAAGCAGATTGCAACCGATGATGAATTAAAGGAATTGCAAAAAGAACTCATCGGAACTCCCGATAAAGGTGATCTCATTCAGCAGACTGGTGGATTGCGTAAAGTCCGAATGGCTGCGGGTTCACAGGGAAAAAGTGGCAGTGTCAGAATAATTTACTTTCTGGCGACGGAAGAGATTATTTATTTGATTATGGCCTATCCGAAGAATGCCAAAGACAGTCTGACAGATACGGAAAAAGCTCAACTAAAGAAGTTGACGAAACTGCTCAAAGGTGAGGTATAAAATGAGTTTTTTTGATGAGTTGAAAACCTCTCTGGAAGAGGCTGTCGAGATTAAACAAGGTTTAAAAGAACCTGCACGGGTGACCCGCTACGAAATTGCGGATGTTAAAGCTATTCGTGAGCAACTCAACGTTTCGCAAAGTGAGATGGCAAAAGCTCTGGGAACCAGTGTGGATACCATTAAAAGCTGGGAATCGAAGCGAAGAAATCCTACGGGATTGGCTGCAAAAGTACTTGCCACAATTAAAGAAAATCCTGCCTTTTTCCGGGAACTTGCCTCCCATTAATCATTTAACTATTACCGGATGCGATGCTGGCGCGCCGCATCCGGCATTTTACGCATTACTTCGCAATACGCTTGTACTTGATACGCTTCGGCTCCAGCGCGTCTGCGCCCAGCGTGCGTTTCTTGTACTCTTCGTACTCGGTAAAGTTACCTTCAAAGAACTCAACTTTACCTTCATCCTGGTAATCCAGAATGTGTGTGGCGATACGGTCGAGGAACCAACGGTCGTGCGAGATAACCATCGCGCAGCCCGGGAACTCCAGCAGGGCGTTTTCCAGCGCACGCAGGGTTTCGATATCCAGGTCGTTGGTCGGTTCGTCGAGCAGCAGCATGTTGCCGCCAACCTGCAGCAGCTTCGCCAGATGCAGACGACCACGCTCACCACCGGAGAGTTCGCCAACGCGTTTACCCTGATCAACCCCTTTAAAGTTAAAGCGGCCAACGTAGGCGCGGCTTGGCATCTCGGTGTTACCGATCTTCATGATATCCAGCCCGCCGGAAACTTCTTCCCAAACGGTTTTGCTGTTATCCATTGAGTCACGGAACTGATCGACAGATGCCAGTTTCACCGTTTCACCTAAAGTGATGGTGCCGCTGTCTGGCTGTTCCTGACCAGAGATCATACGGAACAGGGTTGATTTACCCGCGCCGTTCGGACCGATGATCCCGACGATCGCCCCTTTAGGGATCGAGAAGCTCAGATCATCAATCAGCAGACGATCGCCGTAAGATTTACGCAGGTTGCTGACTTCCAGCACTTTATCGCCCAGACGCGGTCCAGGTGGAATAAACAGTTCGTTGGTTTCGTTACGTTTCTGATATTCGGTGCTGTTCAGCTCTTCAAAGCGCGCCAGACGTGCTTTACCTTTCGACTGACGGCCTTTAGTTCCCTGACGTACCCACTCCAGCTCTTTCTCGATCGACTTACGACGCGCTGCTTCTTGTGAAGCTTCCTGCGCCAGACGCTGATCTTTCTGCTCCAGCCAGGAGGAGTAGTTACCTTCCCACGGAATACCTTCACCGCGGTCAAGTTCGAGGATCCAGCCTGCAACGTTATCGAGGAAGTAACGGTCGTGGGTAATCGCCACCACGGTGCCCTCGAAGTCGTGCAGGAAGCGTTCCAGCCACGCTACGGATTCGGCATCCAGGTGGTTGGTCGGTTCGTCGAGCAGCAGCATGTCTGGTTTTTCCAACAGCAGGCGGCACAATGCCACGCGACGACGCTCACCACCGGAAAGGTTAGCGATTTTCGCGTCCCAGTCCGGCAGACGCAGCGCATCCGCCGCACGCTCCAGCTGAACGTTCAGGTTATGACCGTCATGAGCCTGAATGATCTCTTCCAGACGGCCTTGTTCAGCGGCCAGCTTGTCAAAATCGGCATCCGGATCGGCGTACAGCGCATACACTTCATCCAGACGTTTCAGAGCGTTAACCACTTCAGAAACCGCTTCTTCAATGGACTCACGCACGGTGTGTTCCGGGTTCAGCTGAGGTTCCTGCGGCAGGTAACCAATCTTGATGTCTGGCTGCGGACGCGCTTCACCTTCGATGTCTTTATCAATGCCCGCCATAATGCGCAGCAGGGTAGACTTACCCGCGCCGTTCAGACCCAGGACACCAATTTTTGCCCCAGGGAAGAAACTCAGAGAGATGTTTTTCAAAATATGACGTTTCGGCGGAACAACTTTGCCGACACGATGCATGGTATAAACGAATTGAGCCACGTTGGACTTCGCCTCTATGTTTATCGTGATGATGAGTTTTCAAAGGCGAAGTGTAGCCTGTTTCCTTATCTAATCCCAGCCGGTCGATCACCCTCGCAGTAAAAGTAAAAAAGTGTCCGTAACGTGGCGTAAACGGCAATGACTGGTTAGCATAAATCTATTACGCGGCATGACGCTGCATTGATGTATTGACACTTAGAGGATGCGCTTGTGGAAAAAGCCAAACACGTTACCTGGCGGCTGTTGGCTGTCGGTGTCTGTCTGCTGACGGTCAGCAGCGTGGCGCGAGCCGACTCACTGGATGAGCAGCGTAGCCGTTACGCGCAAATTAAGCAGGCCTGGGATAATCGACAAATGGATGTGGTCGAACAAATGATGCCTGGACTGAAGGATTATCCACTTTATCCCTATCTGGAATACCGCCAGATCACCGATGACCTGATGAATCAACCGGCGGTGACGGTCACTAACTTTGTTCGCGCTAACCCCACGCTTCCTCCCGCTCGCACGCTGCAATCTCGTTTCGTCAATGAACTGGCGCGGCGTGAAGACTGGCGTGGTTTGTTAGCCTTTAGCCCGGAAAAGCCCGGAACTACCGAAGCGCAATGTAATTACTACTATGCGAAATGGAACACCGGGCAGAGTGAAGAAGCCTGGCAAGGGGCGAAAGAGCTGTGGCTAACCGGCAAGAGCCAGCCTAACGCCTGTGACAAGTTATTTAGCGTCTGGCGTGCGTCAGGCAAACAAGATCCGCTGGCGTATCTGGAGCGTATCCGTCTGGCGATGAAAGCGGGTAACACAGGCCTGGTGACAGTGCTGGCAGGGCAGATGCCTGCTGATTACCAGACTATCGCCTCGGCGATTATTTCTCTGGCGAACAACCCTAATACGGTACTGACCTTCGCGCGTACAACCGGTGCGACCGATTTTACCCGTCAAATGGCGGCGGTGGCGTTTGCCAGCGTGGCGCGGCAGGATGCTGAAAATGCACGGCTGATGATTCCATCGCTTGCTCAGGCACAGCAGCTTAATGAAGATCAGATTCAGGAACTGCGCGATATCGTCGCCTGGCGTTTGATGGGCAACGATGTCACCGACGAGCAGGCGAAATGGCGCGATGACGCCATTATGCGCTCGCAATCCACCTCGTTGATTGAACGCCGAGTGCGGATGGCGCTTGGCACTGGCGATCGGCGTGGCCTGAATACCTGGCTGGCGCGTTTGCCGATGGAAGCGAAAGAGAAAGATGAATGGCGTTACTGGCAGGCCGATTTATTGCTGGAACGCGGACGCGAAGCTGAAGCGAAAGAGATTCTGCATCAACTCATGCAACAGCGTGGTTTCTACCCGATGGTTGCTGCACAGCGCATCGGCGAAGAGTATGAGCTGAAGATTGATAAAGCGCCGCAGAATGTTGACAGCACCCTGACTCAGGGGCCGGAGATGGCGCGCGTGCGCGAGTTGATGTACTGGAATCTCGATAACACCGCGCGCAGCGAGTGGGCCAATCTGGTGAAGAGCAAGTCAAAAACAGAGCAGGCACAGCTGGCACGGTATGCTTTCAACAACCAATGGTGGGATCTCAGCGTTCAGGCGACGATCGCCGGGAAGTTGTGGGATCATCTGGAAGAACGATTCCCACTGGCCTACAACGATCTCTTCGAACGTTACACCAACGGCAAAGACATCCCGCAAAGCTATGCAATGGCGATTGCCCGTCAGGAGAGCGCCTGGAATCCGAAAGTGAAGTCACCGGTAGGGGCCAGCGGGCTGATGCAGATTATGCCTGGTACGGCGACCCATACGGTGAAGATGTTCTCTATTCCTGGCTACAGCAGCCCTGGGCAATTGCTGGATCCGGAAACGAACATCAACATC
Source organism: Escherichia sp. MOD1-EC5990 (assembly GCF_002965285.1). Taxonomy (NCBI): domain Bacteria; kingdom Pseudomonadati; phylum Pseudomonadota; class Gammaproteobacteria; order Enterobacterales; family Enterobacteriaceae; genus Escherichia; species Escherichia sp. MOD1-EC5990. The sequence goes on along the minus strand of NZ_PTRV01000002.1, from coordinate 188,044 downwards.
GGCACCAGTTACCTGCAATATGTTTATCAGCAGTTTGGCAATAACCGTATTTTCGCCTCAGCAGCTTATAACGCCGGACCTGGACGAGTGCGCACCTGGCTCGGCAACAGCGCTGGTCGTATCGACGCAGTGGCATTTGTCGAGAGTATTCCGTTCTCCGAGACGCGCGGTTATGTGAAGAACGTGCTGGCTTATGACGCTTACTACCGCTATTTCATGGGGGATAAACCAACGTTGATGAGCGCCACGGAATGGGGACGTCGTTACTGATCCGCACGTTTATGATATGCTATCGTACTCTTTAGCGAGTACAACCGGGGGAGGCATTTTGCTTCCCCCGCTAACAATGGCGACATATTATGGCCCAACAATCACCCTATTCAGCAGCGATGGCAGAACAGCGTCACCAGGAGTGGTTACGTTTTGTCGACCTGCTTAAGAATGCCTACCAAAACGATCTCCATTTACCGTTGTTAAACCTGATGCTGACGCCAGATGAGCGCGAAGCGTTGGGGACTCGCGTGCGTATTGTCGAAGAGCTGTTGCGCGGCGAAATGAGCCAGCGTGAGTTGAAAAATGAACTCGGCGCGGGCATCGCGACGATTACGCGTGGATCTAACAGCCTGAAAGCCGCGCCCGTCGATCTGCGCCAGTGGCTGGAAGAGGTGTTGCTGAAAGATCACTGATACACGGCATTATGAAACGGACTCAGCGCCAGGATCACCGCCTGGTGATAGACGCTGGCGCGAGTGAGCTTCCCGGCGGTAAATACGCCGATTGCACCTTCTTTACGGCCAATTTCATCAATGCCGGTATAACGCGACATCACAGGGCCGAGCGCCTCGCCTTCACGCACTTTCTCCAGAATCACCTCAGGCAACGGCAAAGTTGCCGAACGCGCTTCGCCACGCTGGCTGGCGTTTTCAATCACCACCCAACTGAAGGTGCTGTCACCATCAATGCCAGCTTCAATCGCCACCCAAAAATCAGCCTCTGGATGTAAACAGCGAGCATTTGCCACCCGATTTCGTGCGCCAGCGCGCGTTTCCTCACTACCAAAGGGCTGTTCCGGTACACCGCTCTCGACGGCAACGGATGCAATATGGCAGGATCCTTCGCCGAAGATCTCGTGAAATGCCTGCAGAATGGCCTGAATTTTAGCGGGATTGGTGGTCGCACAGACAACTTGGTGCATAATCAGCATTACTCAGAAAATTAACGTTACAGCAGTATACGGAAAAAAAGCATGTTACAGGTATACCTAGTCCGCCACGGTGAAACGCAGTGGAACGCCGAGCGACGTATTCAGGGCCAGTCTGACAGCCCGCTGACTGCCAAAGGTGAGCAACAGGCGATGCAGGTGGCGACCCGTGCCAAAGAGCTTGGCATTACGCATATCATCAGTAGCGATTTAGGGCGCACCCGCCGCACGGCGGAAATCATCGCCCAGGCCTGCGGCTGTGACATCATCTTTGATTCTCGCCTGCGTGAATTAAATATGGGTGTACTGGAAACAAGAAATATCGATTCACTCACCGAAGAAGAAGAAAACTGGCGTCGGCAGCTGGTCAATGGCACTGTCGACGGACGTATTCCTGAAGGCGAGTCTATGCAGGAGCTCAGCGATCGTGTCAATGCGGCACTGGAATCTTGTCGGGAATTACCGCAGGGAAGCCGACCGCTGCTGGTGAGCCACGGTATTGCACTGGGATGCCTGGTGAGTACGATTCTCGGATTACCAGCATGGGCAGAGCGTCGCTTACGTCTGCGTAACTGTTCTATTTCGCGCGTGGATTATCAGGAAAGCTTGTGGCTGGCGTCTGGCTGGGTGGTTGAAACCGCAGGGGACATCTCGCATCTGGACGCCCCTGCATTAGATGAGCTGCAGCGTTAACGACGGATCGGAATCAGCAGTTCACAGCGCAGATTAATTGGGCGATCTCCCGCTTTGGCATCTTCTGCCGGGTAGTATCGCTCAATATCCTGACCTTTACGGCGCGTCAGGTTAAGCATTGGCATGCACGTTCCGTATACCGTCAGGATAAACTCCTGCACGCCTGTTCCCAGACCTTCATAGGTAAACATCACATATTCACCGCCTTGCAGCATCACAGGATGCCCGGTCAATACATAGCCATCTGCCTGATCCTGGGCTAATGCGGTGGTATAGAACACCTCTTGCTCGTCGTCTTTATCCTGGCTCGGACGCGTTTCATTCAGGCCGTAGAGCACAGGCGGAATGGTCGGCGCGTTGCCAAGAAAATCGTGCCAGAACTGATAACGCATTTCATGGCGGAAATCAGAGATTTGTTCCAGCGAACAGGAGTAACTCTGGGTAACACCAATCAGCGGCGTATCTTCCAGCGTCACAAATTTGTGCTCTGGCATGGTGAATTCACCCAGACGTAGCGGCGGGCGAATACCAAAGGCGCTCCATTCAGGAGAACGGCGGTAAAGAGCAGGAGTTTGGGCAAACTGCTTCTTGAATGCGCGAGTAAATGTCTGTTGAGAGTCGAAGCGGTATTGCAGCGCGATATCCAGAATCGGACGCGCAGTCAGGCGTAGTGCGACCGCCGATTTCGACAAACGACGAGCACGAATATACGCGCCAATAGCATGACCAGTGACATCTTTAAACATTCTCTGTAAGTGCCACTTGGAATAACCTGCTTTCGCCGCTACATTGTCGAGCGACAGGGGCTGATCCAGATGACCTTCCAGCCAGATTAAAAGGTCGCGAATAATGCCGGCCTGATCCATAAAATATCCTCATCCTTTCAACAACGAGCACCTGACATCAGGTAATTGGATAATAGCATTTTTTGCTGTTTTAGCATTCAGTGTTTTTTTCTTAGTCGAGTATGTTTTAGGTCTTGACGGAAATAAAAGTATTGAGATTTTGTTCTTAATCAATATGTTATTTATCGTGGTGAACTAATTGCTCATGTCATAGATAAAAATGGTAACAATATGAAATACAAGCATTTGATTCTGTCTTTAAGCCTGATAATGCTGGGGCCGTTGGCTCATGCAGAAGAGATTGGTTCGGTCGACACTGTATTTAAAATGATCGGTCCTGATCACAAAATTGTCGTAGAAGCCTTTGACGATCCCGATGTGAAAAATGTCACCTGCTATGTGAGCCGGGCGAAAACCGGCGGTATTAAAGGGGGATTGGGCCTGGCGGAAGATACTTCCGATGCGGCTATTTCTTGTCAGCAAGTCGGGCCGATTGAACTGTCAGATCGCATTAAAAACGGCAAAGCTCAGGGCGAGGTAGTATTCAAAAAACGCACGTCCCTGGTCTTTAAGTCGTTACAGGTCGTGCGCTTTTATGACGCCAAACGCAACGCGCTCGCTTATCTGGCTTACTCCGACAAAGTCGTAGAAGGTTCGCCGAAAAACGCGATTAGCGCGGTTCCTGTCATGCCGTGGCGGCAATAACAGAGGCGATTTATGCAACGGGAAACGGTCTGGTTAGTGGAAGATGAGCAAGGGATAGCCGACACGCTAGTCTACATGTTGCAACAGGAAGGTTTTGCCGTCGAGGTCTTTGAGCGAGGCTTGCCGGTGCTGGATAAAGCTCGCCAGCAGGTTCCCGATGTCATGATTCTCGATGTTGGTTTGCCTGATATCAGCGGCTTTGAATTGTGCCGCCAGTTACTGGCGCTCCATCCGGCGTTACCTGTACTGTTCCTGACGGCCCGAAGTGAAGAGGTCGATCGCCTGCTTGGGCTGGAAATTGGCGCTGACGACTACGTGGCTAAACCGTTTTCACCTCGCGAAGTGTGCGCCAGAGTGCGCACCTTACTGCGTCGGGTGAGGAAGTTCTCGACGCCGTCTCCCGTTATCCGTATTGGTCATTTTGAATTGAATGAACCTGCGGCGCAGATCAGCTGGTTTGACACGCCATTAACGCTGACGCGGTATGAGTTTTTGCTGCTGAAAACATTACTCAAGTCGCCGGGCCGCGTCTGGTCCCGCCAGCAACTGATGGATAGCGTGTGGGAAGATGCGCAGGACACCTACGATCGCACCGTCGATACCCACATTAAAACGCTGCGTGCCAAGCTGCGCGCCATTAACCCCGATCTTTCCCCGATTAATACTCATCGCGGCATGGGATATAGCCTGAGGGGACTGTGATGCGTATCGGCATGAGGTTGTTGCTGGGCTATTTTTTACTGGTGGCAGTGGCGGCCTGGTTCGTACTGGCAATTTTTGTCAAAGAAGTTAAACCGGGCGTGCGAAGAGCAACGGAGGGAACGTTGATCGACACCGCAACATTGCTGGCAGAGCTGGCGCGTTCTGATTTGCTCTCTGGGGATCCAACGCATGGGCAACTGGCGCAGGCGTTTAATCAGCTACAACATCGCCCGTTTCGCGCCAATATCGGTGGCATTCACAAAGTTCGTAATGAATATCATGTCTACATGACCGATGCGCAGGGCAAAGTATTGTTCGATTCGGCAAATAAAGCCGTTGGACAGGATTACTCGCGCTGGAATGACGTCTGGCTAACGTTGCGTGGTCAGTATGGTGCGCGCAGCACGTTGCAAAATCCTGACGATCCCGAAAGTTCTGTGATGTATGTTGCCGCGCCAATTATGGACGGCTCGCGGCTTATTGGCGTTTTGAGCGTAGGCAAACCGAACGCGGCGATGGCTCCGGTCATTAAGCGCAGCGAGCGGCGAATTTTATGGGCCAGCGCCATTTTGTTGGGGATTGCACTGGTGATTGGCGCAGGCATGGTTTGGTGGATCAACCGCTCCATTGCCCGGCTCACTCGCTATGCTGATTCCGTCACTGACAATAAGCCCGTTCCTCTCCCCGATCTCGGTAGTAGCGAGCTGCGTAAACTCGCGCAGGCGCTGGAAAGTATGCGCGTGAAGCTGGAAGGGAAAAACTATATTGAGCAGTATGTTTACGCATTAACTCATGAGCTAAAAAGCCCACTGGCGGCGATTCGTGGAGCGGCGGAAATTTTACGCGAAGGCCCGCCGCCGGAAGTGGTGGCTCGTTTTACCGACAACATTCTGACGCAAAATGCGCGAATGCAGGCACTGGTGGAAACGTTACTACGCCAGGCAAGACTGGAGAATCGTCAGGAAGTCGTTCTGACTGCTGTTGATGTGACGGCATTATTTCGCCGCATCAGCGAAGCGCGCACCGTGCAGTTGGCGGAAAAAAACATCACTCTACATGTTATGCCCACCGAGGTTAACGTTGCTGCTGAATCGGCGTTACTGGAGCAGGCGCTGGGGAATTTACTGGATAACGCCATCGATTTTACCCCCGAGAGCGGTCGTATAACGCTAAGCGCCGAAGTGGAGCAGGAACACGTCACGCTTAAGGTGCTGGATACCGGTAGTGGTATTCCTGACTACGCCCTGTCGCGTGTTTTTGAGCGCTTTTACTCTTTGCCGCGTGCGAATGGGCAAAAAAGTAGTGGTCTGGGGTTGGCGTTCGTCAGTGAGGTTGCCCGTTTGCTTAATGGCGAAGTCACACTGTGCAACGTGCCACAAGGCGGTGTGCTGGCTTCGCTTCGACTTCACCGTCACTTCACATAGCTTCAAATTCTTCCCACATAGCCTTTGTAACCTGCGGTCATTGCAAAGGAGAAGACTATGTTGAAATCCCCCCTGTTCTGGAAAATGACCACCCTGTTTGCTGCAGTATTGCTGTTGTTGATTCCGATAATGCTGATTCGGCAGGTGATTGTCGAACGTGCCGATTATCGTAGCGATGTGGAAGATGCGATTCGGCAAAGTACCAGCGGGCCGCAGAAACTTGTTGGACCGCTCATCGCTATTCCTGTGACCGAGCTTTATACGGTGCAGGAAGAGGATAAAACCGTGGAGCGGAAACGAAGTTTTATCCATTTTTGGTTACCTGAGTCATTGATGGTTGATGGCAATCAGAACGTGGAAGAACGCAAGATTGGGATTTATACCGGTCAGGTCTGGCACAGTGATTTAACGCTAAAAGCCGATTTTGATGTTTCGCGTCTTAGCGAACTCAATGCGCCAAATATCACCTTAGGCAAGCCATTTATTGTGATTGGCGTCGGGGATGCGCGTGGTATAGGTGTGGTGAAAGCACCTGACGTTAACGGAACGGCGCTGACCATTGAACCCGGTACCGGGTTAGATCAAGGCGGGCAGGGCGTGCATATCCCTTTACCCGAAGGGGACTGGCGGAAGCAGAACCTGAAGCTGAATATGGCGCTGAATTTAAGCGGTACCGGCAATCTTTCTGTGGTGCCTGCCGGGCGTAATAGCGAAATGACCTTAACCAGCAACTGGCCGCATCCCAGTTTTTTAGGTGATTTTCTGCCAGCCAAACGGGAAGTTAGTGAGTCAGGTTTTCAGGCGCAATGGCAAAGCAGCTGGTTTGCTAATAATCTCGGTGAGCGTTTTGCTTCAGGCAATGATACCGGCTGGGAAAACTTCCCCGCGTTTAGCGTCGCAGTGACGACGCCAGCCGATCAATACCAATTAACGGACCGTGCGACTAAGTACGCCATTCTGCTGATTGCACTGACTTTTATGGCGTTCTTTGTTTTTGAAACGCTCACCGCGCAACGTTTACACCCAATGCAATATTTGCTGGTGGGGCTTTCATTGGTGATGTTTTATTTGCTCTTGCTGGCGCTTTCTGAACATACCGGTTTTACCGTGGCATGGATAATCGCCAGCCTGATAGGGGCGTTAATGAACGGTATTTACTTGCAGGCGGTATTAAAAGGCTGGCGCAACAGCATGTTGTTTACTCTCGCGCTGTTGTTGCTGGATGGTGTGATGTGGGGACTGCTCAACTCTGCCGATAGCGCACTGTTATTGGGAACCAGTGTGCTGATGGTGGCGCTGGCCGGCATGATGTTTGTGACCCGTAATATCGACTGGTATGCGTTTTCACTGCCGAAAATGAAAGCCAGTAAAGAAGTTACAACGGACGATGAGTTACGTATCTGGAAATAAGGTTGAAAAATAAAAACGGCGCTAAAAAGCGCCGTTTTTTTTGACGGTGGTAAAGCCGATTAATCTTCCAGATCACCGCAGAAGCGATAACCTTCACCGTGAATGGTGGCGATGATTTCCGGCGTATCCGGCGTAGATTCGAAATGTTTACGAATACGGCGGATCGTCACGTCTACAGTACGGTCGTGCGGTTTCAGCTCACGGCCGGTCATTTTCTTCAGCAGTTCAGCACGGGACTGAATTTTGCCTGGGTTTTCACAGAAGTGAAGCATGGCGCGGAACTCGCTGCGCGGCAGCTTGTACTGCTCGCCATCAGGGCCGATCAGCGAACGGCTGTTGATGTCCAGTTCCCAACCATTGAACTTGTAGCTTTCAACGCTACGACGTTCTTCGCTGACAGTACCAAGATTCATGGTACGGGACAGCAGGTTGCGTGCACGAATAGTCAGTTCACGCGGGTTGAACGGTTTGGTGATGTAATCATCTGCACCGATTTCGAGGCCGAGAATTTTATCGACTTCGTTGTCACGGCCAGTCAGGAACATCAACGCAACATTCGCCTGCTCGCGCAGTTCACGCGCTAACAGAAGACCGTTCTTACCCGGCAGATTGATATCCATGATCACCAGGTTGATGTCATATTCAGAGAGGATCTGATGCATTTCCGCGCCATCTGTCGCTTCGAAAACATCATAGCCTTCCGCTTCGAAAATACTTTTCAACGTGTTGCGTGTTACCAACTCGTCTTCAACGATAAGAATGTGCGGGGTCTGCATGTTTGCTACCTAAATTGCCAACTAAATCGAAACAGGAAGTACAAAAGTCCCTGACCTGCCTGATGCATGCTGCAAATTAACATGATCGGCGTAACATGACTAAAGTACGTAATTGCGTTCTTGATGCACTTTCCATCAACGTCAACAACATCATTAGCTTGGTCGTGGGTACTTTCCCTCAGGACCCGACAGTGTCAAAAACGGCTGTCATCCTAACCATTTTAACAGCAACATAACAGGCTAAGAGGGGCCGGACACCCAATAAAACTACGCTTCGTTGACATATATCAAGTTCAATTGTAGCACGTTAACAGTTTGATGAAATCATCGTATCTAAATGCTAGCTTTCGTCACATTATTTTAATAATCCAACTAGTTGCATCATACAACTAATAAACGTGGTGAATCCAATTGTCGAGATTTATTTTTTATAAAATTATCCTAAGTAAACAGAAGGATATGTAGCATTTTTTAACAATTCAACCATTAGTATAGTCAGGAAATAGTTTAGCCTTTTTTAAGTTAAGTGAAGGGCTTTTTCTGCGACTTACGTTAAGGGGTTGTAAATTCGATCCGCGTAATAAGTTGACAATGATCACCCTGTGCGCGGTTATTAGGTCAAGAAGAGTGTCAATATGCGTATAACGATTATTCTGGTCGCACCCGCCAGAGCAGAAAATATTGGGGCAGCGGCGCGGGCAATGAAAACGATGGGGTTTAGCGAGCTGCGAATTGTCGATAGTCAGGCACACCTGGAGCCAGCTACCCGCTGGGTTGCACATGGATCTGGTGATATTATTGATAATATTAAAGTTTTCCCAACTCTGGCTGAATCGTTACACGATGTCGACTTCACTGTCGCCACCACTGCACGCAGTCGGGCGAAATATCATTACTACGCCACGCCGGTGGAACTGGTGCCGCTGTTAGAGGAAAAATCCTCGTGGATGAGCCATGCAGCGCTGGTGTTTGGTCGCGAAGATTCCGGGCTGACTAACGAGGAGTTAGCCTTGGCTGACGTTCTTACTGGTGTGCCGATGGTGGCAGATTATCCTTCGCTGAATCTGGGACAGGCGGTGATGGTTTATTGCTATCAATTAGCAACATTAATACAACAACCGGCCAAAAGTGACACAACGGCAGACCAACATCAACTGCAAGCTTTACGCGAACGAGCCATGTCATTGCTGACGACCCTGGCAGTGGCAGATGACACAAAACTGGTCGACTGGTTACAACAACGGCTGGGGCTTTTAGAGCAACGAGACACGGCAATGTTGCATCGTTTGCTGCATGATATTGAAAAAAATATCACCAAATAAAAAACGCCTTAGTAAGTATTTTTCAGCTTTTCATTCTGACTGCAACGGGCAATATGTCTCTGTGTGGATTAAAAAAAGAGTCTCTGACAGCAGCTTCTGAACTGGTTACCTGCCGTGAGTAAATTAAAATTTTATTGACTTAGGTCACTAAATACTTTAACCAATATAGGCATAGCGCACAGACAGATAAAAATTACAGAGTACACAACATCCATGAAACGCATTAGCACCACCATTACCACCACCATCACCATTACCACAGGTAACGGTGCGGGCTGACGCGTACAGGAAACACAGAAAAAAGCCCGCACCTGACAGTGCGGGCTTTTTTTTCGACCAAAGGTAACGAGGTAACAACCATGCGAGTGTTGAAGTTCGGCGGTACATCAGTGGCAAATGCAGAACGTTTTCTGCGGGTTGCCGATATTCTGGAAAGCAATGCCAGGCAGGGGCAGGTGGCTACCGTCCTCTCTGCCCCTGCCAAAATCACCAACCACCTGGTGGCGATGATTGAAAAAACGATTAGCGGCCAGGATGCTTTACCCAATATCAGCGATGCCGAACGTATTTTTGCCGAACTTCTGACGGGACTTGCCGCCGCTCAGCCGGGATTCCCGCTGGCGCAGCTGAAAACTTTCGTCGACCAGGAATTTGCCCAAATTAAACATGTCCTGCATGGTATTAGTTTGTTAGGGCAGTGCCCGGATAGCATCAACGCGGCACTGATTTGCCGTGGCGAGAAAATGTCGATCGCCATTATGGCCGGCGTGTTAGAAGCGCGTGGTCACAACGTTACCGTAATCGATCCGGTCGAAAAACTGCTGGCAGTCGGTCATTACCTCGAATCTACCGTCGATATTGCTGAGTCCACCCGCCGTATTGCGGCAAGCCGCATTCCGGCTGACCACATGGTGCTGATGGCAGGTTTCACCGCCGGTAATGAAAAAGGCGAACTGGTGGTGCTTGGACGTAACGGTTCCGACTACTCCGCCGCGGTACTGGCTGCCTGTTTACGCGCCGATTGTTGCGAGATCTGGACGGACGTTGACGGGGTCTATACCTGCGACCCGCGTCAGGTGCCCGATGCGAGGTTGTTGAAGTCGATGTCCTATCAGGAAGCGATGGAGCTTTCCTACTTCGGCGCTAAAGTTCTTCACCCCCGCACCATTACCCCCATCGCCCAGTTCCAAATCCCTTGCCTGATTAAAAATACCGGAAATCCTCAAGCACCAGGTACGCTCATTGGTGCCAGCCGTGATGAAGACGAATTACCGGTCAAGGGCATTTCCAATCTGAATAATATGGCAATGTTCAGTGTTTCCGGCCCGGGGATGAAAGGAATGGTCGGCATGGCGGCGCGCGTCTTTGCAGCGATGTCACGCGCCCGTATTTCCGTGGTGCTGATTACGCAATCATCTTCCGAATACAGTATCAGTTTCTGCGTTCCACAAAGCGACTGTGTGCGAGCTGAACGGGCGATGCAGGAAGAGTTCTATCTTGAACTGAAGGAAGGCTTGCTGGAGCCGCTGGCGGTGACGGAACGGCTAGCCATTATCTCAGTGGTAGGTGATGGTATGCGCACCTTGCGTGGGATCTCGGCGAAATTCTTTGCCGCGCTGGCCCGCGCCAATATCAACATTGTCGCCATTGCTCAGGGATCTTCTGAACGCTCAATCTCTGTCGTGGTAAATAACGATGATGCGACCACTGGTGTGCGCGTTACTCATCAGATGCTGTTCAATACCGATCAGGTTATCGAAGTGTTTGTAATTGGCGTCGGTGGTGTTGGCGGTGCGCTGCTGGAGCAACTGAAGCGCCAGCAAAGCTGGCTGAAGAATAAACATATCGACTTACGTGTCTGCGGCGTTGCCAACTCAAAGGCTCTGCTCACCAATGTGCATGGCCTTAATCTGGAGAACTGGCAGGAAGAACTGGCGCAAGCCAAAGAGCCGTTTAACCTCGGGCGCTTAATTCGCCTGGTGAAAGAATATCATTTGCTGAATCCGGTGATTGTCGACTGTACCTCCAGCCAGGCGGTGGCGGATCAGTATGCTGACTTCCTGCGCGAAGGTTTCCACGTGGTTACGCCAAACAAAAAGGCCAACACCTCGTCGATGGATTACTACCATCAGTTGCGTTATGCGGCGGAAAAATCGCGGCGTAAATTCCTCTATGACACTAACGTTGGGGCTGGATTACCGGTTATTGAGAACCTGCAAAATCTGCTCAACGCAGGTGATGAATTAATGAAGTTCTCCGGCATTCTTTCCGGTTCGCTTTCTTATATCTTCGGCAAGTTAGACGAAGGCATGAGTTTCTCCGAGGCGACCACGCTGGCGCGGGAAATGGGTTATACCGAACCGGACCCGCGAGATGATCTTTCTGGTATGGATGTGGCGCGTAAGCTATTGATTCTCGCCCGTGAAACGGGACGTGAACTGGAACTGGCGGATATTGAAATTGAACCTGTGCTGCCCGCAGAGTTTAACGCAGAGGGTGATGTTGCAGCTTTTATGGCGAATCTGTCACAGCTCGACGATCTCTTTGCCGCACGCGTGGCGAAGGCTCGTGATGAGGGCAAAGTTTTGCGCTATGTTGGCAATATTGATGAAGATGGCATCTGCCGCGTGAAGATTGCCGAAGTGGATGGCAATGATCCGCTGTTCAAAGTGAAAAATGGCGAAAACGCCCTGGCCTTCTATAGCCACTATTATCAGCCGCTGCCGTTGGTTCTGCGCGGATATGGCGCGGGCAATGACGTTACAGCTGCTGGTGTCTTTGCCGATCTGCTACGTACCCTCTCATGGAAGTTAGGAGTCTGACATGGTTAAAGTTTATGCCCCGGCTTCCAGTGCCAATATGAGCGTCGGGTTTGATGTGCTCGGGGCGGCGGTGACACCCGTTGATGGTGCATTGCTCGGAGATGTAGTCACGGTTGAGGCGGCAGAGACATTCAGTCTCAACAACCTTGGACGCTTTGCCGATAAGCTGCCGTCAGAACCAAGGGAAAATATCGTTTATCAGTGCTGGGAGCGTTTTTGCCAGGAGCTGGGCAAGCAAATTCCAGTGGCGATGACTCTGGAAAAGAATATGCCGATCGGCTCGGGCTTAGGCTCCAGTGCCTGTTCGGTGGTCGCGGCGCTGATGGCGATGAATGAACACTGCGGCAAGCCGCTTAATGACACTCGTTTGTTGGCTTTGATGGGCGAGCTGGAAGGGCGTATCTCCGGCAGCATTCATTACGATAACGTGGCACCGTGTTTTCTTGGTGGTATGCAGTTGATGATCGAAGAAAACGACATCATCAGCCAGCAAGTGCCGGGGTTTGATGAGTGGCTGTGGGTGCTGGCATATCCGGGGATTAAAGTCTCGACGGCAGAAGCCCGGGCTATTTTACCGGCACAGTATCGCCGCCAGGATTGCATTGCGCACGGGCGACATCTGGCAGGCTTCATTCACGCCTGCTATTCCCGTCAGCCTGAGCTTGCCGCGAAGTTGATGAAAGATGTTATCGCTGAACCTTACCGTGAACGTTTACTGCCTGGCTTCAAGCAGGCGCGGCAGGCGGTCGCGGAAATCGGCGCGGTAGCGAGCGGTATCTCCGGCTCTGGCCCGACTTTGTTCGCTCTGTGTGACAAGCCGGATACCGCCCAGCGCGTTGCCGACTGGTTGGGTAAGAACTACCTGCAAAATCAGGAAGGTTTTGTTCATATTTGCCGGCTGGATACGGCGGGCGCACGAGTACTGGAAAACTAAATGAAACTCTACAATCTGAAAGATCACAACGAACAGGTCAGCTTTGCGCAAGCCGTAACTCAGGGGTTGGGCAAAAATCAGGGGCTGTTTTTTCCGCACGACCTGCCGGAATTTAGCCTGACTGAAATTGATGAGATGCTGAAACTGGATTTTGTCACCCGCAGTGCGAAGATCCTCTCGGCGTTTATTGGTGATGAGATCCCGCAGGAAATACTGGAAGAGCGCGTGCGCGCGGCGTTTGCTTTCCCGGCTCCGGTCGCCAATGTTGAAAGCGATGTCGGTTGTCTGGAATTGTTTCATGGGCCAACACTGGCATTTAAAGATTTCGGCGGTCGCTTTATGGCACAAATGCTGACCCATATTGCGGGCGATAAGCCAGTGACCATTCTGACCGCGACCTCCGGTGATACTGGAGCGGCAGTGGCTCATGCTTTCTACGGTTTACCGAATGTGAAAGTGGTTATCCTCTATCCAAGAGGCAAAATCAGTCCACTGCAAGAAAAACTGTTCTGTACATTGGGCGGCAATATTGAAACTGTTGCCATCGACGGCGATTTCGATGCCTGTCAGGCGCTGGTGAAGCAGGCGTTTGATGATGAAGAACTGAAAGTGGCGCTGGGGCTAAACTCTGCTAACTCCATTAACATCAGCCGTTTGCTGGCGCAGATTTGCTACTACTTTGAAGCTGTTGCGCAGCTGCCGCAGGAAGCGCGCAACCAGCTGGTTGTCTCGGTGCCGAGCGGTAACTTCGGCGATTTGACTGCGGGCCTGCTGGCGAAATCTCTTGGCCTGCCGGTGAAGCGTTTTATCGCTGCCACTAACGTGAACGATACCGTGCCGCGTTTCCTGCACGACGGGCAGTGGTCACCCAAAGCGACTCAGGCGACGTTATCCAACGCGATGGACGTGAGTCAGCCGAACAACTGGCCGCGTGTGGAGGAGTTATTCCGCCGCAAAATCTGGCAACTGAAAGAGCTGGGCTATGCAGCCGTGGATGATGAAACCACGCAACAGACAATGCGTGAGTTAAAAGCGCTGGGCTATACCTCGGAGCCGCACGCTGCCGTAGCTTATCGTGCGCTGCGCGACCAGTTGCATCCAGGCGAATATGGCTTGTTCCTCGGCACCGCGCATCCGGCGAAATTTAAAGAGAGCGTGGAGGCGATTCTCGGTGAAACATTGGATCTGCCAAAAGAGCTGGCAGAACGTGCTGATTTACCCTTGCTTTCGCATAATCTGCCCGCCGATTTTGCTGCGTTGCGTAAATTGATGATGAATCATCAGTAACATCTATTCATTATCTCAATCAGGCCGGGTTTGCTTTTATACAGCCCGGCTTTTTTATGAAGAAAATATGGAGAAAAACGACAGGAAAAAAGGAGAAATTCTCAATAAATGCGGTAACTTAGAGATTAGGATTGCGGAGAATAACAACCGCCGTTCTCATCGCGTAATCTCCGGATATCGACCCATAACGGGCAATGATAAAAGGAGTAACCTGTGAAAAAGATGCAATCTATCGTACTCGCACTTTCCCTGGTTCTGGTCGCTCCCATGGCAGCACAGGCTGCGGAAATTACGTTAGTCCCGTCAGTAAAATTACAGATAGGCGATCGTGATAATCGTGGCTATTACTGGGATGGCGGTCACTGGCGCGACCACGGCTGGTGGAAACAACATTATGAATGGCGAGGCAATCGCTGGCACCCACACGGACCGCCGCCACCGCCGCGCCACCATAAGAAAGCTCCTCATGATCATCACGGCGGTCATGGTCCAGGCAAACATCACCGCTAAATGACAAATGCCGGGTAACAATCCGGCATTCAGCGCCTGATGCGACGCTGGCGCGTCTTATCAGGCCTACGTTAATTCTGCAATATATTGAATCTGCATGCTTTTGTAGGCCGGATAAGGCGTTCACGCCGCATCCGGTATTTACTGCAAACTTAACGCTGCTCGTAGCGTTTAAACACCAGTTCGCCGTTGCTGGAGGAAGCTTCATCAAAGAAGTAACCTTCGCTATTAAAACCAGTCAGTTGCTCTGGTTTGGTCAGCCGATTTTCAATAATGAAACGACTCATCAGACCGCGTGCTTTCTTAGCGTAGAAGCTGATTATCTTAAATTTGCCGTTCTTCTCATCGAGGAACACTGGCTTGATAATCTCGGCATTCAATTTCTTCGGCTTCACCGATTTAAAATACTCATCTGACGCCAGATTAATCACCACATTATCGCCTTGTGCTGCGAGCGCCTCGTTCAGCTTGTTGGTGATGATATCTCCCCAGAATTGATACAGATCTTTCCCTCGGGCATTCTCAAGACGGATCCCCATTTCCAGACGATAAGGCTGCATTAAATCGAGCGGGCGCAGTACGCCATACAAGCCGGAAAGCATTCGCAAATGTTGTTGGGCAAAATCGAAATCGTCTTCGCTGAAGGTTTCGGCCTGCAAGCCGGTGTAGACATCACCTTTAAACGCCAGAATCGCCTGTCGGGCATTCTCTGGCGTGAAATCTGGCTGCCAGTCATGAAAGCGAGCGGCGTTGATGCCCGCCAGTTTGTCGCTGATGCGCATCAGCGTGCTAATCTGTGGAGGCGTCAGTTTCCGCGCTTCATGGATCAACTGCTGGGAATTGTCTAACAGCTCCGGCAGCGTATAGCGCGTGGTGGGCAACGGGCTTTGGTAATCGAGCGTTTTCGCAGGTGAAATAAGAATCAGCATATCCAGTCCTTGCAGGAAATTTATGCCGACTTTAGCAAAAAAAGAGAATGAGTTGATCGATAGTTGTGATTACTCCTGCGAAACATCATCCCACGCGTCCGGAGAAAGCTGGCGACCAATATCCGGATAACGCAACGGATCAAACACCGGGCGCACGCCGAGTTTACGCTGGCGTAGATAATCACTGGCAATGGTATGAACCACAGGCGAGAGCAGTAATATGGCGGTCAAATTGGTAATAGCCATGCAGGCCATTATGATATCTGCCAGTTGCCACATCAGCGGAAGACTTAGCAAGGTGCCGCCGATGACCGTTGCGAAGGTGCAGATTCGCAGACACCAGATCGCTTTAGGGTTGTTCAGGCGTAAGAAGAAGAGATTGTTTTCGGCATAAATGTAGTTGGCAACGATGGAGCTGAAGGCAAACAGAATAACCACGAGGGTAACAAACTCCGCACCCCAGGAACCCATTAACACCCGCATCGCCTTCTGGATAAGCTGAATACCTTCCAGTGGCATGTAGGTTGTGCCGTTGCCAGCCAGTAATATCAGCATGGCGCTTGCCGTACAGATGACCAGGGTGTCGATAAAAATGCCAATCATCTGGACAATCCCTTGCGCTGCGGGATGCGGAGGCCAGGACGCAGCTGCCGCTGCCGCGTTTGGCGTCGACCCCATTCCCGCCTCATTGGAAAACATACTGCGCTGAAAACCGTTAGTAATCGCCTGGCTTAAGGTATATCCCGCCGCGCCGCCTGCCGCTTCCTGCCAGCCAAAAGCACTCTCAAAAATAGACCAAATGACGTGGGGAAGTTGCCCGATATTCATTACGCAAATTACCAGGCTGGTCAGTACCCAGATTATCGCCATCAACGGGACAAACCCCTGCATGAGCCGGGCGACGCCATGAAGACCGCGAGTGATTGCCAGCAGAGCAAAGACAGCAAGAATAATGCCTGTCACCAGCGGGGGAAAATCAAAAGAAAAACTCAGGGCTCGGGCAACGGCGTTCGCCTGAACTCCGCTGAAAATTATGCCGTAGGCGATGAGCAAAAAGAGGGCGAACAGAACGCCCATCCAGCGCATCCCCAGCCCGCGCGCCATATACCATGCCGGTCCGCCACGAAACTGCCCATTAACGTCACGTTCTTTATAAAGTTGTGCAAGGGAACATTCGGCAAACGAGGTCGCCATGCCGATAAACGCGGCAACCCACATCCAGAAGACGGCACCTGGTCCACCGGCGGTAATAGCCAGCGCAACGCCAGCCAGGTTGCCGCTACCCACGCGCGCCGCAAGACTGGTACACAATGACTGAAATGAGGTTAAACCGCCTGGCTGTGGATGAATGCTATTTTTAAGACTTTTGCCAAACTGGCGGATGTAGCGAAACTGCACAAATCCGGTGCGAAAAGTGAACCAACAACCTGCGCCGAAGAGCAGGTAAATCATTACCGATCCCCAAAGGACGCTGTTAATAAAGGAGAAAAAATCTGGCATGCATATCCCTCTTATTGCCGGTCGCGATGACTTTCCTGTGTAAACGTTACCAATTGTTTAAGAAGTATATACGCTACGAGGTAGTTGATAACTTCTGCGTAGCATACATGAGGTTTTGTATAAAAATGGCGGGCGATATCAACGCAGTGTCAGAAATCCGAAACAGCCTCGCCTGGCGATAACCGTCTTGTCGGCGGTTGCGCTGACGTTGCGTCGTGATATCATCAGGGCAGACCGGTTACATCCCCCTAACAAGCTGTTTAAAGAGAAATACTATCATGACGGACAAATTGACCTCCCTTCGTCAGTACACCACCGTAGTGGCCGACACTGGGGACATCGCGGCAATGAAGCTGTATCAACCGCAGGATGCCACAACTAACCCTTCTCTCATTCTTAACGCAGCGCAGATTCCGGAATATCGTAAGTTGATTGATGATGCTGTCGCCTGGGCGAAACAGCAGAGCAACGATCGCGCGCAGCAGATCGTGGACGCGACCGACAAACTGGCAGTAAATATTGGTCTGGAAATCCTGAAACTGGTTCCGGGCCGTATCTCAACTGAGGTTGATGCGCGTCTTTCCTATGACACCGAAGCGTCAATTGCGAAAGCAAAACGCCTGATCAAGCTCTACAACGATGCAGGTATTAGCAACGATCGTATTCTGATCAAACTGGCTTCTACCTGGCAGGGTATCCGTGCTGCAGAACAGCTGGAAAAAGAAGGTATCAACTGTAACCTGACCCTGTTGTTCTCCTTCGCTCAGGCTCGTGCTTGTGCGGAAGCGGGCGTGTTCCTGATCTCGCCGTTTGTTGGCCGTATTCTTGACTGGTACAAAGCGAATACCGATAAGAAAGAGTACGCTCCGGCAGAAGATCCGGGCGTGGTTTCTGTATCTGAAATCTATCAGTACTACAAAGAGCACGGTTATGAAACCGTGGTGATGGGCGCAAGCTTCCGTAACATCGGCGAAATTCTGGAACTGGCAGGCTGCGACCGTCTGACCATCGCACCGGCACTGCTGAAAGAGCTGGCTGAGAGCGAAGGGGCTGTCGAGCGTAAACTGTCTTACACCGGCGAAGTGAAAGCGCGTCCGGCGCGTATCACTGAGTCCGAGTTCCTGTGGCAGCACAACCAGGATCCAATGGCAGTAGATAAACTGGCGGAAGGTATCCGTAAGTTTGCTGTTGACCAGGAAAAACTGGAAAAAATGATCGGCGATCTGCTGTAATCATTCTTAGCGTGACCGGGAAGTCGGTCACGCTACCTCTTCTGAAGCCTGTCTGTCACTCCCTTCGCAGTGTATCATTCTGTTTAACGAGACTGTTTAAACGGAAAAATCTTAATGAATACTTTACGTATTGGCTTAGTTTCCATCTCTGATCGCGCATCCAGCGGCGTTTATCAGGATAAAGGCATCCCTGCGCTGGAAGAATGGCTGACATCGGCGCTGACCACGCCGTTTGAACTGGAAACCCGCTTAATCCCCGATGAGCAGGCGATCATTGAGCAAACGTTGTGTGAGCTGGTGGATGAAATGAGTTGCCATCTGGTGCTCACCACGGGCGGAACTGGTCCGGCGCGTCGTGACGTCACGCCCGATGCGACGCTGGCAGTAGCGGACCGCGAGATGCCGGGCTTTGGTGAACAGATGCGCCAAATTAGCCTGCATTTTGTTCCAACCGCGATCCTTTCGCGCCAGGTGGGCGTGATTCGCAAACAAGCACTAATCCTTAACTTACCCGGTCAGCCGAAGTCTATTAAAGAGACGCTGGAAGGTGTGAAGGACGCTGAGGGTAACGTTGTGGTGCACGGTATTTTTGCCAGCGTACCGTACTGCATTCAGTTGCTGGAAGGGCCATACGTTGAAACGGCACCGGAAGTAGTTGCAGCATTCAGACCGAAGAGTGCAAGACGCGAAGTTAGCGAATAAAAAAATCCCCCCATGCGGGGGGATCTCAAAACAATTAGTGTGATTCACCAATCGGCAGAACGGTGCGACCAAACTGCTCGTTCAGTACTTCACCCATCGCCAGATAGATTGCGCTGGCACCGCAGATCAGACCAATCCAGCCGGCAAAGTGGATGATCGCGGCATTACCGACAATGTTACCGATCGCCAGCAGGGCAAACAGCACGGTCAGGCTAAAGAAAACGAATTGCAGAACGCGTGCGCCTTTCAGCGTGCCGAAGAACATAAACAGCGTAAATACGCCCCACAGACCCAGGTATACACCAAGGAACTGTGCATTTGGCGCATCGGTCAGACCCAGTTTCGGCATCAGCAGAATCGCAACCAGCGTCAGCCAAAAAGAACCATAAGAGGTGAATGCGGTTAAACCGAAAGTGTTGCCTTTTTTGTACTCCAGCAGACCAGCAAAAATTTGCGCGATGCCGCCGTAGAAAATGCCCATTGCAAGAATAATACCGTCAAGAGCGAAATAACCCACGTTGTGCAGGTTAAGCAGAATGGTGGTCATGCCGAAGCCCATCAGGCCCAGCGGTGCCGGATTAGCCAACTTAGTGTTGCCCATAATTCCTCAAAAATCATCATCGAATGAATGGTGAAATAATTTCCCTGAATAACTGTAGTGTTTTCAGGGCGCGGCATAATAATCAGCCAGTGGGGCAGTGTCTACGATCTTTTGAAGGGAAAATGAAAATTTTCCCCGGTTTCCGGTATCAGACCTGAGTGGCACTAACCATCCGGCGCAGGCAGGCGATTTGCAGTACGGCTGGAATCGTCACGCGATAGGCGCTGCCGCTGACCGCTTTAACCCCATTTAGTGCCGCGCCTACAGGGCCTCCCAGCCCCGCGCCGCGCAGCAAACCATGCCCAAGTACGCTCATTGCTGCGTGGGTGCGTAAAATGCGGGTCAATTGGCTGGAAAGCAAATGCGACACGCCTTTTGCCAATAATTTGTCTTTCATCAGCAGCGGCAGCAGCTCTTCCAGCTCATTCACCCTGGCATCGACCGCGTGCAGAAACTCCTGCTTATGTTCCTCATCCATTTTCTTCCAGGTATTACGCAGAAATTGTTCCAGTAACTGTTGCTCAATTTCAAACGTAGACATCTCTTTGTCGGCTTTCAGCTTCAATCGTTTTGAAACATCGAGCAAAATGGCCCGATACAATTTACCGTGTCCACGCAGTTTGTTGGCGATACTATCGCCACCAAAATGCTGTAATTCTCCGGCAATCAGCTGCCAGTTGCGGCGATGTTGCTCGGGATGTCCTTCCATCGATTTAAACAGTTCGTTGCGCATCAGTACGCTGGAGAGGCGAGTTTTGCCTTTTTCATTATGGGTGAGCAGCCGGGCGAAATTTGCCAATTGTTCCTCACTACATTGCTGGAGAAAATCCAGATCTGAATCATTCAGGTAATTAACATTCATTTTTTGTGGCTTCTATATTCTGGCGTTAGTCGTCGCCGATAATTTTCAGCGTGGCCATATCCGATGAGTTCACCGTATGGCCGGAAAAGGTGATTTTTGAGACGCAGCGTTTATTGTCGTTATCGCTGTTAATGTTGATCCAGTCAGTGGTTTGCCCTTCTTTTATTTCTGAAGGAATATTCAGGCTCTGACTGGCGCTACGGGCGGCTTTGAAATAAACCGATGCACCACTTAACTGTAAATCGCCATGGTCGGCAGTGAGTTGAATGCGTTTAACAATGCGACAAACAGGAAGTTTCAGCGCCAGATCGTTGGTTTCGTTACGCGGCATGGCAATGACGCCGAGGATTTTATGGTCGTTTGCCTGCGCCGTGCAGCACAGCAGCAGGCTAATCGCCAGGCTGGCGGAAAGCGTAAAAACGGATTTCATAAGTATTCTCTTAGTGGGGAGAGGTAGGGGATGAATACCCACTAGTTTACTGCTGATAAAGAGAAGATTCAGGTACGTAATATTTTCTTTTTATTACAATTTTTCTATGAATGTCTTGGCTGCCATTCATTCTTTATATGAATAAAATTGCTGTCAGTTTCGTGTCTTGTTCTGGCATATCGCGAAATTTCTGCGCAAAAGCACAAAAAATTTTTGCATCTCCCCCTTGATGACGTGGGTTACGACCCCATTTAGTAGTCAACCGCAGTGAGTGAGTCTGCAAAAAAATGAAATTGGGCAGTTGAAACCAGACGTTTCGCCCCTATTACAGACTCACAACCACATGATGACCGAATATATAGTGGAGACGTTTAGATGGGTAAAATAATTGGTATCGACCTGGGTACTACCAACTCTTGTGTAGCGATTATGGATGGCACCACTCCGCGAGTGCTGGAGAACGCCGAAGGCGATCGCACCACGCCTTCTATCATTGCCTATACCCAGGATGGTGAAACTCTGGTTGGTCAGCCGGCTAAACGTCAGGCAGTGACAAACCCGCAAAACACCCTGTTTGCGATTAAACGCCTGATTGGCCGCCGCTTCCAGGACGAAGAAGTACAGCGTGATGTTTCCATCATGCCGTTCAAAATTATTGCTGCTGATAACGGCGACGCTTGGGTCGAAGTTAAAGGCCAGAAAATGGCACCGCCGCAGATTTCTGCTGAAGTGCTGAAAAAAATGAAGAAAACCGCGGAAGATTACCTGGGCGAACCGGTAACTGAAGCTGTTATTACCGTACCGGCATACTTTAACGATGCTCAGCGTCAGGCAACCAAAGACGCAGGCCGTATCGCTGGTCTGGAAGTAAAACGTATCATCAACGAACCGACCGCAGCTGCGCTGGCTTATGGTCTGGACAAAGGTACTGGCAACCGTACTATCGCGGTTTATGACCTGGGTGGTGGTACTTTCGATATTTCTATTATCGAAATCGACGAAGTTGACGGCGAAAAAACCTTCGAAGTTCTGGCAACCAACGGTGATACCCACCTGGGTGGTGAAGACTTCGACAGCCGTCTGATCAACTACCTGGTTGAAGAATTCAAGAAAGATCAGGGCATTGACCTGCGCAACGATCCGCTGGCAATGCAGCGCCTGAAAGAAGCGGCAGAAAAAGCGAAAATCGAACTTTCTTCCGCTCAGCAGACCGACGTTAACCTGCCGTACATCACTGCAGACGCGACCGGTCCGAAACACATGAACATCAAAGTGACTCGTGCGAAACTGGAAAGCCTGGTAGAAGACCTGGTGAACCGTTCCATTGAGCCGCTGAAAGTTGCTCTGCAGGACGCTGGCCTGTCCGTATCTGATATTGACGACGTTATCCTCGTTGGTGGTCAGACTCGTATGCCAATGGTTCAGAAGAAAGTTGCTGAATTCTTTGGTAAAGAGCCGCGTAAAGACGTTAACCCGGACGAAGCTGTAGCCATCGGTGCTGCTGTTCAGGGTGGTGTTCTGACTGGTGACGTAAAAGACGTACTGCTGCTGGACGTTACCCCGCTGTCTCTGGGTATCGAAACCATGGGCGGTGTGATGACGACGCTGATCGCGAAAAATACCACTATCCCGACCAAGCACAGCCAGGTGTTCTCTACCGCTGAAGACAACCAGTCTGCGGTAACCATCCATGTGCTGCAGGGTGAACGTAAACGTGCAGCTGATAACAAATCTCTGGGTCAGTTCAACCTGGATGGTATCAACCCGGCACCGCGCGGCATGCCGCAGATCGAAGTTACCTTCGATATCGATGCTGACGGTATCTTGCACGTTTCCGCGAAAGATAAAAACAGCGGTAAAGAGCAGAAGATCACCATCAAGGCTTCTTCTGGTCTGAACGAAGATGAAATCCAGAAAATGGTACGCGACGCAGAAGCTAACGCCGAAGCTGACCGTAAGTTTGAAGAGCTGGTACAGACTCGCAACCAGGGCGACCATCTGCTGCACAGCACCCGTAAGCAGGTTGAAGAAGCAGGCGACAAACTGCCGGCTGACGACAAAACTGCTATCGAGTCTGCGCTGACTGCACTGGAAACTGCTCTGAAAGGTGAAGACAAAGCCGCTATCGAAGCGAAAATGCAGGAACTGGCACAGGTTTCCCAGAAACTGATGGAAATCGCCCAGCAGCAACATGCCCAGCAGCAGACTGCCGGTGCTGATGCTTCTGCAAACAACGCGAAAGATGACGATGTTGTCGACGCTGAATTTGAAGAAGTCAAAGACAAAAAATAATCGCCCTATAAACGGGTAATTATACTGACACGGGCGAAGGGGAATTTCCTCTCCGCCCGTGCATTCATCTAGGGGCAATTTAAAAAAGATGGCTAAGCAAGATTATTACGAGATTTTAGGCGTTTCCAAAACAGCGGAAGAGCGTGAAATCAAAAAGGCCTACAAACGCCTGGCCATGAAATACCACCCGGACCGTAACCAGGGTGACAAAGAGGCCGAGGCGAAATTTAAAGAGATCAAGGAAGCTTATGAAGTTCTGACCGACTCGCAAAAACGTGCGGCATACGATCAGTATGGTCATGCTGCTTTTGAGCAAGGCGGCATGGGCGGCGGCGGTTTTGGCGGCGGCGCAGACTTCAGCGATATTTTTGGTGACGTTTTCGGCGATATTTTTGGCGGCGGACGTGGTCGTCAACGTGCGGCGCGCGGTGCTGATTTACGCTATAACATGGAGCTCACCCTCGAAGAAGCTGTACGTGGCGTGACCAAAGAGATCCGCATTCCGACTCTGGAAGAGTGTGACGTTTGCCACGGTAGCGGTGCAAAACCAGGTACACAGCCGCAGACCTGTCCGACCTGCCATGGTTCTGGTCAGGTGCAGATGCGCCAGGGCTTCTTCGCTGTACAGCAGACCTGTCCACACTGTCAGGGCCGCGGTACGCTGATCAAAGATCCGTGCAACAAATGTCATGGTCATGGTCGTGTTGAGCGCAGCAAAACGCTGTCCGTTAAAATCCCGGCAGGAGTGGACACTGGAGACCGCATCCGTCTTGCGGGCGAAGGTGAAGCGGGCGAGCATGGCGCACCGGCAGGCGATCTGTACGTTCAGGTTCAGGTTAAACAGCACCCGATTTTCGAGCGTGAAGGCAACAACCTGTATTGCGAAGTCCCGATCAACTTCGCTATGGCGGCGCTGGGTGGCGAAATCGAAGTACCGACTCTTGATGGTCGCGTCAAACTGAAAGTGCCTGGCGAAACCCAGACCGGTAAGCTGTTCCGTATGCGCGGTAAAGGCGTCAAGTCTGTCCGCGGTGGCGCACAGGGTGATTTGCTGTGCCGCGTTGTCGTCGAAACACCGGTAGGTCTGAACGAGAAGCAGAAACAGCTGCTGCAAGAGCTGCAGGAAAGCTTCGGTGGCCCAACCGGTGAGCACAACAGCCCGCGTTCAAAGAGCTTCTTTGATGGTGTGAAGAAGTTTTTTGACGACCTGACTCGCTAACCTCCCCAAAAGCCTGCCTGTGGGCAGGCTTGGGTAAAAATAGGGTGCGTTGAAGATATGCGAGCACCTGTAAAGTGGCGGGGATCACTCCCCGCCGTTGCTCTTACTCGGATTCGTAAGCCGTGAAAACAGCAACCTCCGTCTGGCCAGTTCGGATGTGAACCTCACAGAGGTCTTTTCTCGTTACCAGCGCCGCCACTACGGCGGTGATACAGATGACGATCAGGGCGACAATCATCGCCTTATGCTGCTTCATTGCTCTCTTCTCCTTGACCTTACGGTCAGTAAGAGGCACTCTACATGTGTTCAGCATATAGGGGGCCTCGGGTTGATGGTAAAATATCACTCGGGGCTTTTCTCTATCTGCCGTTCAGCTAATGCCTGAGACAGACAGCCTCAAGCACCCGCCGCTATTATACTGCGCTTTTAATTCATTTCTGTTTTATCAATTCTTTTTCTGAAGACGCCTCGCATTTTTACGGAATAATATTTCAATACATCAATTTATTTAACTTAAATATATCCAGGGATTCACAAAAAAAAGTGTTTTCCTCTATCAAAAGTGAATAGTTAAAGGAAATTAATTATTAAATGTTAGTGTAATACTATAGAGAGACAAAGAAATACGTTCAGCAGTCAATGCTAAGTTCATCATGAAAAATGCCTATAAATCAAAGGGTGATATTTAAAATAGACACATTTTCTGAAACACGATATCTCTCCGCCCGTTCGCAAAAGTAATCTGCGATCTTCATCACGCTTCGATAGTCATCTTTAAATATACTGGCCTGGTCATTCTTAATAAAAATGAATTATCTGATGTATTGATTTCTATGGAACCATAAAAACAATGAATGGAGAGCATATTATATGTCTGCCAAAAGACGACTTCTTATTGCGTGTACCCTGATAACAGCTATCTATCATTTTCCTGCATATTCTTCATTAGAATATAAAGGAACCTTTGGTTCAATAAATGCGGGTTATGCAGACTGGAATAGTGGATTTGTAAACACTCACCGTGGTGAAGTATGGAAAGTGACTGCGGATTTTGGGGTAAATTTTAAAGAAGCAGAATTTTACTCATTTTATGAAAGTAATGTACTCAATCATGCTGTAGCAGGGAGAAATCATACGGTTTCAGCAATGACGCATGTCAGACTCTTTGACTCTGATATGACATTCTTTGGCAAAATTTATGGCCAATGGGATAACTCATGGGGTGACGATCTGGACATGTTTTATGGATTCGGTTACCTCGGCTGGAACGGCGAGTGGGGCTTTTTTAAACCGTATATTGGATTACATAATCAATCTGGTGACTACGTATCAGCTAAATATGGTCAAACGAATGGTTGGAATGGTTATGTTGTTGGCTGGACAGCAGTATTGCCATTTATGTTATTTGACGAAAAATTTGTTTTATCTAACTGGAATGAAATAGAACTGGACAGGAACGATGCTTACACGGAGCAGCAATTTGGCCGGAACGGATTAAATGGCGGTTTAACTATTGCCTGGAAGTTCTATCCTCGCTGGAAAGCCAGTGTGACGTGGCGTTATTTCGATAATAAGCTGGGCTACGATGGCTTTGGCGATCAAATGATTTATATGCTTGGTTATGATTTCTAATTTTTTATCAGGGAATAATTATGCAGAAAACGTTAATGGCCAGTTTGATCGGCCTTGCAGTTTGCACAGGGAATGCTTTTAATCCAGTCGTAGCTGCCGAGACTAAACAACCCAATTTAGTCATCATTATGGCGGATGATTTAGGCTATGGTGATTTAGCAACATATGGACATCAGATCGTTAAAACCCCCAATATTGACAGGCTTGCCCAGGAGGGCGTCAAATTTACTGACTACTATGCACCAGCTCCCTTAAGTTCTCCTTCGCGAGCGGGGTTATTAACGGGGCGGATGCCATTTCGTACCGGCATACGTTCATGGATCCCAACGGGAAAAGATGTGGCATTAGGGCGTAATGAACTCACGATTGCTAATCTACTCAAAGCGCAAGGGTATGACACGGCCATGATGGGTAAGCTGCATCTGAATGCAGGCGGCGATCGTACCGATCAGCCTCAGGCAAAAGATATGGGCTTTGATTACTCACTGGTTAATACGGCGGGCTTTGTTACCGACGCCACGCTAGATAACGCTAAAGAACGCCCGCGTTATGGCATAGTTTACCCGACAGGCTGGCTACGTAACGGGCAACCCACTCCACGAGCCGATAAAATGAGCGGTGAGTATGTCAGTTCGGAAGTCGTCAACTGGCTGGATAACAAAAAGGACAGCAAGCCTTTCTTCCTCTATGTTGCTTTTACCGAAGTGCATAGCCCCCTGGCTTCGCCCAAAAAATACCTCGACATGTACTCACAATATATGAGCGCGTATCAGAAACAGCATCCTGATTTATTTTATGGCGACTGGGCAGACAAACCCTGGCGTGGTGTGGGGGAATATTATGCCAATATCAGCTATCTGGATGCACAGGTTGGAAAAGTGCTGAATAAAATCAAAGCGATGGGTGAAGAAGATAACACAATCGTTATTTTTACCAGTGATAACGGTCCGGTAACGCGTGAAGCGCGCAAAGTGTATGAGCTGAATTTGGCAGGGGAAACGGATGGATTACGCGGTCGCAAGGATAACCTTTGGGAAGGCGGAATTCGTGTTCCAGCTATTATTAAATATGGTAAACATCTACCACAGGGAATGGTTTCAGATACTCCCGTTTATGGTCTGGACTGGATGCCTACTTTAGCGAAAATGATGAACTTCAAATTACCTACAGACCGTACTTTCGATGGTGAATCGCTGGTTCCTGTTCTTGAGCAAAAAGCATTGAAACGCGAAAAGCCATTAATTTTCGGGATTGATATGCCATTCCAGGATGATCCAACCGATGAATGGGCGATCCGTGATGGTGACTGGAAGATGATTATCGATCGCAATAATAAACCGAAATATCTCTACAATCTGAAATCTGATCGTTTTGAAACACTTAATCTGATCGGTAAAAAACCAGATATTGAAAAACAGATGTATGGTAAGTTTTTAAAATATAAAACTGATATTGATAATGATTCTCTAATGAAAGCCAGAGGTGATAAACCAGAAGCGGTGACCTGGGGCTAACCTGATAATCATAATAAATGTAATGTATGCCATTTAGGGCTATGCCCGCCTGATTCAGTGCTACGCATTGAATCAGGTTCTTTTCGCGTTGAACAATATCAAGATACGGCTATTCGCAGGGAGTGGATATGTTTACCAACGTAAATGTTGATTGTTGCAAAACACCAGGATGTAAAAACCTGGGGTTGCTGAATAGCTAGGATTATGTCGCACAGGGTAAAAATATTTTATGCCGTGAATGTGGTTACTTGTTTCCAGTGATATCTGAACAGTCGCTTAATATTTATCGTAATATTGTGAATCACTCCTGGAGAGGTTTGATTTGCCAATGTTCAACTTGCGGAAGTACGTCTCTCAAAAAATATGGATATTCTGCACAAGGCCAGAGAAGAATGTATTGCCATCATTGTGAGAAAACATTTATCACTCTGGAACATGTAATTACCACACCACGAGGAGCCCAGTTAGCATTGATGATTGAGCAAGGGGAGGCACTTGCGGATATCAGAAAGTCATTACTTCTTAACAGCACTGGACTTAGCCGAGAACTGTTAAAATTAGCGCGTGGAGCAAACTATAAAGAAAGTCGACAGCGTTTCTCTGCCTCTGATATTACCCTGAGTACCCGCGCTTTTCGCGTCAAGTATAATGGTAGCAATAACTCTCTTTATGCTCTTGTTACCGCAGAAGAACAAAGCGGTAGGGTGGTTGCCATCTCAACCAATTACTCCCCATCTGCCGTAGAGCCACATTATCAATACACATCGAGCTATGAAGAGCGTATGCCTCCAGGGACGCTGGCACATCATGTCCAACGCAAAGAGTTACTCACTATGCGGCGGGATACCTTGTTTGATATTGATTACGGCCCGGCAGTTTTACATCAAAACGATCCGGGAATGCTGGTGAAGCCGGTTCTTCCTGCATATCGTCATTTTGAACTAGTCAGAATACTGACCGATGAACATTCCATTAACGTTCAGCATTACCTTGATCACGAATGCTTTATATTGGGCGGATGCCTGATGGCTAATTTGCAGCATATTCATCAAGGTCGCTGCCATATTTCCTTTGTCAAAGAGCGCGGTGTGGCACCTGCCAGCATTGATTTTCCACCGCGATTATTCCTTAGTGGTGGGGTACGAAACAATGTCTGGCGTGCATTTTCTAACCGCAATTATTCAATGGCTGTATGCAATCTCACTGGCAGTAAGAAAGTCCGCGAGATGCGGCATGCAACATTGAACAGTGCGACGCGTTTTATCCACTTTGTGGAGAACCATCCTTTCCTTATATCATTGAACCGAATGTCTCCTGCGAATGTCGTTTCTACATTAGATATCCTCAAACATCTGTGGAATAAAAAACTAGAGCATGGAACAATTTAATTATTACTTTTCCGAATAATTTCTTCAGAAATCTTGGCCTTAGACTATGATTAATGGGGGTTAAGGTCATCAGCCGCCGCTTTCGGGCATCAAAAACTCATCTCTCGCTGATGGCGCAATTCTTTTAATAGATCGTAAAAAACGAATTATTCCTACACTATAATCTGATTTTAACGAAGATTTGTGCGGGGTAAAATAGTAAAAACGATCTATTCACCTGAAAGAGAAATAAAAAGTGAAACATCTGCATCGATTCTTTAGCAGTGATGCCTCGGGAGGCATTATTCTCATAATTGCCGCTGTCCTGGCGATGATTATGGCCAACAGCGGTACAACCAGTGGATGGTATCACGATTTTCTTGAGACGCCGGTTCAGCTCCAGGTTGGTTCACTTGAAATCAACAAAAACATGCTGTTATGGATAAATGACGCGCTAATGGCGGTATTTTTCCTGTTAGTCGGTCTGGAAGTTAAACGTGAACTGATGCAAGGATCGCTAGCCAGCTTACGGCAGGCCGCATTTCCAGTTATCGCCGCTATTGGTGGGATGATTGTTCCGGCATTACTCTATCTTGCCTTTAACTATGCCGATCCGATTACCCGCGAAGGGTGGGCGATCCCGGCGGCGACAGATATTGCATTTGCGCTTGGTGTGCTGGCGCTGTTGGGAAGTCGTGTTCCGTTAGCGCTGAAGATCTTTTTGATGGCTCTGGCTATTATCGACGATCTTGGGGCCATCATTATCATCGCTTTGTTCTACACTAATGACTTATCGATGGCCTCTCTTGGCGTCGCGGCTGTAGCAATTGCCGTACTCGCGGTACTGAATCTGTGTGGTGTACGCCGCACGGGCGTTTATATTCTGGTTGGCGTGGTGTTGTGGACTGCGGTGTTGAAATCGGGGGTTCACGCAACACTGGCGGGGGTAATTGTCGGCTTCTTTATTCCTTTGAAAGAGAAGCATGGGCGTTCTCCAGCGAAGCGACTGGAGCATGTGTTGCACCCGTGGGTGGCATATCTGATTTTGCCGCTGTTTGCATTTGCTAATGCTGGCGTTTCACTGCAAGGCGTCACGCTGGATGGCTTGACCTCCATTCTGCCATTGGGGATTATCGCTGGCTTGCTGATTGGCAAACCACTGGGGATTAGTCTGTTCTGCTGGTTGGCGCTGCGTTTGAAACTAGCGCATCTGCCTGAGGGAACGACTTATCAGCAAATTATGGCGGTGGGGATCCTGTGCGGTATCGGTTTTACTATGTCTATCTTTATTGCCAGTCTGGCCTTTGGTAGCGTAGATCCAGAACTGATTAACTGGGCGAAACTCGGTATCCTGGTCGGTTCTATCTCTTCGGCGGTAATTGGCTACAGCTGGTTACGCGTTCGATTGCGTCCATCAGTGTGACAGGACGGTTTACCGGGGAGCCATAAACGGCTCCCTTTTCATTGTTTTCAGGGAGAGAAATGAGCATGTCTCATATCAATTACAACCACTTGTATTACTTCTGGCATGTCTATAAAGAAGGTTCCGTGGTTGGCGCAGCGGAGGCGCTTTATTTAACACCACAAACCATTACCGGGCAGATCCGGGCGCTGGAAGAGCGTCTGCAAGGTAAACTATTTAAGCGCAAGGGACGTGGTCTCGAACCCAGCGAACTGGGAGAGCTGGTCTATCGCTATGCCGATAAAATGTTTACCTTAAGCCAGGAAATGCTGGATATCGTGAACTATCGCAAAGAGTCCAATTTATTGTTTGACGTTGGCGTGGCTGATGCACTTTCCAAACGCCTGGTCAGTAGCGTACTGAACGCCGCAGTGGTAGAAGGTGAGCCGATTCATCTTCGCTGCTTCGAATCCACCCACGAAATGCTGCTGGAGCAATTAAGTCAGCATAAATTGGATATGATCATTTCCGATTGCCCGATAGATTCTACGCAGCAGGAAGGCCTGTTCTCCGTGAGAATTGGCGAATGTGGCGTGAGCTTCTGGTGTACAAATCCACCACCGGAAAAACCATTCCCGGCTTGTCTGGAAGAACGGCGGCTTTTGATTCCTGGACGGCGTTCAATGTTAGGACGCAAATTGCTTAACTGGTTTAACTCCCAGGGATTAAACGTAGAAATCCTTGGCGAGTTTGATGATGCCGCATTAATGAAAGCTTTTGGTGCGATGCACAATGCAATCTTCGTTGCTCCAACGCTTTATGCATATGACTTTTATGCCGATAAAACTGTCGTGGAAATTGGTCGCGTAGAAAATGTGATGGAAGAGTACCATGCCATTTTTGCTGAGCGGATGATTCAGCATCCAGCGGTACAGCGAATCTGCAATACGGATTATTCTGCGCTTTTTAGCCCAGCGGCACGTTAATCGGCAGCTCCCCCAAAGTTAAAGTGGGGGAGATAGATTAGTTGTACATTACCACGATTTTGACTCGGCTCATTATTTGCCCGCTTGAGACATTGTTTCCATATGTACGCGGGTGAATAAATAGAGGAATTTGATTACTTCCTTCATGGGGATGCTGAAAAGAGTAGTAATTGCTTTTACCATACTGGATTTCATTCGTACCATCATTGGAGAGTGAAAGCCTATTTGACCCGCACCGTCCTCACTGTTTTCTAACTCATTTTTTAATATGCTGGTTCCTGACTCCTGTATCGTCACCGGTTCAAAGTAATATTCACCTTCGCTGGGTTCAAAAACTAATTCACCTTGCTCGCCCTGGATGCAGTCAAATCTTATATGATGAAACTGATAATTTTCACTATTGATACGAGACAGTACAAATCGTCCAGTGTCGATGGATTTGTCTTCAAAACCACAAGTCATTAAGTTAACCTGTAAAATGGTATTTAAATTAAAGTTAAAGCGGACGCTGTTACAATTAGTATTACTCCCTATGCATGAGCTCACTTCAATTTCGAACAACAAAGGAAAATGTGCCCCTGGAAAAATATCTGAGATGTGAGAATTATCTGGTAACGAAGTAATAGAATATGGAATCGTGAAATTTATTGCAGATAAGACTTCTTCTAAATTATAAGATGATTTACCGGGTAGTTCTATTTTTTTACCGTTAGATTCAAAAGGAAAATTAATAATATAATGACGCCCCCCCCACTTTAAACCTTAAGGCGTTCAGTGTTAAAAAATGAACTTTAATGGCGTTGGTCGTATCTTGCAAATCCGCACACTCAATGATATTTCCAGTGTTTTCAATTTTTTCAACTGCGAGATTACCTTTCATATTAAGTGGTTTTAGAGTGTAAGTTCCACGTTGTTCACCGACATTGGTCACTGCACAGGGAGCACTTTGCACAATAAAAGAATATAGACTCAAGGAGAGCAATAAAAGCCACTTCATAGTAAACTCCTTTTACTGACATATATATGTTTTATTTTCATCGATAACGTTTTTAAAAGTAATGGTACAAAATAAGTTCTGTTCATCGTTGAGAGCAATTTTTATGCCGGTGGATAAAGGTTGCATAATATTGGCAGAAAGGCTATTTTTTCTGCCAATATCATAAAAATCATCATATTCACTATGATGATTGTGTTTATCATTTTCGTAAAGATGGTCGCTGAATGTTCTATAATCCTGTGAAGCATAACGCCATGCGGCTACGCTAAAGCGAGTAGTCGTTTGCACTAAATATTTATTATAGGCGACCTGATAGCTTGTACCTTCGTGTATTTTATCATTATTTAACTTACTACTCGATCGGGTAGCGTCAAAAGAAATAGCACCCAGCGGTGTATTCCAACCATTTCCTAACGTTATTGCATTATAGTTATCGGTTAAAATCGTACCGCCATACAGTGTCACAAGATTGTTGAGGCCATATAAATAATTTGCCTCAAGAAAGTCCTCCTGATTGTTTACACCATATATCTTACTGCGTCCGGCGATAAAATCGAAATTTGAAACACCTGGTTGCAGCATGTTGGGCACGGAAGAGTAGGGCACCAAAAAGGAACGAACACTACCATCTGCTTCTTTTATGCTGACATCGAGATCAGAGCCGCTGCCCGAAAGTTGCAAATCTGCGATAGTAAATGGTCCCGGGGGAACCTCTTTTTGGTAAATGATGTAGCCATTTTGCGAAACCGTTATCAATGCATTACTTTGCGCAATACCTTGTACTAAAGGTGTAAAGCTCTGCATGGAATCAGGTAACATTTGCATATCGCGAAATAAGCGTATTCCGCTAAATCGCAGAGAGTCGAATATGAGTGAGGATGTATAATTTTCTCCTATCTGAACTATGCTTAATATTTGCGACCAGCCACGTTCCAGGTAAAGAGTATTACTTTGCCATGTGCCTTTCATATCATCAGGCTTGCTATAGCTGGCATCAGAGTGTAATTGCCAACTAAATAAATTTAATCCGCTGTTAAAACGACCATAACTGGCTGTATTACTGTTATTATTACTGTCATAAGAGCGATACTGACTATAAATTATAGGAGGTATAAAAAGCACCAATGCCGCGATCCCAACTTTCCGGGGGAACGTAACCTCTTTCAAGTTCATTGATATACGCCTGTGGGATCGTTAAAATTAGTCGGTGTTCACTGATATCCCACTGATATTGTCCACCATGAACCGCTTCATCCAGTAAAATACAATTATCTTCTGTATTGAGATTATCGGTCTTTACCTCCAGTGTGGTTAGTAGCACCTTAGGCAGACATGGTTTGGCTTGTGACTCTGGGATCGTGATATCTTGTTTCTCACGCCACTGGTGGTTTACATAAACATCAAGTTCGTAGTTTCCTGGAAGCGGTTGTTTATTATCTAAATGATATTCAGAAACTTTTTCTCCTCTCATGCCGCCGATCATAAAGTGTGTATCAAAAGTTTCTTCAGCATAACCTGGAAAAGAATACAAAATAATAATTGCAGCGACCCATCGTGTCGTCCTTAACATGACTTTTACCTGTTATTTTGCAGCGATTTTACTATTGATATTATTCCCGTAATCATCAACTACCGTTAGTTCATACTCTGAGGTGTTGTTATTTTTTAATGTAATGTCGTTATTAGAAAATGGAGGTAGTAATATACTTTCATTATTAACTTTCACATTTTGGGCTTTGATAGTTGTAATCGTTATCCAGTTCGCTGTTTCATTGTTTATTGAGATGGCATTATCTTTCTTTTTGATATTTAATTGAGACAGGCTTTTTTTATCTACCGGCGCTACTCCTTCGGGACGCCAAAATAACTTTATACGGTTTTGTAATGCAAGTTTAATTTTGTTTTTTCCAGCATTTTGTGGGTTGTTTGGAGGGATGTCTATAACATTTAGATAAAATAAACTTTCTTTATTGTGAGGTAAATTGTTTGGCATTTTTTTATTTTTAGTTGTTGGCCAGAACCTCCTGCTACACGACTTACTGGCGGAGTGAGAATAAATGGGACCTGAATTTTTTCTGGCGCGATAGTTGTGTTTCCATCATCGATCCATGCCTGAATCAAAGAGGCATTTTTGCTTTGATTCATTAACTGTACGAGAACTTCTCTGTTTTTTTTGGATAGATAATACGCGTACCATAGATGACCACACCCGCATGAACAGGTAAAATAAAAAATGACATCAGCAATGCTGTTATAATTCTCATGTAATCACTCCGTAAATAATACCGGTAGCAGAGCTACCGGCATAAAAATTTTAATCTGCACTGATTTTAATCGTCACGGTTGACTCCACGGAGCCTTTTGTTACAGGATCGGTACTTGTACGCTCATATTGTGCATTTAAATTAAGAAAATATTGTCCAGAACCATTATCTTTCAGCGGTGTTTTTACACCTGGCAATATTCTTGTCATATTTCCATCACCGAGGAAAAAGGCAAAGCCAACGTTTTCAGCAGTTCCTTTATTCAACGTAAAGTTATTAGCATCAAACTCTGAGGCTAATACTTCGATATTTGGTGCTGTATTGCCATCACACTGAATTTCTAAGTCATGAGCGGTTGAACCGGTTTTTAAAGTATAGATTTCATTATTAATAAGTTGATTCATTGCACTGGTTACAACATCTTCGACAACAATATCGGTTGTTGAATCACCATTAACAAAGTAACACGTTGTATCAACAACTTCTCCTCTAACGGTTAGTGTTCCTTGATCGACATCCTTGGCGAAGGTTGTTACGCTGAATATCAACGTTGTCGCCACGAACGGAATAATATACTTTTTCATAAATCATTCTTAATTGACTAGTATGGAAGGTTGCTCATTTTCAAACCTGATTATGTGATCAGGTTGTTAGTATTTATATTAATGTTTAAGTTTTTAAATTTTTGATGTGAAGTTGATGAAATGTTGAAAGTTTAATATTCTTCGTTGCTCGCTTCTTTATAAAAGTTCTGGGGTTCACTCATTAGAGTGAAGAGTAGGATATTTGAGTGCATGTTTCAGGTTTTTTTATTTCTCTGCAGTGAATTAATATACATCAGATGTAATTTTATTCTGAATAACATCTTTCTTTGGGGGGGGGATCCTGATGAGGGATGTTTGTCATAAGGAACATACTTTCATTGATGCTCTGAAGGTATTTACTCATTTCCGGAGATGTTTTGTCGTAATCGTGCATATACTTACTCAATTCTTGATACACATCATTATTTAGCGTTACATTGTCGCGAACTAATGTTTGAACCAATGGAATCAAAATTTCGAAACGAGACGCTTTGTCATCAATACTTCCCAGTGTTTTGAATACTCCTGTATATATATTACCTAAGTACTTATTGACAAGTTGAGTGGTCCATCGAACAGGCATAATATCTTCACAGAGAAGGTTTTTTATTTTTGTTTTAATGAAGAATACTCCAAATATATTACATTTTTTTAAGAAAAGATTATTTATTTCTCCATTGAAAAAGGTTGTGTTTGATAAGTCACTTTCAAAGCATGATATATTTGAGAATATACAAGTGGAATAATAACCATATGTCAGGTTGCTCTTTTCTATCGTTAAGTTTGATAGCAATATTTTATGTATGTTAATATTTGGAGCAGTCAAGTACTGGATTTTTTGCTTGTTAAGTTCATAAATCTCCATGGATTTATTATAAGGTAATAAAAGTATAAATTCCTTTATATAATATCCGTCGTAAGAAAAGACAACATTAAATTTATTGGTGGTCGTTTTTTCAGTTGTGCAGCAAGCTGTTTTTTGTATTAATTGATTAGTCGTAATTTTAAAAGATGATAATTTTTCACAAAGCTGTAAATATGCTGTGTTGCTAGTTTTAAAATTCTGCCATGTTATATCTTGGTTAACATCGATGGATAAGTAAGGGATTTTTTGATATTGCCCATTGTATAACTCAGGGTATGTATTCATTTTAATTAGCTTTTTGAGTTCCTTGCTAAGATAACCTTTTTTCTTGTCTATTTCTCTGTATTTTCTGTTTAGCAAGGTATCCTGATGATCATAAAATGACTGAACTTTTTTGCAGGCTTCATAAAATATTTCAGGAGTATATAACTGATCGTATATTTCCTGATCGAAGTTTGTCTTTAAAAATTTAAGGAATTTGACATGGCAATCTTCTGATATCTTAATATCTTCAGTAATATATTCACTTGTGACGTCATCAAAAACATCCAATCTAAGTAATGTGATGTTTTTGTCTTTTAAAAAAGAAAGTTGGATTGTGTGTTCTTGGACTTTACATCTATAAAAATGCGCATCTATCAAATTAGTTTGTTGAAATAAAAAATGAAGTGCTGGAGATATTTTAGGTAACTGTTGGCTTCTAAAAAAATCATCAAATAAAATAATTAACTCTGTTTTATACTCGCATAATATTTTTAATGAATTGTCTTTTCTTGTTTCCTTTATTGTTTCATTATCTGCTATATTTGATTTATAAAGATAATGTGGCAAAGTATATATACCATCTTTCATTATCAGTCCTTGAATTTGATGAGTTTTTTTATTAATTTATTTTAAAGTATATGTGATTACTATCAAAAATCGCTCATTAGTTTTTAATAAGTACATTATAAATAAGTATTTAACCTGTATTGATTGTGGTTAATAATTTATTAGATTTAATAAAGTGATATTTATGGATGGTTAAAGAGTATAGGAATTTAATTCAAAGGTAGAGTGGTCTTAAGTTTAATACCTCAATGTGTATCACAATCTCCACATTCTGTGTAGGGGGAGTCTGAAGATTGAGTAGATATTCTTATTCAGAATATATCAGCCGATGACTCTACGATTCTTAAGTCACGAAGAGTTCAGAGAGTGTAACGGCATGTCTGCAAGAACCTGTAACTTTTGACTCTCTGGCAATCGCCATTGTGTTCTCTCAGGCATCACAAAAGCCGCAGACATAAAAAAACCCGCTTGCGCGGGCTTTTTCACAAAGCTTCAGCAAATTGGCGATTAAGCCAGTTTGTTGATCTGTGCAGTCAGGTTAGCCTTATGACGTGCAGCTTTGTTTTTGTGGATCAGACCTTTAGCAGCCTGACGGTCCACGATCGGTTGCATTTCGTTAAATGCTTTCTGTGCAGCAGCTTTGTCGCCAGCTTCGATAGCTGCGTATACTTTCTTGATGAAAGTACGCATCATAGAGCGACGGCTTGCGTTGTGCTTACGAGCCTTTTCAGACTGAATGGCGCGCTTCTTAGCTGATTTGATATTAGCCAAGGTCCAACTCCCAAATGTGTTCTATATGGACAATTCAAAGGCCGAGGAATATGCCCTTTTAGCCTTCTTTTGTCAATGGATTTGTGCAAATAAGCGCCGTTAATGTGCCGGCACTCGTTACGTAGTGATGGCGCAGGATTCTACCAGCTTGCGTGGTGCGAATACAGCTTTTCCGCGATAAAAATTGCAGCAGGCGGTCTGTTTCTTCCCGTAATTTGCGGCATGGCAATGAAAAGCCACTTCTTTCTGATTTCGGTACTCAATCGCCGGTTAACCTTGACCGCTGTACAAGGTATACTCGGACGATTTTCACTGTTTTGAGCCAGACATGAAGCTGATACGCGGCATACATAATCTCAGCCAGGCCCCGCAAGAAGGGTGTGTGCTGACTATTGGTAATTTCGACGGCGTGCATCGCGGTCATCGCGCGCTGTTACAGGGCTTGCAGGAAGAAGGGCGCAAGCGCAACTTACCGGTGATGGTGATGCTTTTTGAACCTCAACCACTGGAACTGTTTGCTACCGATAAAGCCCCGGCACGGCTGACCCGACTGCGGGAAAAACTGCGTTACCTTGCAGAGTGTGGCGTTGATTACGTGCTGTGCGTGCGTTTCGACAGGCGTTTCGCGGCGTTAACCGCGCAAAATTTCATCAGTGACCTTCTGGTGAAGCATTTGCGGGTAAAATTTCTTGCCGTAGGTGATGATTTCCGCTTTGGCGCTGGTCGTGAAGGCGATTTCTTGTTATTACAGAAAGCTGGCGCGGAATACGGCTTCGATATCACCAGTACGCAAACTTTTTGTGAAGGTGGCGTGCGCATCAGCAGTACCGCTGTGCGTCAGGCGCTGGCGGATGACAATCTGGCTCTGGCAGAAAGTTTACTGGGGCACCCGTTTGCCATCTCCGGGCGTGTGGTCCACGGAGATGAATTAGGGCGCACTATAGGTTTCCCGACGGCGAATGTACCGCTGCGCCGTCAGGTTTCCCCGGTGAAAGGGGTTTATGCGGTAGAAGTGCTGGGCCTCGGTGAAAAGCCGTTACCCGGCGTGGCAAACATCGGAACACGCCCAACGGTTGCCGGTATTCGCCAGCAGCTGGAAGTGCATTTGTTAGATGTTGCAATGGACCTGTATGGTCGCCATATACAAGTAGTGCTGCGTAAAAAAATACGCAATGAGCAGCGATTTGCGTCGCTGGACGAACTGAAAGCGCAGATTGCGCGTGATGAATTAACCGCCCGCGAATTTTTTGGGCTAACAAAACCGGCTTAAGCCTGTTATGTAATCAAACCGAAATACGGAACCGAGAATCTGATGAGTGACTATAAATCAACCCTGAATTTGCCGGAAACAGGGTTCCCGATGCGTGGCGATCTCGCCAAGCGTGAACCGGGAATGCTGGCGCGTTGGACTGATGATGATCTGTACGGCATCATTCGTGCGGCTAAAAAAGGCAAAAAAACCTTCATTCTGCATGATGGCCCTCCTTATGCGAATGGCAGCATTCATATTGGTCACTCGGTTAACAAGATTCTGAAAGACATTATCGTGAAGTCCAAAGGGCTTTCCGGTTATGACTCGCCGTATGTGCCTGGCTGGGACTGCCACGGTCTGCCGATCGAGCTGAAAGTAGAGCAAGAATACGGTAAGCCGGGTGAGAAATTCACCGCCGCCGAGTTCCGCGCTAAGTGCCGCGAATACGCTGCGACCCAGGTTGACGGTCAGCGCAAAGACTTTATCCGTCTGGGCGTGCTGGGCGACTGGTCGCACCCGTACCTGACTATGGACTTCAAAACTGAAGCCAATATCATCCGCGCGCTGGGCAAAATCATCGGCAACGGTCACCTGCACAAAGGTGCGAAGCCGGTGCACTGGTGCGTTGACTGCCGTTCTGCGCTGGCGGAAGCGGAAGTTGAGTATTACGACAAAACTTCTCCGTCCATCGACGTCGCTTTCCAGGCGGTCGATCAGGATGCACTGAAAGCAAAATTTGGCGTAAGCAACGTTAACGGCCCAATCTCGCTGGTGATCTGGACCACTACGCCGTGGACTCTGCCTGCCAACCGCGCAATCTCCATTGCACCGGATTTCGACTATGCGCTGGTGCAGATCGACGGTCAGGCTGTGATTCTGGCGAAAGATCTGGTTGAAAGCGTAATGCAGCGTATCGGCGTGACCGATTACACCATTCTCGGCACGGTAAAAGGTGCGGAGCTGGAGCTGCTTCGCTTTACCCATCCGTTTATGGGCTTCGACGTTCCGGCAATTCTTGGCGATCACGTTACGCTGGATGCCGGTACCGGTGCCGTTCATACCGCGCCTGGCCACGGCCCGGACGACTATGTGATTGGTCAGAAATACGGCCTGGAAACCGCTAACCCGGTTGGCCCGGACGGCACTTATCTGCCGGGCACTTACCCGACGCTGGATGGCGTGAACGTCTTCAAAGCGAACGACATCGTTGTTGCGCTGCTGCAGGAAAAAGGCGCGCTGTTGCACGTTGAGAAAATGCAGCACAGCTATCCGTGCTGCTGGCGTCACAAAACGCCGATCATCTTCCGCGCGACGCCGCAGTGGTTCGTCAGCATGGATCAGAAAGGTCTGCGTGCGCAGTCACTGAAAGAGATCAAAGGCGTGCAGTGGATCCCGGACTGGGGCCAGGCGCGTATCGAGTCGATGGTTGCTAACCGTCCTGACTGGTGTATCTCCCGTCAGCGCACCTGGGGCGTACCGATGTCACTGTTCGTGCACAAAGACACGGAAGAGCTGCATCCGCGTACCCTCGAACTGATGGAAGAAGTGGCAAAACGCGTTGAAGTTGATGGCATCCAGGCGTGGTGGGATCTCGATGCGAAAGAGATCCTCGGCGACGAAGCTGACCAGTACGTGAAAGTGCCGGATACGCTGGACGTATGGTTTGACTCCGGATCTACCCACTCTTCTGTGGTTGACGTGCGTCCGGAATTTGCTGGTCACGCAGCGGACATGTATCTGGAAGGTTCAGACCAGCACCGTGGCTGGTTCATGTCCTCTCTGATGATCTCTACCGCGATGAAGGGCAAAGCACCGTATCGTCAGGTACTGACCCACGGCTTTACCGTGGATGGTCAGGGTCGCAAGATGTCTAAATCTATCGGCAACACCGTTTCGCCGCAGGACGTGATGAACAAACTCGGCGCGGATATTCTGCGTCTGTGGGTGGCATCAACTGACTACACCGGTGAAATGGCCGTTTCTGACGAGATCCTGAAACGTGCAGCCGACAGCTATCGTCGTATCCGTAACACCGCACGCTTCCTGCTGGCAAACCTGAACGGTTTTGATCCGGCAAAAGATATGGTGAAACCGGAAGAGATGGTGGTACTGGATCGCTGGGCCGTAGGTTGTGCGAAAGCGGCGCAGGAAGACATTCTCAAGGCATACGAAGCATACGATTTCCACGAAGTGGTACAGCGTCTGATGCGCTTCTGCTCCGTTGAGATGGGCTCTTTCTACCTCGACATCATTAAGGACCGCCAGTACACCGCGAAAGCGGACAGCGTGGCGCGTCGTAGCTGCCAGACTGCGCTGTATCACATCGCAGAAGCGCTGGTTCGCTGGATGGCACCAATCCTCTCCTTCACCGCTGATGAAGTGTGGGGCTATCTGCCGGGCGAACGTGAAAAATACGTCTTCACCGGCGAGTGGTACGAAGGCCTGTTTGGTCTGGCAGACAGCGAAGCGATGAACGATGCGTTCTGGGACGAGCTGTTGAAAGTGCGCGGTGAAGTGAACAAAGTCATTGAGCAAGCGCGTGCTGACAAGAAAGTGGGTGGCTCGCTGGAAGCGGCAGTAACCTTGTATGCAGAACCGGAACTGGCGGCGAAACTGACCGCGCTGGGCGATGAATTACGATTTGTCCTGTTGACCTCCGGCGCTACCGTTGCAGACTATAACGACGCCCCTGCTGATGCTCAGCAGAGCGAAGTACTCAAAGGGCTGAAAGTCGCGTTGAGTAAAGCCGAAGGTGAGAAGTGCCCACGCTGCTGGCACTACACCCAGGATGTCGGCAAGGTGGCGGAACACGCAGAAATCTGCGGCCGCTGTGTCAGCAACGTCGCCGGTGACGGTGAAAAACGTAAGTTTGCCTGATGAGTCAATCGATCTGTTCAACAGGGCTACGCTGGCTGTGGCTGGTGGTAGTCGTGCTGATTATCGATCTGGGCAGCAAGTACCTGATCCTCCAGAATTTTGCTCTGGGGGATACGGTCCCGCTGTTCCCGTCGCTTAATCTGCATTATGCGCGTAACTATGGCGCGGCGTTTAGTTTCCTTGCCGATAGCGGCGGCTGGCAGCGTTGGTTCTTTGCCGGTATTGCGATTGGTATTAGCGTGATCCTGATGGTGATGATGTATCGCTCGAAGGCCACGCAGAAGCTAAACAATATCGCTTACGCGCTGATTATTGGCGGTGCGCTGGGCAACCTGTTCGACCGCCTGTGGCACGGCTTCGTTGTCGATATGATCGACTTCTACGTCGGCGACTGGCACTTCGCTACCTTCAACCTTGCCGATACTGCCATCTGTGTCGGTGCGGCACTGATTGTGCTGGAAGGTTTTTTGCCTTCTAAAGCGAAAAAACAATAATAAACCCTGCCGGATGCGATGCTGACGCATCTTATCCGGCCTACAGATTGCTGCGAAATCGTAGGCCGCATCCGGCAAAAATCCTCAAAATATAAGAGCAAACCTGCATGTCTGAATCTGTACAGAGCAATAGCGCCGTCCTGGTGCACTTCACGCTGAAACTCGACGATGGCACTACCGCCGAGTCTACCCGCAACAACGGTAAACCGGCGTTGTTCCGCTTGGGCGATGTTTCTCTTTCTGAAGGGCTGGAGCAACACCTGCTGGGGCTGAAAGTGGGCGATAAAACCACCTTCTCGCTGGAGCCAGATGCGGCGTTTGGTGTGCCGTCACCGGACCTGATTCAGTACTTCTCCCGCCGTGAGTTTATGGATGCAGGCGAGCCAGAAATTGGCGCAATCATGCTTTTTACCGCAATGGATGGCAGTGAGATGCCTGGCGTGATCCGCGAAATTAACGGCGACTCCATTACCGTTGATTTCAACCATCCGCTGGCCGGGCAGACCGTTCATTTTGATATTGAAGTGCTGGAAATCGATCCGGCACTGGAGGCGTAACATGCAGATCCTGTTGGCCAACCCACGTGGTTTTTGTGCCGGGGTAGACCGCGCTATCAGCATTGTTGAAAACGCGCTGGCCATTTACGGCGCACCGATATATGTCCGTCACGAAGTGGTGCATAACCGCTACGTGGTCGATAGCCTGCGCGAGCGTGGGGCTATCTTTATTGAGCAGATTAGCGAAGTCCCGGACGGCGCGATCCTGATTTTCTCCGCACACGGTGTTTCTCAGGCGGTACGTAACGAAGCGAAAAGCCGTGATTTGACGGTGTTTGATGCCACCTGTCCGCTGGTGACCAAAGTGCATATGGAAGTCGCCCGTGCCAGCCGCCGTGGTGAAGAGTCTATTCTTATCGGTCACGCCGGTCACCCGGAAGTGGAAGGGACGATGGGTCAGTACAGCAACCCGGAAGGGGGAATGTATCTGGTCGAATCGCCAGACGATGTGTGGAAACTGACGGTCAAAAACGAAGAGAAACTCTCCTTTATGACCCAAACTACGCTGTCGGTGGATGACACGTCTGATGTGATCGATGCGTTGCGTAAACGCTTCCCGAAAATTGTCGGGCCGCGCAAAGATGACATTTGCTACGCCACCACTAACCGTCAGGAAGCGGTACGCGCTCTGGCAGAACAGGCGGAAGTAGTACTGGTGGTTGGTTCAAAAAACTCTTCCAACTCCAACCGTCTGGCGGAACTGGCCCAGCGTATGGGCAAACGCGCGTTTTTGATTGACGATGCGAAAGATATCCAGGAAGTGTGGGTAAAAGGCGTGAACTGCGTCGGCGTGACTGCGGGCGCATCGGCTCCGGATATTCTGGTGCAGAATGTGGTGGCACGTTTGCAGCAGCTGGGCGGTGGTGAAGCCATTCCGCTGGAAGGCCGTGAAGAAAACATTGTTTTCGAAGTGCCGAAAGAGCTGCGTGTCGATATTCGTGAAGTCGATTAAGTCATTAGCAGCCTAAGTTATGCGAAAATGCCGGTCCTGTTACCGGCATTTTTTATGGAGAAAACATGCGTTTACCTATCTTCCTCGATACAGACCCCGGTATTGACGATGCGGTCGCCATTGCCGCCGCGATTTTTGCCCCCGAACTCGACCTGCAACTGATGACCACCGTCGCGGGTAATGTTTCGGTTGAGAAAACTACCCGCAACGCCCTGCAACTGCTGCATTTCTGGAATGCGGATATCCCACTTGCCCAGGGAACCGCTGTGCCGCTGGTACGCGCACCGCGTAATGCAGCATCTGTACACGGTGAATCGGGAATGGCAGGCTACGACTTTGTTGAGCACAACCGAAAGCCACTGGAGTTACCGGCATTTCTGGCGATTCGTGATGCCCTGCTGCGTGCGCCTGAGCCTGTTACGCTGGTAGCCATCGGCCCGTTAACCAATATTGCGCTGTTACTTTCACAATGCCCGGAATGCAAACCGCATATTCGCCGT
The DNA here is from genome assembly GCF_002965285.1 of Escherichia sp. MOD1-EC5990. Lineage (NCBI taxonomy): Bacteria > Pseudomonadati > Pseudomonadota > Gammaproteobacteria > Enterobacterales > Enterobacteriaceae > Escherichia > Escherichia sp. MOD1-EC5990. Next base: position 143,801 of record NZ_PTRV01000002.1, on the reverse strand, counting down.
CTGGTGATCATGGGCGGTTCTGCCGGACGCGGCAACTGTACGCCAAACGCCGAGTTTAATATCGCTGCCGATCCAGAAGCGGCAGCCTGTGTCTTCCGTAGCGGCATCGAAATCGTTATGTGCGGTCTGGATGTCACCAATCAGGCAATATTAACTCCTGACTATCTCGCTACTTTGCCGGAGTTGAATCGTACCGGGAAAATGTTGCACGCCCTGTTTAGCCACTACCGTAGCGGCAGTATGCAAAGCGGTCTGCGTATGCACGATCTCTGCGCCATCGCCTGGCTGGTGCGCCCAGACTTGTTCACTCTCAAACCGTGTTTTGTGGCGGTGGAAACTCAGGGTGAATTTACCTCAGGCACGACGGTTGTTGATATTGATGGTTGCCTGAGTAAACCTGCAAACGTGCAGGTGGCGCTGGATCTGGATGTGAAAGGTTTCCAGCAGTGGGTGGCTGAGGTGCTGGCTCTGGCGTCGTAACCTGTCACATGTTATCGGCATGCAGTCATTCATCGACTCATGCCTTTCACTGATATCCCTCCCTGTTTATCATTAATTTCTAATTTTCAGCGTTTTTGGCTGGCGGCGTAGCGATGCGCTGGTTACTCTGAAAACGGTCTATGCAAATTAACAAAAGAGAATAGCTATGCATGATGCAAACATCCGCGTTGCCATCGCGGGAGCCGGGGGGCGTATGGGCCGCCAGTTGATTCAGGCGGCGCTGGCATTAGAAGGCGTGCAGCTGGGCGCGGCGCTGGAGCGCGAAGGATCTTCTTTACTGGGCAGCGACGCCGGTGAGCTGGCGGGTGCAGGAAAAACAGGCGTTACTGTGCAAAGCAGCCTTGATGCGATAAAAGATGATTTTGATGTGTTTATCGATTTTACCCGTCCGGAAGGTACGCTGAACCATCTCGCTTTTTGTCGCCAGCATGGCAAAGGGATGGTGATCGGCACTACGGGGTTTGACGAAGCCGGTAAACAGGCGATTCGTGACGCGGCCGCCGATATTGCGATTGTCTTTGCCGCCAACTTTAGCGTCGGCGTCAACGTCATGCTTAAGCTGCTGGAGAAAGCAGCGAAAGTGATGGGTGACTACACCGATATCGAAATTATCGAAGCGCATCATAGGCATAAAGTTGATGCTCCGTCAGGTACCGCACTGGCGATGGGGGAGGCGATAGCTCACGCGCTGGATAAAAACCTGAAAGAATGCGCGGTCTACAGTCGTGAAGGGCATACCGGTGAACGCGTACCTGGAACGATTGGTTTTGCTACCGTGCGTGCGGGTGACATCGTTGGTGAACATACCGCCATGTTTGCCGATATCGGCGAGCGTCTGGAGATCACCCATAAGGCTTCCAGCCGCATGACATTTGCTAACGGTGCGGTAAGATCGGCATTGTGGTTGAATGGTAAGGAAAGTGGTCTTTTTGATATGCGAGATGTGCTTGATCTCAATAATTTGTAACCACAAAACATTTGTGATGGTGCAAAAATAACATATTTAATTTATTGATTATAAAGGGCTTTAATTTTTAGCCCTTTTATTTTGAGTTTTTTATTTATAAAAGCGTATAGCGTGCTAAAAATAACATGTTTTCTCTTCTGTTTTTGTTGTTTTAATGTAAATTTTGACCATTTGGTCCACTTTTTTCTACGCGTTTTGATTTTATACAATCTTCTCGCTGCGCAAGCGTTTTCCAGAACGGGTTATGTGATATTTTTGTCGCTTAATGCCTGTAAAATATGTATGAGCCACAAAATAATATAAAAAATCCCGCCATTAAGTTGACTTTTAGCGCCCATATCTCCAGAATGCCGCCGTTTGCCAGAAATTCGTCGGTAAGCAGATTTGCATTGATTTACGTCATCATTGTGAATTAATATGCAAATAAAGTGAGTGAATATTCTCTGGAGGGTGTTTTGATTAAGTCAGCGCTATTGGTTCTGGAAGACGGAACCCAGTTTCACGGTCGGGCCATAGGGGCAACAGGTTCGGCGGTTGGGGAAGTCGTTTTCAATACTTCAATGACCGGTTATCAAGAAATCCTCACTGATCCTTCCTATTCTCGTCAAATCGTTACTCTTACTTATCCCCATATTGGCAATGTCGGCACTAATGACGCCGATGAAGAATCTTCTCAGGTACATGCACAAGGTCTGGTGATTCGCGACCTGCCGCTGATTGCCAGCAACTTCCGTAATACCGAAGACCTCTCTTCTTACCTTAAACGCCATAACATCGTGGCGATTGCTGATATCGATACCCGTAAGCTGACGCGTTTACTGCGTGAGAAAGGCGCACAGAATGGCTGCATTATCGCAGGCGATAACCCGGATGCGGCGCTGGCGTTAGAAAAAGCCCGCGCGTTCCCAGGTCTGAACGGCATGGATCTGGCAAAAGAGGTGACCACCGCAGAATCCTATAGCTGGACACAAGGGAGCTGGACGCTGACTGGCGGCTTGCCAGAAGCAAAAAAAGAAGACGAGTTACCGTTCCACGTCGTGGCTTATGATTTCGGCGCCAAACGCAACATCCTGCGCATGTTGGTTGACCGCGGCTGCCGCCTGACCATCGTTCCGGCGCAAACATCTGCCGAAGATGTACTGAAAATGAATCCAGACGGTATCTTCCTCTCCAACGGTCCTGGCGACCCGGCACCGTGTGATTACGCTATTACTGCCATCCAGAAATTCCTCGAAACCGACATCCCGGTATTCGGCATCTGCCTCGGCCATCAGTTGCTGGCGCTGGCGAGCGGTGCGAAGACTGTCAAAATGAAATTTGGACACCACGGCGGCAACCATCCGGTTAAAGATGTTGAAAAAAACGTGGTGATGATCACCGCCCAGAACCACGGTTTTGCGGTGGATGAAGCAACATTACCTGCAAACCTGCGTGTTACGCATAAATCCCTGTTCGACGGTACGTTACAGGGCATTCATCGCACCGATAAACCGGCATTCAGCTTCCAGGGGCACCCGGAAGCCAGCCCTGGTCCACACGACGCAGCGCCGTTGTTCGACCACTTTATCGAGTTAATTGAGCAGTACCGTAAAACCGCTAAGTAATCAGGAGTAAAAGAGCCATGCCAAAACGTACAGATATAAAAAGTATCCTGATTCTGGGTGCGGGCCCGATTGTTATCGGTCAGGCGTGTGAGTTTGACTACTCTGGCGCGCAAGCATGTAAAGCCCTGCGCGAAGAGGGTTACCGCGTCATTCTGGTGAACTCCAACCCAGCGACCATCATGACCGACCCGGAAATGGCCGATGCGACCTACATCGAGCCGATTCACTGGGAAGTGGTACGCAAGATTATTGAAAAAGAGCGTCCGGACGCGGTGCTGCCAACGATGGGCGGTCAGACAGCGCTGAACTGTGCGCTGGAGCTGGAGCGTCAGGGCGTGCTGGAAGAGTTCGGCGTCACCATGATTGGTGCCACCGCCGATGCGATTGATAAAGCCGAAGACCGCCGCCGTTTCGACGTGGCGATGAAGAAAATCGGTCTGGAAACTGCGCGTTCTGGTATCGCACACACCATGGAAGAAGCGCTGGCAGTTGCCGCTGAAGTGGGCTTCCCGTGCATTATTCGCCCATCCTTTACCATGGGTGGTAGCGGTGGTGGTATCGCTTATAACCGCGAAGAGTTTGAAGAAATTTGCGCCCGCGGTCTGGATCTCTCCCCAACCAAAGAGCTGCTGATTGATGAGTCGCTGATCGGCTGGAAAGAGTACGAGATGGAAGTGGTGCGTGATAAAAACGACAACTGCATCATCGTCTGCTCTATCGAAAACTTCGATGCGATGGGCATCCACACCGGTGACTCCATCACTGTCGCGCCAGCCCAAACGCTGACCGACAAAGAATATCAAATCATGCGTAACGCCTCGATGGCGGTACTGCGTGAAATCGGCGTTGAAACCGGTGGTTCCAACGTCCAGTTTGCGGTGAACCCGAAAAATGGTCGCCTGATTGTTATCGAAATGAACCCGCGCGTGTCCCGTTCTTCGGCGCTGGCGTCGAAAGCCACCGGTTTCCCGATTGCCAAAGTGGCGGCGAAACTGGCGGTAGGTTACACCCTCGATGAGCTGATGAACGACATCACCGGCGGACGTACTCCGGCCTCCTTCGAGCCGTCCATCGACTACGTGGTGACCAAAATTCCTCGCTTCAACTTCGAGAAATTCGCCGGTGCTAACGACCGTCTGACCACTCAGATGAAATCGGTTGGCGAAGTGATGGCGATTGGTCGCACGCAGCAGGAATCCCTGCAAAAAGCGCTGCGCGGCCTGGAAGTGGGCGCAACTGGCTTCGACCCGAAAGTCAGCCTCGATGATCCGGAAGCGCTGACCAAAATTCGCCGCGAGCTGAAAGACGCAGGCGCAGAGCGTATCTGGTATATCGCCGATGCGTTCCGTGCGGGCCTGTCCGTAGACGGCGTCTTCAATCTGACCAATATCGACCGCTGGTTCCTGGTTCAAATTGAAGAGCTGGTGCGCCTGGAAGAGAAAGTAGCGGAAGTGGGCATCACTGGCCTGAACGCTGACTTCCTGCGCCAGCTGAAACGCAAAGGCTTTGCCGATGCGCGTCTGGCAAAACTCGCGGGCGTGCGTGAAGCAGAAATCCGTAAGCTGCGTGACCAGTATGACCTGCACCCGGTTTACAAGCGCGTGGATACCTGTGCGGCAGAGTTCGCTACCGACACCGCTTATATGTACTCCACTTATGAAGAAGAGGGCGAATCCAACCCATCTGACCGTGACAAAATCATGGTCCTCGGCGGCGGCCCGAACCGTATCGGTCAGGGTATCGAATTCGACTACTGCTGCGTACACGCCTCACTGGCGCTGCGCGAAGACGGTTACGAAACCATTATGGTTAACTGTAACCCGGAAACCGTCTCCACTGACTACGACACTTCCGATCGCCTCTACTTCGAGCCGGTAACTCTGGAAGATGTGCTGGAGATCGTGCGTATTGAGAAGCCGAAAGGCGTTATCGTTCAGTACGGCGGTCAGACCCCGCTGAAACTGGCGCGCGCACTGGAAGCCGCTGGCGTACCGGTTATCGGCACCAGCCCGGATGCTATCGACCGTGCGGAAGACCGTGAACGCTTCCAGCATGCGGTTGACCGTCTGAAACTGAAACAACCGGCGAACGCCACCGTTACTGCTATCGAGATGGCTGTTGAGAAAGCGAAAGAGATTGGCTACCCGCTGGTGGTGCGTCCGTCTTACGTTCTCGGCGGTCGGGCGATGGAAATCGTCTACGACGAAGCCGACCTGCGTCGTTACTTCCAGACGGCGGTCAGCGTGTCTAACGATGCACCAGTATTGCTGGACCACTTCCTCGATGACGCGGTAGAAGTGGATGTGGACGCCATCTGCGACGGTGAAATGGTGCTGATTGGCGGCATCATGGAGCATATTGAGCAGGCGGGCGTACACTCCGGTGACTCCGCATGTTCTCTGCCAGCCTACACTTTAAGTCAGGAAATTCAGGATGTGATGCGCCAACAGGTGCAGAAACTGGCCTTCGAATTGCAGGTGCGCGGTCTGATGAACGTGCAGTTTGCGGTGAAAAACAACGAAGTCTACCTGATTGAAGTTAACCCGCGTGCGGCGCGTACCGTTCCGTTCGTCTCCAAAGCCACCGGCGTACCGCTGGCGAAAGTGGCGGCGCGTGTGATGGCTGGCAAATCGCTGGCTGAGCAGGGCGTAACTAAAGAAGTTATCCCGCCGTATTACTCGGTGAAAGAAGTGGTGCTGCCGTTCAACAAATTCCCCGGCGTTGACCCGCTGTTAGGGCCAGAAATGCGCTCTACCGGGGAAGTGATGGGCGTGGGCCGCACCTTCGCTGAAGCGTTTGCCAAAGCGCAGCTGGGCAGCAACTCCACCATGAAGAAACACGGTCGTGCGCTGCTTTCCGTGCGCGAAGGCGATAAAGAACGCGTGGTAGACCTGGCGGCAAAACTGCTGAAACAGGGCTTCGAGCTGGATGCGACCCACGGCACAGCGATTGTGCTGGGCGAAGCGGGTATCAATCCGCGTCTGGTAAACAAGGTGCATGAAGGTCGTCCGCACATTCAGGACCGCATCAAGAATGGCGAATATACCTACATCATCAACACCACTTCAGGCCGTCGTGCGATTGAAGACTCCCGCGTGATTCGTCGCAGTGCGCTGCAATATAAAGTGCATTATGACACCACCCTGAACGGTGGTTTCGCTACCGCGATGGCGTTGAATGCCGATGCGACCGAGAAGGTCATTTCGGTGCAGGAAATGCACGCGCAAATCAAAAAATAATCACTGGCGGTTAATAAAATAATATAGGCCGCTAAGTAAATAATCAGAACGGTTCTCAATTGAGGGCCGTTTTTTTATGCGCAGTACAAATTTTCGCGAATCGGTTTTAATACACAATTTGAACCTAATAATCCGGATATAGCTCACACATATGGATCATTAAGTCGCATACTATCAATATATCCACAATTTTAATATGGTCTTGATTAATATATAGACAAGCCATGACAAGATTTCTAATTAGTGCAACTGGAGTTCCTATGTGTGAAGGATATGTTGAAAAACCACTCTACTTGTTAATTGCCGAATGGATGATGGCAGAAAACAGATGGATTATTGCAAGAGAGATCTCTATTCATTTTGATATTGAACACAGCAAGGCAATAAATACCCTGTCTTATATTTTGGGTGAAGTTGCTGAAATTAGCTGTGAAGTGAAAATGATCCCCAATAAGCTGGAGGGGCGAGGGTGCCAGTGTCAGCGCCTGGTAAAAGTGGTTGATATCGATGAGCAAATTTACGCCCGCCTGCGACATAACAGCCGGGAAAAAGTCGTCGGTGTCAGAAAGACGCCGCGTATTCCTGCCGTTCCACTCACGGAACTTAACCGCGAGCAGAAGTGGCAAATGATGTTGTCGAAGAGTATGCGTCGTTAATTTACTTTCGTTGATACCGTGCGGTCTGGTTGCCGGATGCGATGCTGGCATCTTATCCGGCCTACGGTTGCTCTCCAGTCAGGTCGGATAAGGTGTTTACGCCGCATCCGGCAAGATCACCGTTTCGGCGTCACATCCGTCGTCCCCTGCAAACGGGGACGATTTTCCTCCATTTGTCTCAACGGCTGCGTTTCATGTAACGCTACATGGCAGCGGCCGACAAGATCCTGATACTCTTTGGTATTCAACTGCTTCCAGTGTAACTCGTCGTCACTAACACTGCGTACAGCGCGGGCAGGCGTGCCCATCAACAACTGGCGTTTCTCGCCGCTAAAGCCCGCTTTGACAAAGCTCATAGCGGCAACAATGCTCTCTTCGCCAATGACCGCGCCATCCATAATCACGCTGTTCATCCCGACCAATGCATCGCGACCAATCACACAACCATGCAGGATTGCTCCGTGCCCGATATGGCCGTTTTCCCCAACGATGGTGTCAGTGTCGCAGTAGCCATGCATAATGCAGCCATCCTGAATATTGGCTCCCGCTTGCACGATCAACCGCCCGTAGTCACCACGCAGTGAGGCGAGTGGGCCGATGTAGACACCGGCTCCCACAATCACATCGCCAATCAAGACCGCACTGGGATGGACAAACGCCGTCGGGTGAACCACCGGAATTAACCCTTCAAAGGCGTAATAGCTCACGGTTGTTAACGTCCTTTCCACACCGGATCGCGCTTCTCGGCAAACGCCAGTGGCCCTTCAATGGCATCTTCCGAATGCAGAACCGATGGATAGTGTTTCAACACGCCGCTGCGAATATAGCGATACGCTTCTTCTACTGGCATTTCGCTGGTGGTGCGGTAGATCTCTTTCAGCGCTGCGATCGCCAGTGGTGCGCTGTCAACGAGTTGCTGCGCCAGTTCGCGGGCATTATCCATCAGTTCCGCCTGACTAACCACGCGGTTGACTACCCCCCAACGCAGCGCCTCTTCTGCGCCCATTCTTCTGCCGGTCATTACCATTTCATTGACGATGGCAGGCGGCAGGATCTTCGGCAGACGCAGCACGCCGCCGCTGTCAGGAACGATGCCCAGTTTGGCTTCCGGCAGAGCGAAGCTGGCGTTATCGGCACAGACAATAAAATCTGCCGCCAGTGCCAGTTCAAAGCCGCCGCCAAAGGCGTAGCCGTTCACAGCTGCGATAACTGGTTTGTCGAGATTGAAAATTTCGGTTAATCCCGCAAAACCACCTGGACCAAAGTCAGCATCCGGTGCTTCGCCTTCTGCTGCCGCTTTTAAATCCCAGCCTGCGGAAAAGAATTTCTCTCCGGCACCGGTAATAATGGCGACGCGTAATTGTGGATCGTCACGGAAATTTAGAAATACTTCGCCCATTTCAAAGCTGGTTTTTGCATCAATAGCATTCGCTTTTGGGCGATCAAGGGTAATTTCCAGAATTGATCCATTGCGGGTCAGATGTAATGATTCACTCATTCCTTTTCTCCATTTTTGCTTTTTCAGGGACGACAATACCCCTGCAAAAAAATGCATATTATTTTTGAACGTGATTATTACCAGACAGAGTAGTACCCTGCTGTAGTGTTTATTTCAGCGCCTTTCTGATTATTTTCCCCGAGCAATTACGTGGCAGATCTTTTCTGATCTCCAGATAAGAGGGCACTTTAAATTTCGCCATATTCTGCTCGCAGAAGCAGAAGAACTCCTCTTCGCTCAATGTTTCACCTTCATTCAGCACCACAAATGCTTTGATAGCTTCATCACGAATCGAATCTTTAATACCAACAACTACGATGTCCTGAATTTTCGGATGTGCGGCGATAATATTTTCCAGCTCCACGCAGGAGACATTCTCGCCACCGCGTTTAATCATATTGCAGCGGCGATCGACGAAATAAAAAAAGCCCTCTTCGTCGCGGTATCCGGTATCGCCAGTGTGTAGCCAGCCATCGGCTTCCAGGACTCTGGCAGTGGCTTGCGGGTTAAGAAAATATTCTTTGAAGATGGTTTTCCCTGGTACGCCTTTAATGCAGATTTCACCGATTTCACCAGCCGGGAGCGGACGATTGTGATCGTCGCGGATCTCCGCTTCGTAGCAAAATCCTGCACGGCCAATTGACGGCCAGCGTCGTTTATCGCCGGGGCGATCGCCGATAATGCCAACAATGGTTTCCGTCATCCCGTAAGACGTCAGCAAGCGGACACCAAAGCGTTCACAAAATGCGTCTTTTTCCTGCTCCGACAGGTTGAGATAAAACATCACTTCCCGCAGATGGTGTTGCCGATCGTTCACAGAAGGCGGCTGCACCATCAAGGTACGGATCATCATCGGAATGCATTCGGTAACGGTGGCGCGGTACTTTTGTACCTGTCCCCAGAAGGCGCGGGCGCTGTATTTCTCGACCAGCACAAAAGTGGCTCCGGCAGAAAATGCCGCCATCGCCGCAGTACACTGACAATCGATATGAAACGCAGGCATTACTGTCAGGTAGATGTCATCGTCACGCAGTGCACACTGCCAGGCGGAGTAATATCCGGCGAAGCGCAGGTTGTAATGGGTAATCACCACCCCTTTCGGTCGGGAGGTGGTGCCGGAGGTGAAGAGAATTTCCGCCGTATCGTCAGTCGATAGCGGCGGTGCATAGCACAAGGTGGCAGGTTGTTGATTTTTCAGTTGAGTAAACGAACTCACGCCATCATCAGCGGGAAGCGCCACATCTGTCAGGCAAATGTGCCGCAGTTGCGTGGCATCTTCCTGCTGAATCTGTTGATACATGGGATAGAACTGCGCACTGGTCACCAGCAGGCACGCCTGGCTATTTTGCAGGATCCACGCGCTTTCTTCGCGCAACAGGCGGGCGTTAATCGGCACCATAATTGCGCCAATTTTTACCAGCCCGAACCAGCAAAAGATAAATTCCGGGCAGTTGTCGAGATGTAGAGCAACCTTGTCGCCTTTGCGAATCCCCAGCGTATAAAACAGGTTTGCCGTGCGGTTAATTTCCTGATTTAACTCAAGATAACTGTACCGGTTAACGACTCCGCCGCTGGATTCACAAATCAGCGCCGTTTTATGACCGTAAACGTCCGCCAGATCGTCCCACATTTGACGTAGATGTTGTCCGCCAATGATATCCATTGCACCTCTATCCATTTTTGTTCGTTTGTTATTGGGCGGGCGCTAGTCAGGCAAGCCGACTGACGCCACGCGTTTAGTCCTCAACTTTGGCCAGACCTTTGCTGACCAACTCCTGAATGTCGTTTTCGCTGTAGCCGATGGTTTTCAAAATGGCTGCCGTGTCCATGCCATGTGATGGCATTCCGCGCCAGATTTGGCCTGGGTTATTTTTGAATTTCGGCATCACGTTTGGCCCTTTGCAGGTGCGACCATCCATTGTTTGCCACTGGGTGATTGATTCACGGGCCACATACTGTGGATTGCTTTCCAGTTCCGGTACGGTCAGCACTTTGGCGCAGGCGATATTCAGTTCGGCAAAGCGTTCTTTTACTTCTGCGATGGTACGTGTCGCTAGCCAGGCATCGAGTTTCTCTTCTACCAATGGGCCGTAAGGGCATTCGATACGGTGGATAAGCTGAGTGCCTTCCGGGATTTCCGGCGTACCGAGCAGATGTGCGAGGCCAATATCTTTAAAACATTCTGCAATCTGAGTAATACCCACCAGTTCCATTACGATGTAGCCGTCGGCGCATTTGTACAGACCGCAACCTGCATAGTAGGGATCTTTACCTTTGGTCATGCGCGGGCACATTTCGCCGCCGTTGAAGTAATCCATCATGAAGTACTGGCCCATACGCAGCATCACCTCATACATGGCGATGTCGATACTTTCGCCTTTACCGGTTTCACGCACTTTATGCAGTGCTGCCAGCGCCGCAGTGGTTGCGGTCAGGCCAGAAAAGTAATCGGCGGTATACGGGAAGGCAGGCATTGGCTGGTCAACATCACCGTTCTGAATCAGGTAACCACTGAAGGCCTGGGCGATGGTGTTATAGGCCGGAAGATTGGTGTACTCCTCGGTGCCGTACTGACCAAAACCGGACAGGTGAGCGATAACCAGTTTCGGGTTGTGCTGCCACAGGACTTCATCGGTAATGCCACGACGGGCAAAGGCCGGACCTTTACTGGCTTCGATGAAGATATCGGTGGTTTCCATTAATTTCAGAAACGCTTCGCGGCCTTCATCTTTGAAAATATTTAACGACAGCGCGTGCAAATTACGGCGGGAGAGCTGCGGGTAGTTCGGTTGAACGCGAATGGTGTCGGCCCAGGCGACGTTCTCGATCCAGATAACTTCCGCCCCCCATTCTGCGAACATTTGCCCGGCGAACGGCCCGGCGATTTCGATACCGGAGAAGACAACGCGCAATCCGGCCAGCGGCCCGAATTTCGGCATGGGTAGATGATCCATTATTAGCTCCTGAAAAATTTATGTAGCGCATGACTGCCGGATGCGGCGTAAACGCTTTATCCGGCCGACATTCGTGCTCCCGTAGGCCTGATAAGACGCGTCAGCGTCGCATCAGGCAGCGCACGGACTTAGCGGTATTGCTTCAGCACCGCGCGACCCAGCGTCAGGATCTGCATTTCGTCAGATCCTCCGGAAACGCGGTCTACACGCAGGTCACGCCAGAAGCGGCTGATGCGGTGGTTGCCCGCAATCCCAACACCGCCCAGCACCTGCATTGCGCTATCCACCACTTCAAATGCCGCATTGGCGCAGAAGTATTTGCACATCGCTGCATCGCCAGAGGTGATGGTGCCGTTGTCTGCTTTCCACGCTGCTTCATACAGCATGTTTTTCATGGAGTTTAATTTGATCGCCATGTGGGCGAATTTTTCCTGAATCAACTGGAAACGACCAATAGCCTCGCCAAACTGTACGCGTTGGTTGGCGTATCGCGCCGCATCTTCAAAGGCGCACATCGCCGTACCGTAGTTGGTGAGAGCTACCAGGAAACGTTCATGATCGAACTCTTCTTTGACGCGGTTAAAGCCGTTACCTTCCCGACCGAACATGTCTTTCTCGTCCAGTTCCACATCGTCAAAGGTGATTTCACAGCAGCTATCCATACGCAGACCGAGCTTCTCTAGTTTGGTCACTTTGATGCCCGGTTTGCTCATATCAACAAACCATTCGGTGTAGACAGGTTTGTCCGGAGAAGCCCCGTCACGTGCCATCACCACGATGTACGGGGTGTAGGCGCTGCTGGTAATAAAACACTTACTACCATTAAGATAAATCTTACCATTTCTACGGGTATAAGTCGTTTTCAGGCTACCCACGTCAGAGCCAGCCCCTGGTTCGGTAATCGCTGAGTTCCACATCTGCTTACCAGTACCACGAAACGCCATAATCTTGTCGATCTGCTCTTGTGTGCCTTCGCGCAGGAAGGTGTTGAATCCACCCGGCAACTGGTACAGCACGTAGGTTGGTGCCCCCAAACGACCCAATTCCATCCACACGGCGGCGAGGGTGACAAAACCTGCGTCCAGCCCGCCGTGCTCTTCCGGGATAAGCAGGCTGTCGATACCCATATCTGCCAGTGCTTTGACAAAACGTTCCGGGTAGACGCTGTCACGGTCGCACTCGGCAAAATAGGCCTCCCAGTTTTCGCTGGCCATCAGTTCGCGGATACCGGCGACAAACAGTTCCTGCTCATCATTTAAATTAAAATCCATCTTTCAACCTCTTGATATTTTGTGGGTTAATTAATCTTTCCAGTTCTGTTTCGCGTCTTTAATAAAGGAGAGCGTCACCATAATATTGACGAAGAACAGCGGGCATCCTCCGGCGATAATGGCGGTTTGAATCGGTTTCAGGCCGCCGAGCGCCAACAGAACGATACCGATAATGCCGACCAGAATTGACCAGCCGATACGCACCAGCAGCGGTGGTTCTTCACCATCGCGTACTTCGCGGCAAGTGGACATCGCCAGGGTATAAGAGCAGGCGTTAACCAACGTAACGGTGGCAATAAAGCAGAGGATGAAGAAGCCCCACATGGTGGCGGTGCTGAGTGGCAGAGCGGCCCAGGTTTCGATGATGGCGCGCGCCACACCGTACTGTTCGATCAGATGCGGAATGTTGATGATGTTTTTATCCATCAACAGCAGAGTGTTACTACCGAGTACAGTCCACAGGATCCAGGTGGATGCGGTCAGACCCAGCACCATGCCGAAGCACAGTTCACGCACGGTACGACCACGGGAGATGCGGGCGAGGAAGATACTCATCTGGATAGCGTAAATCACCCACCATGCCCAGTAGAACACGGTCCAGCCCTGCGGGAAGCCGCCTTTAGCGATGGGATCGGTATAGAACAACATGCGCGGCAGATACATCAGCAACATCCCCACCGAATCGGTGAAGTAGTTCATGATGAAGCTGGCACCGCTGACGATGAACACCCAACCCAGCATCAGGAAGCTCAGGTAACTACGCACGTCACTGGCGATACGTACGCCTTTTTGCAGACCGCAGGCGACGCAAATGGCGTTGAGGATAATCCAGCAGGTAATGATGATAGCGTCCAGTTGCAGGGTATGCGGAATACCAAACAACCACTGCATACACTCGGTCACCAGCGGCGTAGCAAGGCCCAGGCTGGTGCCCATGGCGAAGATCAAGGCGACGAGATAGAAGTTGTCGACGATAGTGCCAAACAGCCCTTTGGCGTGTTTTTCACCTACCAGCGGCACCAGGGTGGAGCTGGGGCGAATCACTTCCATTTTGCGGACAAAGAAGAAGTAAGCGAAGGCGACGGAGAGGAAGCTGTAAGTGGCCCACGGCAACGGTCCCCAGTGGAACAAGCTGTAAGCCAGCCCCAGCTCTTTCGCACCCGTCGAGTTCGGTTCTAAGCCAAACGGCGGGGTAGAGATGTAGTAGTAGATCTCAATCGATCCCCAGAACAGTACGGCAGCAGACGTACAGGAGGCGAACATCATAAAGATCCAACTGGCGGTACTGAATTCTGGTGGTTCGTTACCTAAACGCTTTTTGGCATACGGGCCAAACACCAGCCAGAACCAACCGAAAAGCATCACCACCATATACCATTCAAATGCCCATCCCCAGACATTGGTGACGTAACTGAATACAGCATTAATAACGACATTCGCTGCATCCAGGTCTCTGACTGTAAGCCAACAAAGTATGCCAACGATTATTAACGGCGGAAAGAAAACCTTCGGTTCTATTCCCGTTTTTCTCTTTTCATTTTTCATGAGTTAATTCCACTGTGAAAACGAATATTTATTTTGCGTTCCCGTTTGTTTTATTTTTGTTAACATTTAATATAATTATTATTAACCTCGTGGACGCGTTAATGGCTAACTCATAATGGGTATTCAACAAGCTGCATTCTGTGATTGTTATCACATTTTTGTTTCGGGTGAATAGAGGGCATTTTTGTGTTAATTTTGATTATTAATCATAGTGTTATGTTCTGATATGAGTAAAAAAATAGCATCTGACTTTCAATATTGGTGATCCATAAAACAATATTGAAAATTTCTTTTTGCTACGCCGTGTTTTCAATATTGGTGAGGAACTTAACAATATTGAAAGTTGGATTTATCTGCGTGTGACATTTTCAATATTGGTGATTAAAGTTTTATTTCCAAATTAAAGGGCGTGATATCTGTAATTAACACCACCGATATGAACGACGTTTCCTTCATGATTTCTGGAGATGCAATGAAGATTATTACTTGCTATAAGTGCGTGCCTGATGAACAGGATATTGCGGTCAATAATGCTGATGGTTCGTTAGACTTCAGTAAAGCCGATGCCAAAATAAGCCAATACGATCTCAACGCTATTGAAGCGGCTTGCCAGCTAAAGCAACAGGCAGCAGAGGCGCAGGTGACGGCCTTAAGTGTGGGCGGTAAAGCCCTGACCAACGCCAAAGGGCGTAAAGATGTGCTATCGCGCGGCCCGGATGAACTGATTGTGGTGATTGATGACCAGTTCGAGCAGGCACTGCCGCAACAAACGGCGACCGCACTGGCTGCTGCCGCCCAGAAAGCAGGCTTTGATTTGATCCTTTGTGGCGATGGTTCTTCCGACCTTTATGCCCAGCAGGTTGGTTTGCTGGTGGGCGAAATCCTCAATATTCCGGCAGTTAACGGCGTCAGCAAAATTATCTCCCTGACGGCAGATACCCTCACCGTTGAGCGCGAACTGGAAGATGAAACAGAAACGTTAAGCATTCCGCTGCCTGCGGTTGTTGCTGTTTCCACTGATATCAATTCCCCACAAATTCCTTCGATGAAAGCCATTCTCGGCGCGGCGAAAAAGCCAGTCCAGGTATGGTCGGCGGCGGACATTGGCTTTAACGCCGTGGAAGCCTGGTCTGAACAACAGGTTGCCGCACCGAAACAGCGCGAGCGTCAGCGCATCGTGATTGAAGGCGACGGCGAAGAACAGATCGCCGCATTTGCTGAAAATCTTCGCAAAGTCATTTAATTACAGGGGATGCTATGAACACGTTTTCTCAAGTCTGGGTATTCAGCGATACCCCTTCTCGTCTGCCGGAACTGATGAACGGTGCGCAGGCTTTAGCTAATCAAATCAATGCCTTTGTCCTCAATGATGCCGACGGCGCACAGGCAATCCAGCTCGGCGCTAATCATGTCTGGAAATTAAACGGCAAACCGGACGATCGGATGATCGAAGATTACGCCGGTGTCATGGCTGACACTATTCGCCAGCACGGCGCAGACGGTCTGGTGCTGTTGCCGAATACTCGTCGTGGCAAATTACTGGCGGCAAAACTGGGTTATCGCCTTAAAGCGGCGGTGTCTAACGATGCCAGCACCGTCAGCGTACAGGACGGTAAAGCGACAGTGAAACACATGGTTTACGGCGGTCTGGCAATTGGCGAAGAACGCATTGCCACGCCGTATGCGGTACTGACCATCAGCAGCGGCACGTTTGATGCGGCTCAGCCAGACGCGTCACGTACTGGCGAAACACACACCGTGGCGTGGCAGGCTCCGGCGGTGGCGATTACCCGCACGGCAACGCAGGCGCGCCAGAGCAACAGCGTCGATCTGGATAAAGCCCGTCTGGTGGTCAGCGTCGGTCGCGGCATTGGCAGCAAAGAGAACATTGCGCTGGCAGAACAGCTTTGCAAGGCGATAGGTGCGGAGCTGGCCTGTTCTCGTCCGGTGGCGGAAAACGAAAAATGGATGGAGCACGAACGCTATGTCGGTATCTCCAACCTGATGCTGAAACCTGAATTGTACCTGGCGGTGGGGATCTCCGGGCAGATCCAGCACATGGTTGGCGCTAACGCGTCGCAAACTATTTTCGCCATCAACAGAGATAAAAATGCGCCGATCTTCCAGTTCGCGGATTACGGCATTGTTGGTGACGCCGTGAAGATCCTTCCGGCGCTGACCGCCGCTTTAGCGCGTTGATCCACTCTGGCAGGGCTGCATTTCGGCCCTGCCGCTGACAGGGAGCTCTTATGTCCGAAGATATCTTTGACGCCATCATCGTAGGTGCAGGGCTTGCCGGTTCGGTTGCCGCACTGGTGCTCGCCCGCGAAGGTGCGCAAGTGTTAGTTATCGAGCGTGGCAATTCCGCAGGTGCCAAGAACGTCACCGGCGGGCGTCTCTATGCCCACAGTCTGGAACACATTATTCCTGGTTTCGCCGAATCCGCCCCCGTAGAACGCCTGATCACCCATGAAAAACTCGCGTTTATGACGGAAAAGTCAGCGATGACTATGGACTACTGCAATGGCGACGAAACCTCGCCATCCCAGCGTTCTTACTCCGTTTTGCGCAGTAAATTTGATGCCTGGTTGATGGAGCAGGCCGAAGAGGCGGGCGCGCAGTTAATTACCGGGATTCGTGTCGATAACCTCGTACAGCGCGATGGCAAAGTTGTCGGCGTAGAAGCCGATGGCGATGTGATTGAAGCGAAAACGGTGATCCTTGCTGACGGAGTGAATTCGATCCTTGCCGAAAAGCTGGGGATGGCAAAACGCGTCAAACCGACGGATGTGGCGGTTGGCGTGAAGGAACTGATCGAGTTACCGAAGTCGGTTATCGAAGACCGTTTTCAGTTGCAGGGTAATCAGGGGGCGGCTTGCTTATTTGCGGGATCACCTACTGATGGCCTGATGGGCGGCGGCTTCCTTTATACCAATGAAAATACCCTGTCGCTGGGGCTGGTTTGCGGTCTGCATCATCTGCATGACGCAAAAAAATCGGTGCCGCAAATGCTGGAAGATTTCAAACAACATCCGGCAGTTGCACCGCTGATTGCGGGTGGCAAGCTGGTGGAATATTCCGCTCACGTAGTGCCGGAAGCAGGCATCAACATGCTGCCGGAGCTGGTCGGTGACGGCGTGTTGATTGCCGGTGATGCCGCCGGAATGTGTATGAACCTCGGTTTTACTATTCGCGGTATGGATCTGGCGATTGCCGCCGGGGAAGCTGCTGCAAAAACCGTGCTTTCAGCGATGAAAAGCGACGATTTCAGTAAGCAAAAACTGACGGAATATCGTCAGCATCTGGAGAGTGGCCCACTGCGCGATATGCGCATGTACCAGAAACTACCGACGTTCCTTGATAACCCACGCATGTTTAGCGGCTACCCGGAACTGGCGGTGGGCGTGGCGCGTGACCTGTTCACCATTGACGGCAGCGTGCCGGAACTGATGCGCAAGAAAATCCTCCGCCACGGCAAGAAAGTGGGCTTCATCAATCTGATCAAGGATGGCATGAAAGGAGTGACCGTTTTATGACTTCTCCCGTCAATGTGGACGTCAAACTGGGCGTCAATAAATTCAATGTCGATGAAGAGCATCCGCACATTGTTGTAAAGGCCGATGCGGATAAACAGGCGCTGGAGCTGCTGGTGAAAGCGTGCCCCGCAGGTCTGTATAAGAAGCAGGATGACGGCAGCGTGCGTTTCGATTACGCCGGATGTCTGGAGTGTGGCACCTGCCGAATTCTGGGGCTGGGGTCGGCGCTGGAACAGTGGGAATACCCGCGCGGCACCTTTGGTGTGGAGTTTCGTTACGGCTGATGTTGGTTTGATACGTAACGCCGTACTGACTCTCATTGTAAAAAAACAGGAATAACCCATGCAACCGTCCAGAAACTTTGACGATCTCAAATTCTCCTCAATTCACCGCCGCATTTTGCTGTGGGGAAGCGGTGGCCCGTTTCTGGATGGTTATGTACTGGTAATGATTGGCGTGGCGCTGGAGCAACTGACTCCGGCGCTGAAACTGGACGCTGACTGGATTGGCTTGCTGGGGGCGGGAACGCTCGCCGGGCTGTTTGTCGGTACATCGCTGTTTGGCTATATCTCCGATAAAGTCGGACGGCGCAAAATGTTCCTCATTGATATCATCGCCATTGGTGTGATATCGGTAGCAACGATGTTTGTCTCATCCCCCATCGAACTACTGGTGATGCGGGTACTCATCGGCATTGTCATCGGTGCGGATTATCCCATCGCGACTTCGATGATCACCGAGTTCTCCAGCACCCGACAGCGGGCGTTTTCAATCAGCTTTATCGCCGCGATGTGGTATGTCGGCGCGACCTGCGCCGATTTGGTCGGCTATTGGCTTTATGATGTGGAAGGCGGCTGGCGCTGGATGCTGGGTAGCGCAGCGATTCCCTGTTTGTTGATTTTGATTGGTCGATTCGAACTGCCTGAATCTCCCCGCTGGTTGTTACGCAAAGGGCGAGTAAAAGAGTGCGAAGAGATGATGATCAAACTGTTTGGCGAACCGGTGGCTTTCGATGAAGAGCAGCCGCAGCAAACCCGTTTTCGCGATCTGTTTAATCGCCGCCATTTTCCTTTTATTCTGTTTGTTGCCGCCATCTGGACCTGCCAGGTGATCCCGATGTTCGCCATTTACACCTTTGGACCGCAAATTGTTGGTTTGTTGGGATTGGGGGTTGGCAAAAACGCGGCGCTGGGGAACGTGGTGATTAGCCTGTTCTTTATGCTCGGCTGTATTCCGCCGATGCTGTGGTTAAACACTGCCGGACGGCGTCCATTGTTGATTGGCAGCTTTGCCATGATGACACTGGCGCTGGCGGTTTTGGGGCTGATCCCTGATATGGGGATCTGGCTGGTGGTAATGTCCTTTGCGGTGTATGCCTTTTTCTCTGGCGGGCCAGGTAATTTGCAGTGGCTCTATCCTAATGAGCTCTTCCCGACGGATATCCGCGCCTCTGCTGTGGGCGTGATTATGTCCTTAAGCCGTATTGGTACTATTGTTTCGACCTGGGCACTGCCGATCTTTATCAATAATTACGGTATCAGTAACACGATGCTAATGGGGGCGGGTATCTCGCTGTTTGGCTTGTTGATTTCCGTAGCGTTTGCTCCGGAAACTCGTGGGATGTCACTGGCCCAGACCAGCAACATGACGATCCGCGGGCAGAGAATGGGGTAATTTATTCAGATTTCTGCCTTTTTTGAATCAATATTATTGACTATTAGCTGCGTGAATATGTGACTACACTTTGTGGGAAAACAAAGTCGTAAACACGCGAGTTAACTATGATCCTCATAATTTATGCGCATCCGTATCCGCATCATTCTCATGCGAATAAACGGATGCTTGAACACGCAAGGACGCTGGAAGGCGTCGAAGTTCGCTCTCTTTATCAACTCTATCCTGACTTCAATATCGATATTGCCGCCGAGCAAGAGGCGCTGTCTCGCGCTGATCTGATCGTCTGGCAGCACCCGATGCAGTGGTACAGCATTCCACCGCTCCTCAAACTTTGGATCGATAAAGTTTTCTCGCACGGCTGGGCTTACGGTCACGGCGGTACGGCGCTGCATGGCAAACATTTGCTGTGGGCGGTGACGACCGGCGGCGGGGAAAGCCATTTTGAGATTGGTGCACATCCGGGCTTTGATGTGCTGTCGCAGCCGCTACAGGCGACGGCAATCTACTGCGGGCTGAACTGGCTGCCACCGTTTGCCATGCACTGCACCTTTATTTGTGACGACGAAACCCTCGAAGGGCAGGCGCGTCATTATAAGCAACGTCTGCTGGAATGGCAGGAGGCACATCATGGATAGCCATACGCTGATTCAGGCGCTGATTTATCTCGGTTCGGCGGCGCTGATTGTACCCATTGCGGTACGTCTTGGTCTGGGATCGGTACTTGGCTACCTGATCGCCGGCTGCATTATTGGCCCGTGGGGGCTGCGACTGGTGACCGATGCCGAATCTATTCTGCACTTTGCCGAGATCGGCGTGGTGCTGATGCTGTTTATTATCGGCCTCGAACTCGATCCACAAAGGCTGTGGAAGTTGCGTGCGGCAGTGTTTGGTGGTGGTGCATTACAGATGGTGGTTTGCGGCGGCCTGCTGGGGCTGTTCTGCATGTTCCTTGGTCTGCGCTGGCAGGTAGCGGAACTGATCGGCATGACACTGGCGCTCTCATCAACGGCAATTGCCATGCAGGCGATGAATGAACGCAACCTGATGGTGACACAAATGGGCCGTAGCGCCTTTGCGGTGCTGCTGTTCCAGGATATCGCCGCGATCCCGCTGGTAGCGATGATCCCGCTACTGGCGGCGAGCAGTGCCTCGACGACGATGGGCGCATTTGCTCTCTCGGCGTTAAAAGTGGCGGGTGCACTGGTGCTGGTGGTACTGCTGGGGCGCTATGTCACGCGTCCGGCGCTGCGTTTTGTTGCCCGCTCTGGCTTGCGGGAAGTGTTTAGTGCCGTGGCGTTATTCCTCGTGTTTGGCTTTGGTTTGCTGCTGGAAGAGGTCGGCTTGTCGATGGCGATGGGCGCGTTTCTGGCGGGCGTACTGCTGGCAAGCTCGGAATACCGCCATGCGTTAGAAAGCGATATCGAGCCATTTAAAGGTTTGCTGTTGGGGCTGTTTTTCATCGGTGTTGGCATGTCGATAGACTTTGGCACGCTGATTGAAAACCCATTGCGTATTGTCATTTTGCTGCTTGGTTTCCTGATCATCAAAATCGCTATGCTGTGGCTGATTGCCCGACCGTTGCAGGTGCCGAATAAACAGCGTCGCTGGTTTGCGGTGCTGTTAGGGCAGGGCAGTGAGTTTGCCTTTGTGGTATTTGGCGCGGCGCAAATGGCGAATGTGCTGGAGCCGGAGTGGGCGAAGTCGCTGACCCTGGCGGTGGCGCTGTCGATGGCGGCAACGCCGATTCTGCTGGTGATCCTCAATCGCCTTGAGCAATCTTCTACCGAACAAGCGCGTGAAGCCGATGAGATTGATGAAGAACAGCCGCGGGTGATCATTGCTGGATTCGGTCGTTATGGACAGATTACCGGACGTTTACTGCTCTCCAGCGGGGTGAAAATGGTGGTGCTCGATCATGATCCTGACCATATCGAAACCTTGCGCAAATTTGGCATGAAAGTGTTTTACGGCGATGCCACGCGGATGGATTTACTGGAATCTGCCGGAGCGGCGAAAGCAGAAGTGCTGATTAACGCTATTGATGATCCGCAAACCAACCTGCAACTGACGGAGATGGTGAAAGAACATTTCCCGCATTTGCAGATTATTGCCCGCGCCCGCGATGTCGATCACTACATTCGTTTGCGTCAGGCAGGCGTTGAAAAGCCAGAGCGTGAAACCTTTGAAGGTGCGCTGAAAACCGGGCGTCTGGCGCTGGAAAGTTTAGGTCTGGGACCGTATGAAGCACGGGAGCGCGCCGATGTTTTTCGCCGTTTTAATATTCAGATGGTGGAAGAGATGGCAATGGTTGAGAACGACACCAAAGCCCGTGCGGCGGTCTATAAACGCACCAGCGCGATGTTAAGTGAGATCATTACCGAAGACCGTGAACATCTGTCATTAATTCAACGACATGGCTGGCAGGGAACCGAAGAAGGGAAACATACCGGCAATATGGCGGATGAACCGGAAACGAAGCCCTCATCCTAATAAAGAGTGACGTAAATCACACTTTACAGCTAACTGTTTGTTTTTGTTTCATTGTAATGCGGCGAGTCCAGAGGGAGAGCGTGGACTCGCCAGCAGAATATAAAATTTTCCTCAACATCATCCTCGCACCAGTCGACGACGGTTTACGCTTTACGTATAGTGGCGACAATTTTTTTTATCGGGAAATCTCAATGATCAGTCTGATTGCGGCGTTAGCGGTAGATCGCGTTATCGGCATGGAAAACGCCATGCCGTGGAACCTGCCTGCCGATCTCGCCTGGTTTAAACGCAACACCTTAAATAAACCCGTGATTATGGGCCGCCATACCTGGGAATCCATCGGTCGTCCGCTGCCAGGACGCAAAAATATTATCCTCAGCAGTCAACCGGGTACGGATGATCGCGTAACGTGGGTTAAATCGGTGGATGAAGCCATCGCGGCGTGTGGTGACGTACCAGAAATTATGGTGATTGGCGGTGGTCGCGTTTATGAGCAGTTTCTGCCAAAAGCGCAAAAACTGTATCTGACGCATATCGACGCAGAAGTGGAAGGCGACACCCATTTCCCGGATTACGAGCCGGATGACTGGGAATCGGTATTCAGCGAATTCCACGACGCTGATGCGCAGAACTCTCATAGCTATTGCTTTGAGATTCTGGAGCGGCGGTAATTCTTCTCAAGATAAAGTGTTTACATGGCATAAGGAGACCGATGTGAATTACTTTTATCAACTTAAAATTACGCTTAAACATGTCGAACCGGCAGTCTGGCGCCGGTTTGTTGTTCCCGCCAATCTGACGCTTGATCGATTACACGATGTTGTGCAGATCGTCATGGGTTGGGATGACAGTCATTTGCACAATTTTAAATTCAAAAAGCAAATTTATACGGAATTCCCCGAAGCGGTAAATGAGACGGATGAAGCTGAAATTCGGCTAAACGAACTGCTTAAGAGTAAAAGGAATAAATTAACCTACACCTATGATTTTGGTGATTGCTGGGAGCATGAAATCGTCCTTGAAGATAAAAGCCACTTTGGGGATGAAATGCAGACTCCTTTTGAGTGCGTTGAAGGCTCGATGATGTGTCCTCCTGAAGATAGCGGTGGACCTGAAAGCTACATGCATTTTCTGAAGGTTATTTTTGATCCGCAGAATAATGAAGAAGAGTATGAAGCGTATCTTGAGATACTGGGCCTGGAAGAAAAGAGTGAAAGTGATATTAAGGAATTCATTTTCAGCTATGACCGTGATGTCGTGAATGCGGCCCTGCAATTATATGCGCGCTGGTCGCGAGAGCGCACGCTAGCCTTCAATGATGATTATTGAACCATACAAAGCAGCGCGGAGTTTTTTTGCCGCGCTGCGTTGTTGAAATTTTGCGATGCCAGCGCGCACCGAACTTTGATTCAAGGAGCATTAGATTTTATGCTCGACGGGATTTAAGACGCGACCGCCTCTCCCTCACCCAAATCCTTATGCCGGTTCGACGGCTGGACAAAATACTGTTTATCTTCCCAGCGCAGGCAGGTTAATGAACCGCCCCAGCAGCAGCCGGTATCCAGCGCGTAAATACCTTCCGGCGTACCTTTGCCCTCCAGCGATGCCCAGTGACCAAAGGCGATGCTGTACTCTTCAGCGACGGGGCCAGGAATCGCAAACCACGGTTTCAGTGGGGCAGGGGCTTCTTCCGGCGATTCTTTGCTGTACATATCCAGTTGACCGTTCGGGAAGCAAAAGCGCATACGGGTAAAGGCGTTGGTGATAAACCGCAGTCTTCCCAGCCCCCGCAATTCCGGTGACCAGTTATTTGGCATATCGCCGTACATGGCATCAAGGAAGAAGGGGTAGGAGTCGCTCGACAGCACCGCTTCTACATCGCGCGCGCACTCTTTGGCAGTCTGCAGATCCCACTGCGGCGTGATCCCGGCGTGGGCCATCACCAACTTTTTCTCTTCGTCGATTTGCAGCAGAGGCTGGCGACGCAGCCAGTTAAGCAGCTCGTCGGCATCCGGCGCTTCCAGCAGCGGTGTCAGGCGATCTTTCGGTTTATTGCGGCTGATCCCGGCAAATACCGCCAGCAGATGCAGATCGTGATTGCCCAGCACCAGACGTACGCTGTCGCCTAAAGATTTCACATAGCGCAGAACATCCAGCGAACCAGGGCCGCGCGCGACCAGATCGCCTGTCAGCCAGAGGGTGTCTTTCCCAGGGGTAAATTCTACTTTATGCAGCAATGCGATCAGTTCATCGTAACAACCATGAACGTCGCCAATTAGGTATGTCGCCATATTCTTTTAATGAATGAGTGTGGGAACGGCGAGTCGGAATACGGGAATGTCGATGCTGAAGGGGACGCCATTTTCATCGATCATTTCGTAGTGACCCTGCATGGTGCCCAGCGGTGTTTCAATGATTGCACCGCTGGTGTACTGGTACTCTTCGCCAGGCGCGATAAGTGGCTGAACGCCAACCACTCCTTCGCCCTGGACTTCGGTTTCACGGCCATTGCCATTGGTGATCAGCCAGTAACGCCCCAACAACTGCACTGGCGCTCGCCCCAGATTGCGTATGGTTACGGTATAAGCAAAAACGTAACGTTCATTATCAGGTGAAGATTGTGCCTCAATGTAGACGCTTTGAACCTGAATACACACTCGGGGCGAATTGATCATCGTTAACTCTCCTGCAAAGGCGCGTTCTCCGCCAGATAGTTCGCCATCTGGCAATATTGCGCGACAGAGATATTTTCCGCTCGCATCGCCGGGTCGATCCCCATTCCTGTTAATACCTCGACGCTAAACAGGTTGCCGAGGCTGTTACGAATGGTTTTACGACGCTGGTTAAAGGCTTCGGTGGTGATGCGGCTCAACACGCGAACATCTTTGACCGGGTGAGGCATCGTTGCATGAGGAACCAGGCGCACGACGGCGGAATCCACTTTGGGTGGTGGTGTAAAGGCTGACGGCGGAACTTCCAGCACCGGGATCACGTTGCAATAGTATTGCGCCATGACGCTTAATCGACCATACGCCTTGCTGTTCGGTCCTGCAACCAGACGATTCACCACCTCTTTTTGCAACATAAAGTGCATGTCGGCAATGGCATCAGTATAGCTAAACAGATGGAACATCAACGGCGTGGAGATGTTATAAGGCAGGTTGCCGAAAACACGCAGCGGCTGGCCCATTTTCTCGGCCAGTTCGCCAAAGTTAAAGGTCATCGCATCCTGCTGATAAATAGTCAGTTTCGGGCCTAAGAATGGATGCGTTTGCAGACGTGCCGCCAGATCGCGGTCAAGTTCGATGACCGTCAGCTGGTCCAGACGTTCGCCGACCGGTTCGGTCAATGCCGCCAGACCGGGGCCGATTTCGACCATCGCCTGGCCCTTCTGCGGGTTAATGGCAGAAACAATGCTGTCGATCACGAACTGATCGTTGAGAAAGTTTTGCCCGAAGCGTTTACGGGCTAAGTGGCCCTGGTGGACTCGATTATTCATTGGGTGTTAACAATCATTTTGATGGCGAGATTAAGCGCCGTAATAAAACTGCCGACATCGGCTTTGCCACGTCCCGCCAGTTCAAGCGCGGTGCCGTGGTCCACTGATGTGCGAATAAAGGGCAGGCCCAGCGTAATGTTCACACCGCGCCCGAAGCCCTGGTATTTTAGCACGGGAAGACCCTGATCGTGGTACATCGCCAGCACAGCGTCGGCGTTATCGAGATATTTCGGCT
This sequence comes from Escherichia sp. MOD1-EC5990, assembly GCF_002965285.1. NCBI lineage: Bacteria > Pseudomonadati > Pseudomonadota > Gammaproteobacteria > Enterobacterales > Enterobacteriaceae > Escherichia > Escherichia sp. MOD1-EC5990. Next base: position 118,129 of record NZ_PTRV01000002.1, on the reverse strand, counting down.
GAAACAGGGTATCGGCAGGTAGTGGCCCGTTGAGTTTCATCCCCTGCGCCCGCAGCTCGTCGAGCACCGGAATAATGGTGTCTATCTCTTCCGTACCCATATGACCGCCTTCGCCTGCGTGCGGATTCAGCCCGCAGACCAGAATGCGCGGTTCGGCAATACCAAATTTGGTCCGCAAATCGTGATGCAAAATAGCAATCACTTCGTGCAAAAGCGCAGGGGTGATAGCGTCTGCGATATCGCGCAGCGGTAAATGCGTCGTTGCCAGCGCCACGCGAAGTTCTTCGGTCGCCAGCATCATTACCACTTTTTTCACCTGCGAACGCTCTTCGAAAAACTCGGTATGACCGGTAAACGGAATGCCTGCGTCGTTAATGACGCCTTTATGCACGGGGCCTGTGATCAGCGCAGCAAATTCACCGTTCAGACAGCCATCACACGCTCGCGCCAGCGTCTCCACCACATAATGCCCATTTTCAACCGCTAACTGCGCCGCAGTGACAGATTCACGTAGCGCGACAGGAAGTAGCGTTAATGTGCCCGCAGTTTGCGGTTGTGCAGGGGAGTTGGGGGAATAAGGGCGGAGGGTGAGCGGTAAACCGAGCATCGCTGCCCGGTCGGTAAGGAGAGTGGCATCGGCACAAACAACCAGTTCGACCGGCCACTCACGCTGTGCAAGCTGGACAACTAAGTCCGGGCCAATCCCGGCGGGCTCGCCGGGAGTGATCACAACACGTTGGGTTTTAACCATTAGTTGCTCAGGATTTTAACGTAGGCGCTGGCACGTTGTTCCTGCATCCAGCTTGCTGCTTCTTCCGAGAACTTACGGTTCATCAGCATGCGGTACGCACGATCTTTCTGCGCCGCGTCGGTTTTATCGACATTACGGGTATCCAGCAGCTCGATTAAATGCCAGCCGAATGAAGAGTGAACCGGTACACTCATTTGACCTTTGTTCAGGCGGGTCAGCGCATCACGGAAGGCTGGATCGAAAATATCTGGTGTAGCCCAGCCGAGATCGCCGCCCTGGTTAGCAGAGCCTGGATCCTGAGAAAACTCTTTCGCTGCAGCGGCAAAAGTCGTTTTACCACTCTTGATATCGGCAGCAATTTGCTCCAGTTTCACGCGGGCCTGTTCGTCAGTCATGATCGGCGACGGTTTCAGCAGAATATGGCGAGCATGAACTTCGGTCACCGAGATGTTTTTGCTTTCACCGCGCAGGTCGTTAACTTTCAGAATATGGAAGCCAACGCCGGAACGAATCGGGCCAACAATGTCGCCTTTCTTCGCGGTGCTTAATGCCTGGGCGAAGATCCCCGGCAGCTCCTGAATGCGACCCCAGCCCATCTGGCCGCCGTTCAGCGCCTGCTGGTCGGCAGAGTGAGCAATCGCCAGTTTACCGAAATCAGCGCCATTACGCGCCTGATCGACAATAGCGCGCGCCTGGCTTTCCGCTTCGTTCACCTGATCAGAGGTCGGGTTTTCTGGCAGCGGAATCAGGATGTGGCTCAGGTTCAGCTCAGTGCTGGCATCGTTTTGGTTACCCACCTGCTGCGCCAGAGATTCGACTTCCTGCGGCAGGATGGTGATGCGACGACGCACCTCGTTGTTACGCACTTCAGAGATAATCATCTCTTTGCGGATCTGGTTACGATAGGTGTTGTAGTTCAGACCGTCGTAAGCCAGACGGCTGCGCATCTGATCCAGCGTCATGTTGTTTTGTTTAGCGATGTTAGCAATCGCCTGATCGAGCTGCTCATCGGAGATTTTCACTCCCATTTTCTGCCCCATCTGCAGGATGATTTGATCCATGATCAAACGTTCCATGATTTGGTGGCGCAGCGTCGCGTCATCAGGAAGTTGCTGTCTTGCCTGAGCAGCGTTCAGTTTTACCGACTGCATTAATCCATCAACGTCGCTTTCCAGCACGACGCCGTTATTGACGACGGCTGCGACTTTATCGACTACCTGGGGGGCAGCGAAACTGGTATTCGCGATCATGGCGATACCGAGAAGCAGCGTTTTCCAGTTCTTCATACTTTTTCCATTTCAATTAACCGCACTGCGGATTACGTGGTAAATCAACAAATCACAAAGTGTTTTGATACGGCAGAATGTTCGAACGCAGCATCTCTTGCGTACCCAGACCATAGTTGGAGCTCAGGCCGCGAAGTTCGATGTTAAAGCCGATTGCGTTGTCATATACCGCATGTTGTTTATCGTTATCCCAACCGTTCAGCTTCCGCTCGTAACCGACGCGAATCGCATAGCAGCAGGAGCTATATTGCACACCTAACATAGAGTCGGCTTGCTTGTTCGCATTGGTGTCGTAGTAGTAGGCCCCGACAATTGACCAACGATCGGCAATTGGCCAGCTGGCGACGGCACCTACCTGCGAAATACCATTCTTATACTGCTCTGCCGTGGAATAGTACTTAGGCAGCGTAGCCTGAATATATTCCGGGCTGGCGTAACGGTAGTTCAACTGCACCAGACGGTCTTCATCCCGACGGTATTCAATGCTGGAGTTACTGGTGGCTACGTTATCCAGGCGCGTGTCGTACTGAATCCCGCCACGCAACCCCCAGCGCTCGGAGATACGCCAGTAGGTATCGCCTGCCCATACCAGTGAGCCCGTTTTGTCGTCATTCTCCCATGTTATGTTGTCATCGCCAGTGCGAGACTCCGTGAAATAGTAGATTTGACCAACGGAAATATTAAAACGTTCAACGGCAGCATCATCATATATGCGAGATGTGACACCGGTCGTCACCTGGTTAGCGGAGGCAATACGGTCAAGACCGCCGTAAGTCCGGTCCCGGAACAGGCCAGAGTAGTCAGATTGCAGCAGAGACGAGTCGTAGTTATAGATGTCGCTCTGATCGCGATACGGCACGTATAAATACTGCGCGCGCGGTTCCAGCGTTTGGGTATAACCCGGTGCCAGCATTTCCATATCGCGTTCAAAGACCATTTTGCCGTCAACTTTGAATTGCGGCATTACGCGGTTAACGGATTCGTCCAGCTTGGTTGTGTTTCTGGAGTTATACCAGTCAAGATTAGTTTGCTGATAATGGGTTGCCAGCAACTTCGCTTCGGTATTGATGCTGCCCCAGTTATTAGAGAGCGGCAAATTGATGGTCGGTTCCAGGTGAACACGGGTTGCTTCAGGCATGTCGTCTCTGGTGTTAACAAAGTGTACTGCCTGGCCGTAAATGCGTGTATCAAACGGACCAACATCATTCTGGTAGTAGTTAACGTCTAACTGCGGCTCTGCCGAGTAGCTACTGGTGTTCTGCTCGCTGAAGACCTGGAACTGCTTGGTTGAAACGGTGGCATTGAAGTTTTGCACCGCATAGCCAACGCTGAATTTTTGCGTTGCGTAGCCGTCAGTACTGGAACCGTACTTGTTATCGAAATCATTGAAGTAGCTAGGATCGCTGACCTTGGTGTAGTCGACGTTGAAACGCCACACCTGATCCATGACCCCGGAGTGGTTCCAGTAGAACAACCAACGACGTGAACTGTCATCGTTCGGGTGTTCATCTTCATAGACTTTATCGGAAGGCAGATAGTCCAGTTCCATCAAACCTGCGCCCGCCTGGGAGAGGTAGCGGAATTCGTTCTCCCACATGATATTGCCACGACGATGCATATAATGCGGCGTGATGGTGGCATCCATATTTGGCGCGATGTTCCAGTAATATGGAAGGTAGAACTCAAAGTAGTTGGTGGTGGTGTACTTGGCGTTCGGGATCAAGAAACCAGAGCGACGTTTGTCACCCACCGGCAACTGCAAATATGGGCTATAAAAGATCGGTACCGGACCCACCTTAAAGCGGGCGTTCCAGATCTCCGCAACTTGTTCTTCGCGGTCATGAATAATTTCGCTACCTACCACGCTCCAGGTGTCAGAACCCGGCAGACAGGAGGTAAAGCTACCGTTATCCAGAATGGTATAGCGGTTTTCGCCACGTTGTTTCATCAGGTCCGCTTTACCGCGGCCCTGACGACCCACCATCTGGTAATCACCTTCCCAGACGTTGGTATCTTTGGTGTTCAGATTCGCCCAGCCTTTCGGCCCTTTGAGGATGACCTGGTTATCGTCGTAATGGACATTACCGAGCGCATCAACGGTACGTACCGGCTCCGGTTGTCCTGGTGCCTCTTTTTGATGGAGCTGCACTTCGTCGGCCTGCAGACGGCTGTTACCCTGCATGATATCCACGCTGCCAGTAAACACGGCGTCATCCGGGTAGTCCCCTTTCGCGTGGTCAGCATTGATAGTCACGGGTAAGTCATTGGTATCGCCCTGTACCAGAGGACGATCATAGCTTGGCACGCCCAACATGCACTGTGAGGCGAGGTCGGCTGCCAGTCCCTGTTGACTATAAAGGGCGGTGGCAATCATGGTGGCCAGGAGAGTGGGGATACGTTTTTTCATACGTTGATTTTATTGTTCCATCATCGGTAACGTTGCGCGTGACAAACGGTCAGAGACTAACGTACTCGTCATCTCTACGCTAGTGTTAATCCTGTCCGAATAGCGTCAGTGGTGTTAGGCACGGCATTGAATGACAGGTATGATAATGCAAATTATAGGCGATGTCCCACAATTGACCGCAGCCGGAAAACGGTAAAAGCACCTTTATATTGTGGGAGATAGCCCTGATATCCGTGTGTCGATTTGGGGAATATATGCAGTATTGGGGAAAAATCATTGGCGTGGCCGTGGCCTTACTGATGGGCGGCGGCTTTTGGGGCGTAGTGTTAGGCCTGTTAATTGGCCATATGTTTGATAAAGCCCGTAGCCGTAAAATGGCGTGGTTCGCCAACCAGCGTGAGCGTCAGGCGCTGTTTTTTGCCACCACTTTTGAAGTGATGGGGCATTTAACCAAATCCAAAGGTCGCGTCACGGAGGCTGATATTCATATCGCCAGCCAGTTGATGGACCGAATGAACCTTCATGGCGCTTCCCGTACTGCGGCGCAAAACGCGTTCCGGGTGGGAAAATCAGACAATTACCCGCTGCGCGAAAAGATGCGCCAGTTTCGCAGTGTCTGCTTTGGTCGTTTTGACTTAATTCGTATGTTTCTGGAGATCCAGATTCAGGCGGCGTTTGCTGATGGTTCGCTGCATCCGAATGAACGGGCGGTGCTGTATGTCATTGCTGAAGAATTAGGGATCTCCCGTGCCCAGTTTGACCAGTTTTTGCGCATGATGCAGGGCGGTGCACAGTTTGGCGGCGGTTATCAGCAGCAATCTGGCGGTGGTAACTGGCAGCAAGCGCAGCGTGGCCCGACGCTGGAAGATGCCTGTAATGTGCTGGGCGTGAAGCCGACGGATGATGCGACCACCATCAAACGTGCCTACCGTAAGCTGATGAGTGAACACCATCCGGATAAGCTGGTAGCAAAAGGTTTGCCGCCTGAGATGATGGAGATGGCGAAGCAGAAAGCGCAGGAAATTCAGCAAGCCTATGAGCTGATAAAGCAGCAGAAAGGGTTTAAATAACCCTGTAAATGATGCTGAGTAACTGCCCACGATTAAAGGTGGCCGCCCTGGCGGTCACTTCTTTGAGAAAAGGCGTTTACTCAGAATGGTGGACAGGCTCAATGCACGGTTTACGGGAGGGGTTCTGTTGGTTTTATCGCGTTGACCCTGCTTAAGGTTGAGAGCTTTACGACGAGCGGAATTATATTTTTACGTCTTAAAAATAAAAAACACATATCTGAATGAGCGATTTTTGAAAGTATATTTATTCAGAGCGCGCATCATGAGTTTTTAACTCAATGCGAGGCTATTACCATGAAAGTATCAGTTCCAGGCATGCCGGCAACACTTTTAAATATGAACAATAACGATATTTATAAGATGGTGAGCGGGGACAAGATGGACGTGAAGATGAATATCTTTCAACGCTTGTGGGAGACGTTACGTCATCTGTTCTGGTCAGATAAACAGACTGAGGCTTATAAACTTCTGTTCAATTTCGTGAATAAAAAGGCTGGCAACATCAACGCCTCAAAATACTTTACTGGGGCTGTCAACGAGAATGAGAAAGAAAAGTTTATCCATAGTCTGGAATTATTCAATGAACTCAAAACATGCGTAAAAAATCCGGATGAGATGGTCGCAAAGGGCAATATGCGCTGGGTCGCCGAGACCTTCGGTGATATCGAGTTAAGTGTCACTTTTTTTATTGAAAATAAGGAGATATGTACTCAGACGTTGCAGCTGCATAAAGGCCCAGGTAACTTGGGCGTTGATCTTAGAGAGGCTTACCTTCCCGGCGTTGACATGAGGGATTGTTACTTTGGTAAAAAAATAATGAAAGATAGCAATGAAAACCTTTACATGAAACCTGGGTGGAATGCTAACCTGGACGGTGCTACCCTGGACGGTGCTACCGTGGACGGTGCTACCCGCCTATATGCTGAGGTAATTATTATTAATAAAATCACCCCCAAAAAAATTGTTACTGAAGGAGTTGCTACTAAACAAAGTACTGCTGAAAAATTATTGCCAACGCAATTATTGAATGATCCAGAATAAGCTAAGGTTGAAGGGGCTGGAACGCCCCTTCAACCTTAGCAGTAGCGTGGGATGATTTCACAATTAGAAAGACCTGCATGATGAGCTAGAGAAGAGGCTGGTGATGCAAGGCGTCGTGCACGACGCGGATCACCGAGATGGGCATCGCCAACCAGACGGCTAATTAGCCCATGAATAACAATCAGAAAGGACCATAACAGACCCGATAAAATGAAATAATAGAGACGATCAACGGGTGAAGAAAAAGTTCAAAAATTCGCTGTGGAGCAGGAAGGGAATTACCGAATGGAAAGCGTAGCCACACGCAACAACTGAAAGCAGTTTGGCAGAAAAAAAATCCCCGGACTCGGGGATTTATGTACAAGAGGCAGCCCTTAGGATGAGGGTATAAACATACAGGAAAGGTTAAAAATCCGCTGGCGCTTTAAACGTCATACTATTGCCATACGCCGGATGGGTAATCGTCAACATCTCTGCATGTAGCAACAAACGCGGTGCCATTGCTCTCGCTTCTGGTGATGCATAAAAACGATCGCCGAGAATCGGATGACCCAGCGCCAGCATATGCACACGCAACTGATGCGAACGCCCGGTAATCGGTTTTAACACCACTCTTGCCGTGTTATCCGCCGCATACTCCACCACTTCATATTCCGTCTGCGCAGGTTTACCTGTTTCGTAACAGACTTTCTGTTTCGGGCGGTTTGGCCAGTCGCAAATCAGCGGCAGATCTACCAGACCTTCCGCAGGGGATGGATGCCCCCAGACGCGGGCCACATACTGCTTTTTCGGCTCGCGCTCGCGGAACTGGCGTTTTAACTCCCGCTCCGCGGCTTTGGTCAGCGCCACTACAATCACACCGCTGGTAGCCATATCCAGACGATGCACCGATTCTGCCTGCGGATAATCACGCTGAATGCGCGTCATCACGCTGTCTTTGTGCTCTTCCAGACGACCCGGCACAGACAACAAGCCGCTCGGCTTGTTGACCACCATAATGTGGTCATCCTGATACAGGATAACCAGCCAGGGTTCCTGCGGCGGATTGTAGTTTTCCATCCCCATTTTCGGCTCCGTTACTGATGCGTCACAACGATCAAACGCAGGGCATCCAGACGCCAGCCAGCCTGATCCAGGCTTTCCATTACCTGCTGACGGTTGTTCTCAATGGCAGTCAGTTCGTCGTCACGAATGTTCGGGTTCACTGCGCGCAGCGCTTCCAGACGAGACAGCTCGGCAGACAGTTTTTCGTCGGCTTCGTTACGCGCTGCATCAATCAATGCACGGGCAGATTTCTCGATCTGCGCTTCACCCAGCTGAAGGATAGCGTGAACATCCTGCTGCACGGCATTAACCAGCTTGCTGCCAGTGTGGCGGTTAACCGCGTTAAGCTGACGGTTAAAGGTTTCAAACTCCACCTGCGCCGCCAGGTTGTTGCCATTTTTATCCAGCAGCATACGTACCGGCGTCGGCGGCAGGAAGCGGTTGAGCTGCAACTGCTTCGGAGCCTGGGCTTCAACGACATAAATCAATTCCACCAACAGCGTACCTACCGGCAACGCTTTGTTTTTCAACAGTGAAATCGTGCTGCTACCGGTATCGCCAGAGAGGATCAGATCCAGACCGTTGCGGATCAGCGGATGCTCCCAGGTAATAAACTGCGCATCTTCACGCGCCAGCGCTACCTCACGGTCGAAGGTGATGGTGATGCCATCTTCCGACAGGCCCGGGAAGTCCGGCACCAGCATATGATCGGACGGCGTCAGCACGATCATGTTGTCGCCGCGATCGTCCTGATTGATACCGATAATATCGAACAGGTTCATGGCGAAGGCGATCAGGTTGGTATCGTCATCTTGCTCTTCAATGCTTTCAGCTAATGCCTGCGCTTTTTCGCCACCGTTGGAATGGATCTCCAGCAGGCGGTCACGACCCTGTTCCAGCTGTGCCTTCAATGCCTCGTGCTGCTCGCGGCAGTTTTTGATCAGATCGTCAAAGCCTTCGGTTTGATCCGGTGAGGCCAGGTAGTTAATCAGATCGTTATACACGCTATCGTAGATAGTGCGTCCGGTCGGGCAGGTGTGCTCGAATGCATCCAGACCTTCGTGATACCAGCGCACCAGCACCGACTGAGCGGTTTTCTCCAGATAAGGCACATGGATCTGAATATCGTGCGCCTGGCCGATACGATCCAGACGACCAATACGCTGCTCCAGCAGATCCGGGTTGAACGGCAGATCGAACATTACCATGTGGCTGGCGAACTGGAAGTTACGCCCTTCAGAACCAATTTCCGAACACAGCAGCACCTGCGCGCCGGTGTCTTCTTCGGCAAACCATGCCGCAGCGCGGTCACGCTCAATAATCGACATGCCTTCGTGGAACACCGCGGCGCGGATACCTTCACGCTCACGCAGTACCTGCTCCAGTTGCAGCGCGGTAGCGGCTTTAGCGCAGATCACCAGCACTTTCTGAGAGCGATGGCTGGTCAGGTAACCCATCAGCCACTCAACGCGCGGGTCGAAGTTCCACCAGGTGGCGTTATCGCCTTCAAATTCCTGATAAATACGCTCCGGGTAGAGCATATCGCGAGCGCGATCTTCGGCACTTTTACGTGCGCCCATAATGCCGGACACTTTAATCGCCGTCTGATACTGCGTCGGCAGCGGCAGCTTAATAGTGTGCAGCTCGCGTTTCGGGAAGCCTTTCACACCGTTACGGGTGTTACGGAACAGCACGCGGCTGGTGCCGTGGCGATCCATCAGCATGGAAACCAGTTCCTGACGGGCGCTCTGGGCATCTTCGCTGTCGCTGTTTGCCGCCTGCAGTAACGGCTCAATATCCTGCTCGCCGATCATCTCACCGAGCATGTTCAGTTCATCATTGCTCAGTTTGTTACCTGCCAGTAGCATGGCAACGGCATCTGCTACCGGACGATAATTTTTCTGCTCTTCAACGAACTGCGCGAAATCGTGGAAACGGTTCGGGTCCAGCAGGCGCAGACGGGCGAAGTGGCTTTCCATCCCCAGTTGTTCCGGGGTCGCAGTCAGCAGCAGAACGCCGGGCACATGCTCTGCCAGTTGTTCAATGGCCTGATATTCACGGCTCGGCGCATCTTCGCTCCACACCAGGTGATGCGCTTCATCGACCACCAGCAGGTCCCATTCGGCTTCACAGAGATGTTCCAGACGCTGTTTGCTACGACGGGCAAAATCCAGCGAACAAATCACCAGCTGTTCGGTGTCGAACGGGTTGTAGGCATCGTGCTGGGCTTCGGCGTAACGCTCGTCATCAAACAGGGCAAAACGCAGATTGAAGCGGCGCAGCATTTCTACCAGCCACTGATGCTGTAAGGTTTCCGGGACGATAATCAGTACACGTTCAGCAGCGCCAGAGAGCAGTTGCTGATGCAGGATCATCCCGGCTTCAATGGTTTTCCCTAAACCCACTTCGTCAGCCAGCAGGACGCGCGGCGCATGGCGGCGACCAACATCATGAGCGATGTTGAGCTGATGCGGGATCAGACTGGTACGCTGACCGCGCAGGCCGCTGTACGGCATACGGAACTGTTCGCTGGAATATTTACGTGCGCGATAACGCAGCGCAAAGCGGTCCATACGGTCAATCTGCCCGGCAAACAGACGGTCCTGCGGTTTGCTGAACACCAGTTTGCTATCAAGGAAAACTTCACGCAGGGCTACGCCGGACTCTTCAGTATCCAGGCGAGTACCGATATAGGTCAGCAAGCCATTTTCTTCTTTTACTTCTTCGACTTGCATCTGCCAGCCGTCGTGGCTGGTAATAGTATCACCAGGGTTGAACATCACGCGGGTCACGGGGGAATCACTGCGTGCGTACAGACGGTTTTCACCAGTAGATGGGAAAAGTAAAGTGACAGTTCGCGCATCCACCGCGACAACGGTTCCAAGTCCCAATTCGCTTTCTGTATCGCTGATCCAGCGTTGACCAAGTGTAAAAGGCATATGTGTTCGGCTCTATATCTTTAATTGCAGGCAATAACCACCCGCTACCGTGCTTATGAGGTAGTGGTGTTATTCAGGTCCAGGAATGGAAAGGGCGCTATGGTACTGGATGGCAAAGCATTCGTCACGCATCAAAATGGTATCTGGCGAACTCTTTTTTTGCTCAAAATAGCCCAAGTTGCCCGGTCATAAGTGTAGCAAAATTATCCTCAATAAAAGGGAGTATTCCCTCCGCCACCGGTTGCAGCTGGCGGGTCAGATAGTGTTCGTAATCCAGTGGTGAACGTTGGTAGTCCAGCGGCTCCGGGCCGTTGGTGGTCCAGACGTACTTAATGGTGCCGCGGTTCTGATATTGCAAGGGGCGACCGCGCTTTTGGTTTTCTTCATCGGCAAGGCGAGCGGCGCGTACATGAGGCGGCACATTACGCTGATATTCGCTCAGTGGACGGCGAAGGCGTTTACGGTAAACCAGCCGTGCATCCAGTTCGCCTGCCATCAGTTTGTCGATGGTTTCGCGAACGTATTCCTGATATGGCTCGTTGCGGAAGATACGTAGATATAGCTCCTGCTGAAACTGCTGGGCCAGCGGTGTCCAGTCGGTGCGTACGGTTTCCAGCCCTTTAAACACCATCCGTTGTTTATCGCCTTCCTGAATCAGCCCGGCATAGCGCTTTTTGCTGCCCGTATCGGCTCCACGAATGGTTGGCATCAGAAAACGGCAGAAATGGGTTTCATACTCCAGTTCTAATGCGCTAGTCAGCCGTTGCTGTTGCAACGTTTCTGCCCACCAGGCGTTAACGTGCTGCACCAGTGCACGACCGATTTTCGCCGCTTCTTCTTCCGAATGTGCGCCTTTCAGCCAGACAAACGTTGAGTCAGTATCGCCGTAGATTACGTCATAGCCCTGCGCTTCAATCAACGCTTTGGTTTGCCGCATGATCTGATGACCACGCATGGTGATTGACGACGCCAGGCGGGGATCGAAGAAGCGACAGGCGGTAGTCCCGAGCACGCCATAAAAGGCATTCATGATGATCTTCAGCGCCTGCGACAGTGGCTTATTGCCCTGGCGTTTGGCTTCATCGCGCCCGTGCCAGATGTTAGTCACAATCTCCGGCAGGCAATGTTTCTCCCGCGAGAACCAGGCATCGAGAAAGCCTTCGGTGCTGTGCTCTGGATCAGGCTGCGCCATGCCTTCCACCAGCCCGACGGGATCAATCAGATAGGTGCGGATGATCGACGGGTACAGGCTTTTGTAGTCCAGCACCAGCACCGAATCATAAAGCCCTGGCCGTGAATCCATCACGTAGCCGCCAGGGCTGGCGTGCGGCGGCACTTCGCCGAGATTAGGCGCGACATAACCAGCGCGATGCATTCGCGGAAAATAGAGATGACCAAACGCCGCCACCGATCCCCCGTGCCGATCTACTGGGAGGCCGTTCACCGTCGCCCGTTCGAGTAGAAACGGCATGATTTCAGTTTTGTGGAAGATCTGCGTCACCAGCTCGCAATCTTTCAGGTTATAAGTCGCCAGGGCAGGTTTATCTTCGGCGAAACGGCGGTCAATTTCGTCCATCCGATCCCACGGGTTATCGATAGATTTTCCTTCGCCTAATAACTCCTGAGCGACGGTTTCCAGCGAGAACGAAGAGAAATTCCAGAATGCAGATTTCAGCGCCTCGATACCGTCGATAATTAGCCGACCTTTAGCCTGGGCAAAAAACACACCGTTTTTAAAGCCATGCTCGCGCCACTCCAGCTCACTGTTATCGCGCCCCAGACGCAGTGGAATACGGTAGCGCTCGGCATGTTTTTGCAGCATTCGCAGATCGAACTGCACCACGTTCCAGCCGATGATCACATCAGGATCGTGGTTAGCAAACCAGGCGTTGAGTTTTTCCAGCAGCTGCGGACGACTGGCGACGTACTCCAGTTCGAAATCAAGCGCGGAGGCATCGCCATTCTCCGGCCCCAGCATATAAACGATGCGCTGCCCGCAGCCTTCCAGACCGATGCAGTACAGTTCACCGTGGCGGGTAGTTTCAATATCAATAGAAACCCACTTGAGCGGCGGGCGGTAGTCGGGATGCGGTTTCAGACGGGCATTAACGATAGCGCCATTGCGCATATCACCCTCGACCCACACCGGAGAGGTGATAAACCGCTCCATCAGATAGCGTTCCGGCGGGCGCACATCGGCCTCGTAGACGGTAACGCCACCTTCACGCAGGCGCTTTTCGTAATTCATTAACTGGCGATGGGCGCGACAGTAAAGGCCATACACCGGCTGGCGATGAAAATCCTTTAACGCCAGCGGCGTCAGGCGAAAGCCTTGTTCACCCTGCAAAATATGCTGGGCGCGGGGAACCTGATCGGCGGGAATAAACGCCACGGACTCTTGCGGTGCAAGCGTAACCTGCAACGGCCCGTTGTCCGTCGCTAACCAGAAAGAGATCTCTGTCCCTTGCGGGGTGTCCCGCCAGTGTCGGGTTAAGATAAAACCTGCCTGCGCCACGCTGAAATTCCATCAAAAAACCAGGCTTGATTATAGCCTGGTTTCGTTTGATTGGCTGTGGTTTTATACAGTCATTACTGCCCGTAATATGCCTTCGCACCATGCTTACGCAGATAGTGTTTATCCAGCAATGTTTGCTGCATATCAGGCAGTTGCGGAGCAAGCTGGCGGCAGAAAATCCCCATATAAGCGACTTCTTCCAGCACGATGGCGTTATGCACTGCGTCTTCAGCGTTTTTACCCCATGCAAACGGGCCGTGAGAATGGACCAGAACGCCAGGCATTTGCGCTGCGTCGATACCCTGTTTTTCGAAAGTTTCAACGATGACGTTACCGGTTTCCCACTCATATTCGCCGTTGATTTCTGCGTCGGTCATTTTGCGAGTGCAGGGAATGGTGCCGTAGAAATAGTCGGCGTGGGTGGTGCCGGTTGCCGGAATTGACTGGCCCGCCTGCGCCCAGATGGTGGCGTGGCGCGAGTGCGTATGCACAATGCCGCCAATGGACGGGAATGCCTGATAGAGCAGCCGGTGAGTTGGCGTGTCGGAGGAGGGCTTTTTCGTACCTTCTACCACTTCACCGGTTTCGATGCTGACCACGACCATATCGTCAGCGGTCATGATGCTGTAATCGACGCCGGAAGGTTTGATTACAAAGACGCCGCGCTCGCGATCAACGGCGCTGACGTTGCCCCAGGTCAGCGTGACCAGGTTGTGTTTTGGCAGCGCCAGGTTGGCTTCTAAAACCTGACGTTTGAGATCTTCTAACATGTTGACTCCTTCGTGCCGGATGCGCTTTGCTTATCCGGCCTACAAAATCGGAACGTGTAGGCCAGATAAGACGCGTCAGCGTCGCATCAGGCGTTACATACCTGATGCGGCTACTTAGCGACGAAATCCGTAATACACTTCGTTCCAGCGCAGTGCATCTTTAAACGCTGGCAGGCGGGTGTCGTTATCAATCACCGTGATTTCAATGTCGTGCATCTCGGCAAACTGGCGCATATCGTTGAGGTTCAACGCATGGCTGAAGACGGTGTGGTGCGCGCCACCAGCAAGGATCCACGCTTCGGAAGCGGTTGGTAGATCCGGCTGCGCTTTCCACAGCGCATTCGCCACCGGCAGTTTCGGCAGGGTGTGCGGCGTTTTCACCGTGTCGATGCAGTTAACCAGCAGACGGTAACGATCGCCGAGATCAATCAGGCTGGCGACAATGGCCGGACCGGTTTGGGTGTTGAAGATTAGGCGGGCCGGGTCGTCTTTACCACCAATACCGAGGTGCTGAACGTCGAGGATCGGTTTCTCTTCTGCAGCGATCGACGGGCAGACTTCCAGCATGTGGGAGCCGAGCACCAGGTCATTACCTTTCTCGAAGTGGTAGGTATAGTCCTCCATAAAAGAGGTGCCGCCCTGCAGACCGGTTGACATCACCTTCATGATGCGAAGCAGGGCGGCAGTTTTCCAGTCGCCTTCGCCCGCAAAGCCGTAGCCCTGTTGCATCAGACGCTGCACGGCCAGGCCTGGAAGCTGCTTCAGACCGTGCAAATCTTCAAAGGTGGTGGTGAACGCATGGAAGCCACCTTGTTCCAGGAAACGCTTCATCCCCAGCTCAATACGCGCAGCTTCCAGCACGTTCTGCCGTTTTTCGCCGTGGATTTGTGTCGCAGGCGTCATGGTGTAGCAGCTTTCGTACTCATCGACCAGCGCGTTAACATCGCCATCGCTGATGGAGTTCACCACCTGCACCAGATCGCCAACCGCCCAGGTATTGACGGAGAAACCGAATTTGATTTGTGCGGCAACTTTATCGCCATCGGTAACCGCTACTTCACGCATGTTATCGCCAAAGCGGCAAACTTTCAGATGACGGGTATCCTGTTTAGAGACCGCCTGACGCATCCATGAGCCGATACGCTCATGTGCCTGTTTATCCTGCCAGTGACCGGTAACGACGGCATGTTGCTGACGCATACGTGCGCCAATGAAGCCAAACTCGCGACCGCCATGTGCAGTCTGGTTCAGGTTCATAAAGTCCATGTCGATACTGTCCCACGGCAGCGCCGCGTTGAACTGGGTGTGGAATTGCAGCAACGGCTTATTGAGCATGGTCAGGCCGTTAATCCACATTTTGGCTGGAGAGAAGGTGTGCAGCCACACCACCAGACCAGCGCAACGATCGTCGTAATTCGCGTCACGGCAAATAGCGGTGATTTCATCCGGCGTGGTGCCCAGCGGTTTCAGCACCAGTTTGCAGGGCAGTTTCGCTTCCGTATTCAGCGCATTAACGACGTGTTCGGCATGTTGGGTGACCTGACGCAGGGTTTCCGGGCCATACAGATGCTGGCTGCCAATTACAAACCACACTTCATAATTATCAAAAATTGTCATTGTCGTGTCCTTATAGAATCGGAACGGCCTGGGCAGCCTGTGCCGGGGCGGAAGTTGGAAGATAGTGTTGTTCGGCGCTCATCGCCCATTGCTGATAGCGGCGATAAAGCTGTTCAAAGCGTTGTGCCTGTTCGCTGCGAGGTTGCAGGGTTTTCTCTACCGCACTGGCCATTTTTTGCTGTGCTGATGGGATATCTGCGTGCACTTTCGCGGCGACGGCAGCAAAAATCGCCGCACCGAGCGCACAGCACTGGTCAGAGGCAACAATTTGCAGCGGGCGATTCAGCACGTCGCAGCAGGCCTGCATAATGACCTGGTTTTTCCGCGCGATGCCGCCCAGTGCCATCACGTTATTAACGGCGATCCCCTGATCGGTAAAGCACTCCATAATTGCACGTGCGCCAAAGGCGGTGGCAGCAATCAAACCGCCGAACAGCAGCGTAGCGTCGGTTGCGAGGTTCAGATCGGTAATCACCCCTTTCAGGCGTTGGTTAGCGTTCGGTGTGCGGCGGCCGTTAAACCAGTCGAGCACCACCGGCAGGTGATCCAGAGACGGATTTTTGGCCCATGCTTCGGTCAGCGCCGGAAGCAGTTGTTTCTGGCTGGCGTTGATTTGCTCTTTCAGTTCCGGATGCTGGGCGGCAAGCTGTTCCAGCGGCCAGCCGAGTACGCGACCGAACCAGGCGTAGATATCACCAAACGCCGACTGACCTGCTTCCAGACCGATAAATCCAGGCACCACGCTGCCATCAACCTGACCGCAAATGCCTTTAACTGCCCGCTCGCCAACGCTCTGTTTGTCGGCAATCAGAATGTCGCAGGTGGAAGTACCGATAACTTTTACCAGAGCGTTAGGCTGTGCGCCTGCGCCAACTGCGCCCATATGGCAGTCAAACGCGCCGCCGGAAATCACCACGCTTTCAGGCAGGCCGAGACGCTGCGCCCATTCCGGGCATAACGTGCCCACCGGAATATCGGCAGTCCAGGTGTCAGTGAACAGCGGGGAAGGCAAATGGCGATTGAGGATCGGGTCCAGTTCGTCAAAGAAACTGGCTGGCGGCAGGCCGCCCCAGCTTTCGTGCCACAGAGATTTATGTCCGGCGCTGCAACGTCCGCGGCGAATATCCTGCGGGCGCGTGGTGCCACTGAGCAGGGCGGGCACCCAGTCGCAAAGTTCAATCCACGATGCGGCAGATTGCGCCACGGCGCTGTCCTGGCGAGTCACATGCAGGATTTTTGCCCAGAACCATTCGCTGGAATAAATACCGCCAATATAGCGGGAGTAGTCAACTTTGCCCGGCGCGTGACACAAACGGGTGATCTCTTCCGCTTCTTCAACCGCGGTGTGGTCTTTCCACAATACGAACATTGCGTTCGGGTTTTCGGCAAACTCCGGGCGCAGCGCCAGGACGTTACCGTCGGCGTCAATCGGTGCGGGCGTCGAGCCGGTTGTGTCAACGCCAATCCCGACCACGGTTGCGCGCTGCTCGGCGCTAAGCTCTGCAAGCACGGTTTTCAGCGCCGCTTCCATTGACTCAATGTAGTCACGCGGATGATGACGGAACTGGTTATTTGGGGCATCACAAAATTGCCCTTTCTGCCAACGGGGATACCACTCTACGCTGGTGGCGATCTCTTCACCGGTGGCGCAGTCCACCGCCAAAGCTCGCACAGAATCACTGCCAAAATCGAGGCCAATTGCAATCGCCATCGTTTCACTCCATCCAAAAAAACGGGTATGGAGAAACAGTAGAGAGTTGCGAAAAAAAGCGTCAGGTAGGATCCGCTAATCTTATGGATAAAAATGCTATGGCATAGCAAAGTGTGACGCCGTGCAAATAATCAATGTGGACTTTTCTGCCGTGATTATAGACACTTTTGTTACGCGGTTTTGTCATGGCTTTGGTCCCGCTTTGTTACAGAATGCTTTTAATAAGCGGGGTTACCGGTTGGATTAGCGAGAAGAGCCAGTAAAAGACGCAGTGACGGCAATGTCTAATGCAATATGGACAATTGGTTTCTTCCCTGAATGGCGGGAGTATGAAAAGTATGGCTGAAGCGCAAAATGATCCCCTGCTGCCGGGATACTCGTTTAACGCCCATCTGGTGGCGGGTTTAACGCCGATTGAGGCCAACGGTTATCTCGATTTTTTTATCGACCGACCGCTGGGAATGAAGGGTTATATTCTCAATCTCACCATACGCGGCCAGGGGGTGGTGAAAAATCAGGGACGAGAATTTGTCTGCCGACCGGGTGATATTTTGCTGTTCCCGCCAGGAGAGATTCATCACTACGGTCGTCATCCGGAGGCTCGCGAATGGTATCACCAGTGGGTTTACTTTCGTCCGCGCGCCTACTGGCATGAATGGCTTAACTGGCCGTCAATATTTGCCAATACCGGTTTCTTTCGCCCGGATGAAGCGCACCAGCCGCATTTCAGCGACCTGTTTGGGCAAATCATTAACGCCGGGCAAGGGGAAGGGCGCTATTCGGAGCTGCTGGCGATAAATCTGCTTGAGCAATTGTTACTTCGGCGCATGGAAGCAATTAACGAGTCGCTCCATCCACCGATGGATAATCGGGTACGCGAGGCTTGTCAGTACATTAGCGATCACCTCGCAGACAGCAATTTTGATATTGCCAGCGTGGCGCAGCATGTCTGCCTGTCGCCGTCGCGTCTGTCACATCTGTTCCGCCAACAGTTAGGGATTAGTGTCTTAAGCTGGCGCGAGGACCAACGCATCAGCCAGGCGAAGCTGCTTTTGAGCACCACACGGATGCCTATCGCCACTGTCGGTCGCAATGTTGGCTTTGACGATCAACTCTATTTCTCGCGGGTATTTAAAAAATGCACCGGGGCCAGCCCAAGTGAGTTCCGTGCCGGTTGTGAAGAAAAAGTGAATGATGTAGCCGTCAAGTTGTCATAATTGGTAACGAATCAGATAATTGACGGCTTGACGGAGTAGCATAGGGTTTGCAGAATCCCTGCTTCGTCCATTTGACAGGCACATTATGCAAGCATTGCTGGAACACTTTATTACCCAATCCACCGTGTATTCATTGATGGCGGTAATGTTGGTGGCCTTTCTGGAGTCGCTGGCGCTGGTCGGTTTGATTCTGCCCGGTACGGTGCTGATGGCAGGACTGGGAGCGCTGATTGGCAGCGGCGAGTTAAGTTTCTGGCACGCCTGGCTGGCAGGGATTGTCGGTTGCCTGATGGGCGACTGGATCTCCTTCTGGCTGGGCTGGCGTTTTAAAAAGCCGTTGCATCGCTGGTCGTTTCTGAAGAAGAACAAAGCATTACTCGATAAAACTGAACATGCGTTGCATCAACACAGCATGTTTACCATTCTGGTCGGTCGTTTTGTCGGCCCGACGCGTCCGCTGGTGCCAATGGTGGCGGGAATGTTGGATCTCCCGGTGGCGAAATTTATTACGCCAAATATTATCGGCTGCCTGTTATGGCCTCCGTTTTACTTCCTGCCGGGGATTCTGGCGGGTGCGGCGATCGATATTCCTGCCGGGATGCAGAGCGGTGAATTTAAGTGGTTGCTGCTGGCAACAGCGGTGTTTTTGTGGGTTGGCGGCTGGCTGTGTTGGCGGTTATGGCGCAGCGGCAAGGTAACTGATCGTTTAAGTCATTATTTGTCGCGCGGTCATTTGTTGTGGTTGACACCGTTGATTTCTGCCATCGGCGTGGTGGCGCTGGTGGTGTTAATTCGCCACCCGTTGATGCCGGTATATATCGATATTTTGCGGAAAGTGGTTGGGGTTTAGGGGATAGTCTGTGCGGGTTGCCTGATGCGACGCTTGCCGCGTCTTATCAGGCCTACAAAACGCACTGTCCGTAGGTCGGATAAGGCGTTCACGCCGCATCCGACAGTGCATACTAACCCGTAATCCCCAATATTGCCGAAGCACTCGCCTTACCGCTCAACAATTCTTCAGTCTTACCCTGCCAGGCGATGCGCCCGTCGGCGACCACCACCGAGCGTGTGGCGATCCGGGCCGCATCTTCCACACTGTGCGACACCATCAATAGCGTCATTTTTTGCTGCTGGCAGCTCGTGCTCACCAGCGTCAGCATCTCCTGACGTAACGCCGGATCGAGCGCAGAGAACGGTTCATCGAGCAATAAAATCGGCTGTTCGCGCACCAGACAACGCGCTAACGCCACGCGCTGTCGCTGACCGCCAGAAAGCTCGCCCGGTAATCGCGCCATTAAATTATCAATCCCCATCTGGCGGGCGATAGCATGCATTTTCTCCTGCTGCGCCGCGTTCAGCTTCAATCCAGGATTAAGCCCCAGCCCGATGTTCTGCGCGACCGTCAGGTGACTGAACAGGTTGTTCTCCTGAAACAGCATCGATACCGGACGGCGTGACGGCGGCGTAGTGGTGTGATCAATACCATCGATAGTCAGCGAACCGCTGGCTGGCGTCAGAAAACCGGCGATCAAATTTAGCAGGGTACTTTTACCCGCGCCGCTTGGCCCGAGGATCGCCACCTGCTCGCCGGGTTCCACCGTTAAGCTAAAACGCATCGGCAAATGGTGATAAAGCCAGGTGATATCAGTCAGTTTTAACATTTCGCCCCGGTAGTTTTTCAATCACGGTAAACAGCAGAAAACAGAGCAGCAGTAGAATTAACGCGGTCACCGCGCCATCCTGGCTACGATAGGAGCCAATTTGCTGGTAGAGATAAAACGGCAGGGTGCGGAAATCATCGTTACCGAACAACGCCACCACGCCAAAATCACCAATCGACAGCACACACGCAAAGGCCAGCGCCTGCGCCAGCGGACGTTTCAGGGCGCGCAGCTCCACCACTTTTAAGCGCGACCAGCCTTCAATGCCCAGCGACTGACAAAGCATGCTATAGCGGGCAGTGATATCGCGCATCGGGTTTTCCAGCACTTTCAGCGCATAAGGGATGGCCATTAACGCATTGGTGAAAATCACGATGCCGTCAGCAGATTGTGGCAGGCCGATGGTGTTGTTGAGCAGTAAAAAGAAGCCCGTTGCCAGCACAATCCCCGGCATGGCGAGGATCAGCATTCCGCTCATCTCCAGCGCCTGACCCGCCAGCATTTTTTGCCGTGCCCGCAATTCGCGACTGCTCCATAGCAGCATCATGGTCAGCACTACGCATAATACGCCTGCCGCCAGCGCAATACGCAACGAGGTCCACAGTGCCTGCCACAGCACCGGCTGCGCCAGCACTTCCGGCAACTGGCGATTTATCCCATCGACGAGCACCGCCAGTAACGGTGGCAGCAACAGCAACAGCGCCAGCACAATTAACACCGTGTCGCAAATGCGGCTATGCAGACGATCGTCCGGGTCGCGCCAGCCTTGCAGCAGCGTGGTGCCGGGCGCAATGGCCTTACTTAGTCGCTGACTCAACAGCACCAGCCCAAGGCAACAAACCATCTGGATCAGCGCCAGCATCGCCGCGCGGGCGGGATCGTAGTCGTAACTCAGCGCCTGATAGATTGCCAGCTCGATAGTGGTCGCCTGCGGACCGCCGCCCAGCGATAGCACGGTGGCGAAGCTGGCGAAACAGAGCATAAAGATAAGCGCGGCAACCGGCGGGATTTGACGCCGTAACCACGGCCATTCGACGAAGCGGAAAAAATGCCAGCCGCGCATCCCAAGCTGGGCGGCAAGTTGACGTTGTTCGCCGGGAATGTTTTCCAGTGCCTGGAGTAATAAGCGGCTCGCCATCGGCAGATTAAAAAATACGTGCGCCAGCAAAATACCTTGCAGGCCGTAGGGCGAAAAGGTCCACTCCAGACCGAGCGATTGGCAGAGTGATGCCAGCCAGCCCTGGCGACCATAGACGCTAAGAATGCCGAAAACAGCAACCAGCACCGGGAGGATCAAGGTCATTGCGCACAGACGCAACAGCGTCAGCCGACCCGGAAAGCGCCTGCGATAGAGCGCGCGGGCGAGGAATATCGCGGGTACGACAGAGAGCAGCGCCGAGAGAAACGCCTGCCAGAAGGAGAAGCGCACCACATGCCACAGGTAGCTGTCCTGCCAGATTGCCACCCAGTCACCCTGCGGCGCGTTCCACCACAGGGCGAGAAATGCCGCCAGTGCAACCGCCACCACAAGCGTAGCGGCGCTTACGCCTGGAATTAACCAGCCGGGAATTAACGGCTGACGGCGCGTTGCCATTCGCTAATCCATGCCTGACGTTGTGCCGCCACCTCGGCTGGCGTGAACTCCAGCGTGGTTGCCGGTTTGGTCAATTTTTCAAAACCGGCAGGCAGCGTGACGTTTGCCACCGGATACATCCAGTTGCCGGTTGGGATCGCATTCTGAAAAGCCGGAGAAACCATAAACTGGAGGAATTTTTGCGCCAGCTCCGGCTGTTTGCTGGCAGCGGTGCGGGCGGCGACTTCCACTTGCAAATAGTGACCTTCGCTGAAGTTCGCGGCGGCGTAGTTATCTTTCTTCTCTTCGAGAATGTGATAAGCCGGAGAGGTGGTGTAACTCAGTACCAGATCGCTTTCGCCTTTTAAGAACAGGCCGTAGGCTTCGCTCCAGCCTTTGGTGACCGTGACCGTTTTCTTCGCCAGTTTCTGCCAGGCTTGTGGGGCGTCATCGCCATAGACTTTTTGCATCCACAACAACAGGCCCAGGCCCGGCGTACTGGTACGTGGATCCTGATAAATCACTCGCCAGTTCTGATCGCTTTCAACCAGCTCTTTCAGGCTTTGCGGCGGATTTTTCAGTTTGTTCTTGTCATAGACGAAGGCGAAATAACCGTAATCAAACGGGACGAAAGTGTCATTATTCCAGCCGCCGGGTACATTTACCGCATCTGCTGCCACACCGCTTTTAGCAAACAGCCCGGTTTTGCTGGCGGCATCTAACAGATTGTTATCCAGCCCCAGCACCACATCGGCTTTGCTGTTTTTGCCTTCCATCCGTAGACGGTTGAGAAGCGAAACGCCATCTTCCAGCGCCACCAGTTTCAGTTCGCAATTACAGTCGGCTTCAAAGGCTTTTTTCACCACCGGACCTGGCCCCCAGTCGGCGGCGAAGGAATCGTAGGTATAAACAGTCAGAACGGGTTTAGCGAAAGCGGGTGCTGTACAGAGCAACAGCAGGGGAAGATATTTTTTTAACACTTTGCACCTCAAAGAAGAGTGGCAAAGGACTTGAGAAGGAGCCTCAAATCCCTTCGCCGGCGTTATCCGGATCAGGTTCGACGGGTATTTTCTCAGCGCACGCGTCTGCGTGGCACCCCGTTGAGAACGGCGTTAGTGTAGTGATTTTGTTATCAACCAGCAATCATGGATCCGGTGGCGCAAACCACGCGGATTTAAAATCGAACCAGCCGAGAGTGTTCATGCGCAGGCCGCGCATACTGCGTTGCCCCTGAATGATCAGCCAGTGGTGGATGAGCGGCACCATTGCTTTGCTGGCGACCAGTTGCTGGCACCAGTTCGCCAGGTTCATTTCGCCATTGCGCCAGCGGGCGGCGTCGGCTTGCCAGTCGATCGGAATACAGTGTTGGAGCAGCGGCACCTCGCACAAGTGCGCGAACAGCGAAAAATCCAGCGGCAGCGTAAAGTTGGCGCTGTTAAGCCAGATATCGCTCTCGATCTCTCCTTCGTGCCACTGATCATAGCTGATCTCTTTAATTTCAAGTGTGACCTGATGACTTGCCAGAATCTGCTGCATGATCCTGGCAATCACCCGATGCTCAATATGATCCTGATAAAAGGTCAGGGTGAGGCTTTCCAGCCCGGCAGGTTTTTCGCACTGCGCCGGGTGGGCATGATGCCAGCGGGGGAGCAGTCCATAAGCCGGAAACCAGAGTTGCTGGTATTGTTCCTCGGCGAAATAGACCAGATTAGTTGGAGAAAGCACATAACTTACCCAGTCCCTGACTTGCTGATTCGCCCCACGGTGGGTGCGGCTGTCGAACAGTAAATAGTAGCAACCTTCCTCCAGCCGACTTTCAATCTCTTTTTCCTCGCCCTGTGGACCTTTTAGCATCAGACCGCCGGCTGGCTCGTCGGCAATTTCCGGCAGAACCCAGACGTTAACTTCGTCGATTAATGCCCGGTAACCGAAGAAGTCATCGAATGCCTGAATTTTCAGTTGATTGGTGCTGTTGCGGATCACCGCATACGGACCGGTGCCGATGGGATGGCTGGCAAAGTTACTGAGGGTTTCCCATTCTCGTGGCAGGATCATCGCCGGAACTTGCCCCAGCAGTAACGGTAACCAGCGGTCCGGTTGCGTGAGATGGATATCCAGCGTCCAGGGCGTCGGCGACACAATGTCCGCAATATGTGAATAGAGCGGAAGCGTATTGATTCGTTTTAAAGAGGCGATCACATCGTCCATTTCCAGTTCACGACCATGGTGAAAATGGACTCCTGGACGCAAAAAGAAGCGCCAGTGAAGCGGTGATATTTGCTGCCAGTGGTGGGCGATGTCTGCTTCCAGTTCCCCATTTTCCTCATTTATGCGCGTTAGCGAACTGAAGATTTGCCGGGCGATATGGGTTTCGGAACGGCGCAATGCACTGCCGGGCAGCAGATTGCGCAACGGACGATAGTAGAGAACGCGCAGGATGTGCCGCCCCTGGCGGAAGGTACGCCCCAGATGAGAAACCAACATTTGCCGCACAGCCGCTTTGTCGCCAACCAGTTGCACCAGTTGATCGATACGATCCTGCTCCAGCAGGTCCTCTGCTCGCTGTTGCTGAAGCGCCAGCCCGGTGTAGAGGAATGTCAGACGAGAGCGTTTACCGCGCCCGACTTCCGCTTCCCACGTCAGCCAGCCGCGATCCTGCATGGTGTTGAGCAGGGTGCGCATATGACGACGCGAGCAGCTCAATAACGCTGCCAGTTCGTTGAGCGTCGTGTCCTGCGATTTACCCTCGCAGCATTGCCACAGGCGGATGAACTGTTGTTGCAGACGAGCGGATGGCATAAAAGGGGAACTCCTGCGCAAAAGTCAGCAATTTTATTTTCCCTATATTAAGTCAATAATTCCTAACGATGAAGCAAGGAGGTGCCCCATGCGTCAGTTTTATCAGCACTATTTTACCGCGACAGCGACGTTGTGCTGGTTGCGTTGGTTAAGCGTCCCACAACGATTAACCATGCTTGAAGAGCTGATGCAGTGGGAGGGGAGTCATTCTGACTACTGATTTGCGGACATCATGTGTGACTGAGTATTGGTGTTAATCGCCACGCCAGCAGTGATTATCTGCTGGCTTTTTTCTTTTTGGCGATTGAGTGCCGGACGGTGTACAAACTAACGCATAAACGCCGGTTGCTTCTCTTCATAAGACGCAATAGCGTCGTCGTGCTGCAGGGTCAGGCCGATGCTGTCCAGACCATTCATCATGCAGTGGCGGCGGAAGGCATCAATGGCAAAGCGATAAGTTTTCTCACCCGCTTTCACCTCTTGCGCTTCCAGGTCTACATCAAAATGAATCCCCGGATTGGCTTTCACCAGTGCAAACAGCTCATCCACTTCTGCATCGCTTAATTTCACCGGCAGCAGCTGGTTGTTAAAGCTATTGCCGTAGAAGATGTCAGCAAAACTCGGCGCAATCACCACTTTAAAACCGTAGTCTGTCAATGCCCACGGCGCGTGCTCACGCGAGGAACCGCAGCCGAAGTTTTCTCGTGCCAGCAAAATGGAAGCGCCCTGATATTGCGGGAAGTTCAGCACGAAGCCCGGGTTTGGCTGTTGGCCTTTTTCATCCAGAAAACGCCAGTCATTAAACAGATGCGCGCCAAAACCAGTGCGCGTCACTTTCTGCAAAAACTGTTTCGGGATGATTGCATCGGTATCGACATTGGCGGCATCCAGTGGAACCACCAGGCCTGTATGTTTGATAAATTTCTCTGCCATGGTGTGCTCCTTATTTAATGTTGCGAATGTCGGCGAAATGTCCGGTCACAGCAGCAGCGGCAGCCATTGCCGGGCTGACCAGATGCGTGCGCCCGCCGCGCCCCTGGCGGCCTTCAAAGTTACGGTTGCTGGTGGAGGCACAACGCTCGCCCGGATTCAGGCGGTCGTTGTTCATCGCCAGACACATTGAGCAGCCTGGCAAGCGCCATTCAAAACCGGCTTCGATAAAGATTTTGTCCAGACCTTCCGCTTCCGCCTGGGCTTTTACCGGACCAGAGCCGGGAACCACCAGTGCCTGCACGCCCGGCGCGACTTTCCGGCCTTTGGCGATTTCTGCCGCTGCGCGTAAATCTTCAATGCGCGAGTTGGTGCAGGAACCGATAAACACTTTGTCGATAGCCACTTCGGTCAGCGGAATACCCGGTTTCAGCCCCATATAGGCCAGCGCTTTTTCTGCCGACGCGCGTTCAACCGGATCGGCAAACGAAGCCGGATCGGGAATGTTGTCGTTCACGGAGATCACCTGACCGGGGTTAGTTCCCCATGTTACCTGCGGGGCGATCTCTTCTGCTTGCAGAGTGACAACGGTATCGAAAGTTGCGCCTTCGTCGGTTTGCAGAGTTTTCCAGTAGGCAACGGCGTCGTCGAAATCTTTACCTTTCGGCGCATGCAGACGGCCTTTAACATAGTTAAAGGTGGTTTCGTCCGGCGCAACCAGACCGGCTTTTGCGCCCATTTCGATTGCCATGTTGCACAGGGTCATACGACCTTCCATGCTTAAATCACGGATTGCTTCGCCGCAAAACTCCACCACATGCCCGGTACCGCCAGCGCTGCCGGTTTTACCGATAATCGCCAGCACAATATCTTTCGCGGTAATGCCCGGCGCAGCTTTGCCCTGGACTTCAATTTTCATGGTTTTCGCGCGCCCCTGTTTCAGGGTCTGCGTTGCCAGTACGTGTTCGACCTCGGATGTACCGATACCAAAGGCCAGTGCACCAAACGCCCCGTGGGTGGCGGTATGTGAGTCGCCGCAGACAATGGTCATTCCTGGTAAGGTGACGCCCTGTTCCGGCCCCATTACGTGGACAATCCCCTGATACGGGTGATTCAGGTCATACAGCTCGACGCCAAACTCTTTGCAGTTTTTGATCAGTTCCTGCATCTGGATGCGCGCCATTTCACCGCAGGCATTAATGTCTTTAGTCTGAGTCGAGACGTTGTGATCCATGGTGGCGAAGGTTTTCCCCGGCTGACGTACCGGGCGACCGTGGGCGCGCAGACCATCGAACGCCTGCGGTGAGGTCACTTCATGTACCAGATGACGGTCGATATATAACAGCGGGGTTTCGTTTTCGGCTTCGTACACTACGTGAGCGTCGAATAATTTTTCGTATAACGTCTTAGCCATGATTACACCCCTTCTGCCACATAGCGGGCAATGATATCGCCCATTTCATCGGTACTAACGGCGGCAGCGCCACGGGCTAAATCCCCGGTGCGAATGCCTTCTTCTAACGCGCGGTTAATGGCGCGTTCAATGGCGGAAGCCGCATCATCGGCATCCAGGCTGTAACGCAGCAGCAGCGCCAGCGACAGAATTTGTGCAATCGGGTTGGCGATGTTTTTGCCTGCGATATCGGGTGCCGAGCCGCCCGCCGGTTCATACAGACCAAAACCTTGCTCGTTCAGGCTGGCGGAAGGCAACATGCCCATGGAGCCTGTGATCATCGCGCACTCATCAGACAGAATGTCGCCAAACAAGTTGGAGCACAGCAGTACGTCAAACTGTGATGGATCTTTAATCAACTGCATGGTGGCGTTGTCGATGTACATATGCGCCAGTTCGATGTCCGGATATTCCGTGGCGATCTCGTTAACAATCTCCCGCCATAAAATAGAGGATTGCAGTACATTGGCTTTGTCGATTGAGGTGACTTTGTGACGGCGCTTGCGGGCAGATTCAAACGCGATACGGGCAATGCGCTCGATCTCAAAACGGTGATACACCTCGGTATCAAACGCTTTTTCATATTGTCCACTACCTTCGCGGCCTTTTGGTTGACCGAAATAGATGCCGCCGGTCAGTTCGCGCACACACAGGATGTCGAAGCCGTTAGCGGCAATGTCAGCACGCAGCGGACAGAATGCTTCCAGCCCCTGATACAGTTTTGCCGGACGCAGGTTGCTGAATAATTTGAAGTGCTTACGCAAAGGCAACAGCGCGCCGCGTTCTGGTTGCTGGTCTGGCGGCAAATGTTCCCATTTCGGGCCGCCCACCGAGCCAAACAGCACGGCATCGGCTTGCTCACAACCTTCAACCGTCGCAGGCGGCAGCGGCTGCCCGTGGTTATCAATGGCTGCGCCGCCTACATCGTAATGGCTGGTGGTGATACGCATCGCAAAGCGGTTACGCACGGCATCCAGCACTTTCAGTGCCTGGGTCATCACTTCCGGCCCGATCCCATCTCCGGGTAAAACGGCAATATGGTAATTCTTCGACATCACACGGTTTCCTTGTTGTTTTCGTTGTGTTGAGCTTTGCGTTGCAACTCTTTTTCGACTTCTGCGGCGCGCCAGATATTGTTCAGTACGTGCACCATGGCTTTGGCGGAGGACTCGACAATATCGGTGGCCAGGCCGACGCCGTGGAAGCGGCGACCGTTGTAGTTAGCGACGATATCCACCTGACCCAGCGCATCTTTACCGTGGCCTTTGGCGGTCAGGCTGTATTTCACCAGTTCGACGTTATAGTCAGTGATGCGGTTAATCGCCTGATAGACGGCATCGACCGGACCATTACCGTTGGCAGCTTCCGCTTTAACTTCCTCGCCACAGGCCAGTTTGACGGCGGCAGTGGCAATATCGTTAGAACCAGACTGCACGCTGAAGTAATCCAGACGGAAATGCTCCGGCTCTTCTTGCTGCTTACCGATGAAGGCCAGCGCCTCCAGATCGTAATCAAACACCTGACCTTTTTTGTCCGCCAGCTTCAGGAAGGCATCGTACAAATTGTCTAAATTATATTCACTTTCTTTATACCCCATCTCATCCATGCGGTGTTTTACTGCCGCACGACCGGAACGAGAGGTCAGATTCAGCTGGATTTGGTTCAGACCAATAGATTCTGGTGTCATGATTTCGTAGTTTTCGCGGTTTTTCAGCACGCCATCCTGGTGGATACCGGAGGAGTGTGCGAATGCGCCGCTGCCAACAATGGCTTTGTTTGCCGGGATCGGCATATTACAAATCTGGCTAACTAACTGGCTGGTGCGCCATATTTCCTGGTGATTAATGGCGGTATGAACGTTGAGAATATCCTTACGAACTTTGATCGCCATGATCACTTCTTCCAGCGAACAGTTACCGGCACGCTCGCCGATCCCATTCATTGCACCTTCCACCTGGCGCGCTCCGGCATGTACCGCCGCCAGTGAGTTGCCAACTGCCAGGCCTAAATCGTCGTGGGTATGTACGGAGATAATGGCTTTGTCGATGTTAGGCACGCGTTCATACAGGCCGCTGATGATTCCGGCGAACTCAAATGGCATGGTGTAGCCCACGGTGTCCGGAATGTTGATGGTGGTGGCACCGGCATTAATCGCCGCTTCAACCACGCGCGCCAGATCGGCAATGGGTGTGCGTCCGGCATCTTCGCAAGAAAATTCAACATCATCGGTGTAATTACGGGCGCGTTTCACCATATAGATAGCGCGTTCGATCACTTCGTCCAGCGTGCTGCGCAGCTTGGTGGCGATGTGCATTGGCGAAGTGGCAATAAAGGTATGGATACGGAAGGCTTCGGCAACTTTCAGAGATTCAGCTGCCACGTCGATATCCTTTTCCACGCAGCGAGCTAACGCACATACGCGGCTGTTTTTGACCTGGCGGGCGATGGTCTGCACCGATTCGAAATCGCCCGGCGAAGAGACGGGGAAACCGACTTCCATCACGTCAACACCCATACGCTCAAGGGCCAGCGCAATTTGCAGTTTTTCTTTCACACTCAAGCTTGCCTGTAACGCCTGTTCACCGTCGCGCAATGTGGTATCGAAAATAATGACTTGCTGGCTCATGGTTTGGGTCCTTGTCTCTTTTTGAGCGCCTCGCTTCGGGCATAAAAAAACCCGCGCAATGGCGCGGGTTTTTTGTTTGACTGCGTGCTGGCTTAATGCTGAATGCCGCTCACTCGTCTACCGCGCAAAGAAGATGCGTTTAGTAGTAGTAGACCGATAAAGCGAACGATGTGAGTCATTAAATCAGCTCCAGATGAATACGATATGCTTTTAGAGTTACTGGATACAAAAACGGATGTCAACCCTGACGCAACAAAAACGTTCCGCCAGAGTGAGTTCTGCATTCGTCAAATTAGCTAATTGTGCTGCAGTGGTTAAAACAAGCGATATTAATTTCTGCTTAACCACCGACGCTTTTCATCGGTTGACATATTTCAGAATAAATTTTTGTATCTAATCAACGAGGAAAAGGGGGATAAAATGCACGCGTTACAAAACCTATCTTGATGATTTGTATTGAATTATATGTTTTGCTAATTTTTTTGATATTCATTTGGTGAATATTATTGTTCGATTAATGTTAAGAATTAATGCATTAAACATATAAATTAATTATTAAAAAAGCACATTTAATCCATTTTGTGGATGATTGAGTATTCGCGGTAGTTATGATTAGATTGCTTTCGCAACAAAAACATTATGGATTATTATGCTGCGGTAAATGACTCTTTACTCGGCAATGGGTTCTGTTTTTATAAGAACCCGTATCTTTATGTTTTCCTAATTTTTCTCATTTTCCTTTTTCTTATTTTATATGCATGATAAATCATATTCTCGAGGATTATTTCTCTGCATTCCAATAAGGGAAAGGGAGTTAAGTGTGACAGTGGAGTTAAGTATGCCAGAGGTACAAACAGAGCAACCAGAGACGGCGGAGTTAAGCAAGCCACAACTACGCATGGTCGATCTCAACTTATTAACCGTTTTCGATGCCGTGATGCAGGAGCAAAACATCACCCGTGCCGCTCATGTTCTGGGGATGTCGCAACCTGCGGTCAGTAACGCGGTTGCACGCCTGAAGGTGATGTTTAATGACGAGCTTTTTGTTCGTTATGGCCGTGGCATTCAACCGACTGCTCGCGCATTTCAACTTTTTGGTTCAGTTCGTCAGGCATTGCAATTAGTACAAAATGAATTG
This sequence comes from Escherichia sp. MOD1-EC5990, assembly GCF_002965285.1. Lineage (NCBI taxonomy): Bacteria > Pseudomonadati > Pseudomonadota > Gammaproteobacteria > Enterobacterales > Enterobacteriaceae > Escherichia > Escherichia sp. MOD1-EC5990. The sequence goes on along the minus strand of NZ_PTRV01000002.1, from coordinate 87,581 downwards.
CCAGGTTCAGGTTTTGAACCCGCGAGCAGTGAACGTGTATTTCATCTTTGTGTTTGCAGTCCGTTAGACAGCATTCTGACCTCGCAGATTTATAATCACATTGAGCAAACTGCGCCAAATATACATGTTATGTTCAAGTCTTCATTAAATCAGAACACTGAACATCAACTGCGTTATCAGGAAAAGGAGTTTGTGATTAGTTATGAAGACTTCCATCGTCCTGAATTTACCAGTGTGCCATTATTTAAAGATGAAATGGTGCTGGTAGCCAGCAAAAATCATCCAACAATTAAAGGCCCGTTACTGAAACATGATGTTTATAACGAACAACATGCGGCAGTTTCGCTCGATCGTTTCGCGTCATTTAGTCAACCGTGGTATGACACGGTAGATAAACAAGCCAGTATCGCGTATCAGGGCATGGCAATGATGAGTGTACTGAGCGTGGTGTCGCAAACGCATCTGGTCGCTATTGCGCCGCGTTGGCTGGCTGAAGAGTTCGCTGAATCTTTAGAGTTACAGGTATTACCGCTGCCATTAAAACAAAATAGCAGAACCTGTTATCTCTCCTGGCATGAAGCTGCCGGGCGCGACAAAGGCCATCAGTGGATGGAAGAGCAATTAGTCTCAATTTGCAAACGCTAACTGAATGCAGAATAGGTCAGATATTGATTACTGATTTATTCTGTATTTTTTATTGAATATAGAATTTTATTCTGAATGTGTGAGTTCACTATTTTAGGATTAATTAAAAAAATAGAGAAATTGCTGTAAGTTGTGGGATTTAGCCGATTTATTATCAATTTAATCCTCCGTAATGGAGGATTTTATCGTTTCTTTTCACCTTTCCTCCTGTTTATTCTTATTACCTCGTATTTATGTCTCTGGCTACCAATTGCTTAAGCAAGATCGGGCGGTTAATGTGTTTTACACATTTTTCCGTTAAACAGTGAGGCAGGCCATGGAGATGTTGTCTGGAGCCGAGATGGTCGTCCGATCGCTTATCGATCAGGGCGTTAAACAAGTATTCGGTTATCCCGGAGGCGCGGTCCTTGATATTTACGATGCATTGCATACCGTGGGTGGTATCGATCATGTATTAGTTCGTCATGAGCAGGCGGCGGTGCATATGGCCGATGGTCTGGCACGCGCGACCGGGGAAGTCGGCGTCGTGCTGGTAACATCGGGGCCAGGGGCGACCAATGCGATTACCGGCATCGCCACCGCTTATATGGACTCCATTCCCTTGGTTGTTCTTTCCGGGCAGGTAGCAACTTCGTTGATAGGCTACGATGCTTTTCAGGAGTGCGACATGGTGGGAATTTCCCGCCCAGTGGTGAAGCACAGTTTTCTGGTTAAGCAAACGGAAGACATTCCGCAGGTGCTGAAAAAGGCTTTTTGGCTGGCGGCAAGTGGTCGCCCTGGACCAGTGGTCGTTGATTTACCGAAAGATATTCTTAATCCTGCGAACAAATTACCCTACGTCTGGCCGGAGTCGGTCAGTATGCGGTCTTACAATCCCACGACCTCCGGACATAAAGGGCAAATTAAGCGCGCTCTGCAAACGCTGGTGGCGGCAAAAAAACCGGTTGTGTATGTAGGCGGTGGGGCAATCACGGCGGGCTGCCATCAGCAGTTGAAAGACACGGTGGAGGCGTTGAATCTGCCCGTTGTTTCCTCACTAATGGGGCTGGGGGCGTTTCCGGCAACGCATCGTCAGGCTCTGGGCATGCTGGGAATGCACGGCACCTACGAAGCCAATATGACGATGCATAACGCGGATGTGATTTTCGCCGTCGGGGTACGTTTTGATGACCGAACGACGAACAATCTGGCAAAGTACTGCCCAAATGCCACGGTTCTGCATATCGATATTGATCCAACTTCAATTTCTAAAACCGTGACTGCTGATATCCCGATTGTGGGGGATGCCCGCCAGGTCCTCGAACAAATGCTTGAACTCCTGTCGCAAGAATCCGCCCATCAACCGCTGGATGAGATCCGCGACTGGTGGCAGCAGATTGAACAGTGGCGCGCTCGTCAGTGCCTGAAATATGACACTCACAGTGAAAAGATTAAACCGCAGGCGGTTATCGAGACTCTTTGGCGGCTGACGAAGGGGGACGCTTACGTGACCTCTGATGTCGGGCAGCACCAGATGTTCGCCGCACTTTATTATCCTTTCGACAAACCGCGTCGCTGGATTAACTCTGGTGGCCTCGGCACGATGGGGTTTGGTTTACCTGCGGCACTGGGTGTCAAAATGGCGCTGCCAGAAGAAACCGTGGTTTGCGTCACTGGTGACGGCAGTATTCAGATGAACATTCAGGAACTGTCTACCGCCTTGCAATACGAGTTGCCGGTATTGGTGGTGAATCTCAATAATCGCTATCTGGGGATGGTGAAGCAGTGGCAGGACATGATCTATTCCGGCCGTCATTCACAATCTTATATGCAATCGCTACCCGATTTCGTCCGTCTGGCGGAAGCCTATGGGCATGTCGGGATTCAGATTTCTCATCCGCAAGAGCTGGAAAGCAAACTTAGCGAGGCGCTGGAACAGGTGCGCAATAATCGTCTGGTGTTTGTTGATGTTACCGTCGATGGCAGTGAGCACGTCTACCCGATGCAGATTCGCGGGGGCGGAATGGATGAAATGTGGTTAAGCAAAACGGAGAGAACCTGATTATGCGCCGGATATTATCAGTCTTACTCGAAAACGAATCAGGCGCGTTATCCCGCGTGATTGGCCTTTTTTCCCAGCGTGGCTACAACATTGAAAGCCTGACAGTTGCGCCAACTGACGATCCGACATTATCGCGTATGACCATCCAGACCGTGGGCGATGAAAAAGTGCTTGAGCAGATCGAAAAGCAATTACACAAACTGGTCGATGTATTGCGCGTGAGCGAGCTGGGGCAGGGGGCGCACGTTGAGCGGGAAATCATGCTGGTGAAAATTCAGGCCAGCGGCTACGGACGTGACGAAGTGAAGCGCAATACGGAAATATTTCGAGGGCAAATCATCGATGTCACGCCATCGCTTTACACCGTCCAACTGGCAGGCACCAGCGATAAGCTTGATGCATTTTTAGCATCGATTCGCGATGTGGCGAAAATTGTGGAAGTTGCTCGCTCTGGCGTGGTCGGACTTTCGCGCGGTGAAAAAATAATGCGTTGAGAATGATCTCAATGCGCAATTTGCAGCCCAACATGTCACGTTGGGCTTTTTTTGCGAATTCAGTGGGAACCTGGAATAAAAGCAGTTGCCGCAGTTAATTTTCTGCGCTTAGATGTTAATGAATTTAACCCATACCAGTACAATGGCTATGGTTTTTACATTTTACGCAAGGGGCAATTGTGAAACTGGATGAAATCGCTCGGCTAGCGGGAGTGTCGCGGACCACTGCAAGCTATGTTATTAACGGCAAAGCGAAGCAATACCGTGTGAGCGACAAAACCGTTGAAAAAGTCATGGCTGTGGTGCGTGAGCACAATTACCACCCGAACGCCGTGGCAGCTGGGCTTCGTGCTGGACGCACACGTTCTATTGGTCTTGTGATCCCCGATCTGGAGAACACCAGCTATACCCGCATCGCTAATTATCTTGAACGTCAGGCGCGGCAACGGGGTTATCAACTGCTGATTGCTTGCTCAGAAGATCAGCCAGACAACGAAATGCGTTGTATTGAGCATCTTCTACAGCGTCAGGTTGATGCCATTATTGTTTCGACGTCGTTGCCACCAGAGCATCCTTTTTATCAACGCTGGGCTAACGACCCGTTCCCGATTGTCGCGCTGGATCGCGCCCTCGATCGTGAACACTTCACCAGCGTGGTTGGTGCCGATCAGGATGATGCCGAAATGCTGGCGGAAGAGTTACGTAAGTTTCCCGCCGAGACGGTGCTTTATCTTGGCGCGCTGCCGGAGCTTTCTGTGAGCTTCTTGCGTGAGCAAGGTTTCCGTACTGCCTGGAAAGATGATCCGCGCGAAGTGCATTTCCTTTATGCCAACAGTTATGAGCGGGAGGCGGCTGCCCAGTTATTCGAAAAATGGCTGGAAACGCATCCGATGCCGCAGGCGCTGTTCACAACGTCGTTTGCGTTGTTGCAAGGGGTGATGGATGTCACGCTGCGTCGCGATGGCAAACTGCCTTCTGACCTGGCAATTGCCACCTTTGGCGATAACGAACTGCTCGACTTCTTACAGTGCCCGGTGCTGGCAGTGGCTCAACGTCACCGCGATGTCGCAGAGCGTGTGCTGGAAATTGTCCTGGCAAGCCTGGACGAACCGCGTAAGCCAAAACCTGGGTTAACGCGCATTAAACGTAATCTCTATCGCCGCGGCGTGCTCAGCCGTAACTAAGCCGCGAACAAAAATACGCGCCAGTGAATTTCTCATTGGCGCGTCGAGTACGGGAATGGACATCAATATCCTTAAAGTAAATAAGACTATTCCTGGCTATTATTGATAAATGCTTTTAAACCCGCCCATTAATTAACTCACCTGCTGAAATTCACAATAATTAAGCAATATTGACAGAGCGTTTTTGCATTATTTTGTTACATGCAGAGATGAATTGCCGATTTAACAAACACTTTTCTTTGCTTTTGCGCAAACCTGCTGGCATCAAGCGCCACACAGACGCAACAGGGACTGTTAACCGGGGAAGATATGTCCTAAAATGCCGCTCGCGTCGCAAACTGACACTTTATATTTGCTGTGGAAAATAGTTAGTCATTTTAAAACGGTGATGACGATGAGGGATTTTTTCTTACAGCTATTCATAACGTTAATTTGCTTCGCACGTTGGACGTAAAATAAACAACGCTGATATTAGCCGTAAACATCGGGTTTTTTACCTCGGTATGCCTTGTGACTGGCTTGACAAGCTTTTCCTCCGCTCCGTAAACTCCTTTCAGTGGGAAATTGTGGGGCAAAGTGGGAATAAGGGGTGAGGCTGGCATGTTCCGGGGAGCAACGTTAGTCAATCTCGACAGCAAAGGGCGCTTATCAGTGCCTACCCGTTATCGGGAACAGCTGCTTGAGAACGCTGCCGGTCAAATGGTTTGCACCATTGACATTCATCACCCGTGCCTGCTGCTTTACCCCCTGCCTGAATGGGAAATTATCGAGCAAAAATTATCGCGTCTGTCGAGCATGAACCCGGTTGAGCGCCGTGTGCAGCGCCTTCTGTTAGGTCATGCCAGCGAATGTCAGATGGATGGCGCCGGTCGATTGTTAATCGCGCCAGTACTGCGGCAACATGCCGGGCTGACAAAAGAAGTGATGCTGGTTGGACAGTTCAACAAGTTTGAGCTGTGGGATGAAACAACCTGGCATCAACAGGTCAAGGAAGATATCGACGCAGAGCAGTTGGCTACTGGAGACTTATCGGAGCGACTGCAGGACTTGTCTCTATAAAATGATGGAAAACTATAAACATACTACGGTGCTGCTGGATGAAGCCGTTAATGGCCTCAATATCCGTCCTGATGGCATCTACATTGATGGGACTTTTGGTCGCGGTGGTCACTCACGTCTGATCCTCTCGCAGCTTGGCGAAGAGGGGCGTTTGCTGGCGATCGATCGCGACCCGCAGGCTATCGCCGTTGCGAAGACTATTGATGATCCGCGCTTCTCCATCATCCATGGACCTTTCTCCGCGCTGGGCGAATACGTTGCCGAGCGCGATCTTATCGGCAAGATCGACGGCATTCTCCTCGATCTTGGTGTCTCTTCACCGCAACTTGATGATGCAGAACGCGGCTTTTCCTTTATGCGCGATGGCCCGCTGGACATGCGTATGGACCCAACCCGTGGGCAGTCAGCCGCTGAATGGCTACAAACCGCAGAAGAAGCCGATATCGCCTGGGTATTGAAAACCTATGGTGAAGAGCGTTTTGCCAAACGCATTGCCCGCGCCATTGTCGAGCGAAACCGCGAACAGCCGATGACCCGCACCAAAGAACTGGCGGAAGTCGTGGCTGCCGCAACGCCGGTGAAAGATAAGTTTAAACATCCCGCGACCCGTACCTTCCAGGCGGTGCGCATTTGGGTAAACAGTGAACTGGAGGAGATAGAGCAGGCGCTAAAAAGCTCGCTCAACGTGCTGGCCCCGGGTGGGCGGCTTTCAATCATCAGCTTCCACTCGCTGGAAGACCGCATTGTGAAGCGCTTTATGCGTGAAAACAGCCGCGGTCCGCAAGTTCCGGCAGGGTTACCGATGACTGAAGAGCAGCTCAAAAAACTGGGTGGCCGTCAGCTGCGAGCACTAGGCAAGTTAATGCCGGGCGAAGAAGAGGTGGCTGAGAACCCTCGTGCCCGTAGTTCAGTTCTGCGTATTGCAGAGAGGACGAACGCATGATCAGCAGAGTGACAGAAGCTCTAAGCAAAGTTAAAGGATCGATGGGAAGCCACGAGCGCCATGCATTGCCTGGTGTTATCGGTGACGATCTATTGCGATTTGGGAAGCTGCCACTCTGCCTGTTCATTTGCATTATTTTGACGGCGGTGACCGTGGTAACCACGGCGCACCACACCCGTTTGCTGACCGCTCAGCGCGAACAACTGGTGCTGGAGCGAGATGCTTTAGACATTGAATGGCGCAACCTGATCCTTGAAGAGAATGCGCTCGGCGACCATAGCCGGGTGGAAAGGATCGCCACGGAAAAGCTGCAAATGCAGCATGTTGATCCGTCACAAGAAAATATCGTAGTGCAAAAATAAGGATAAACGCGACGCATGAAAGCAGCGGCGAAAACGCAGAAACCAAAACGTCAGGAAGAACATGCCAACTTTATCAGTTGGCGTTTTGCGTTGTTATGCGGCTGTATTCTCCTGGCGCTGGCTTTTCTGCTCGGACGCGTAGCGTGGTTACAAGTTATCTCCCCGGATATGCTGGTAAAAGAGGGCGACATGCGTTCTCTTCGCGTTCAGCAAGTTTCCACCTCCCGCGGCATGATTACTGACCGTTCTGGTCGCCCGTTAGCGGTGAGCGTGCCGGTAAAAGCGATTTGGGCTGACCCGAAAGAGGTGCATGACGCTGGTGGTATCAGCGTCGGTGACCGCTGGAAGGCGTTGGCTAACGCGCTCAACATTCCATTGGATCAGCTTTCAGCCCGCATTAACGCCAACCCGAAAGGGCGCTTTATTTATCTGGCGCGTCAGGTAAACCCTGACATGGCAGAGTACATCAAAAAACTGAAGCTGCCGGGGATTCATCTACGTGAAGAATCTCGCCGTTACTATCCGTCTGGCGAAGTGACCGCTCACCTCATCGGCTTTACTAACGTCGATAGTCAGGGGATTGAGGGCGTCGAGAAGAGTTTCGATAAATGGCTTACCGGGCAGCCTGGCGAGCGCATTGTGCGTAAAGACCGCTATGGTCGCGTAATTGAAGATATCTCTTCCACCGACAGTCAGGCGGCACACAACCTGGCGCTGAGTATTGATGAACGCCTGCAGGCGCTGGTTTATCGCGAACTGAATAACGCGGTGGCCTTTAACAAGGCTGAATCCGGTAGTGCCGTGCTGGTGGATGTCAACACCGGTGAAGTGTTGGCGATGGCTAACAGCCCGTCATACAACCCAAACAATCTGAGTGGCACGCCGAAAGAGGCGATGCGTAACCGTACCATCACCGACGTGTTTGAACCTGGCTCAACGGTCAAACCGATGGTGGTGATGACCGCGTTGCAACGTGGCGTGGTGCGAGAAAACTCGGTACTGAATACCGTTCCTTATCGGATTAACGGCCACGAAATCAAAGACGTGGCACGCTACAGCGAATTAACCCTGACCGGGGTATTACAGAAGTCGAGTAACGTCGGTGTTTCCAAACTGGCGTTAGCGATGCCGTCCTCAGCGTTAGTAGATACTTACTCACGTTTTGGACTGGGAAAAGCGACCAATTTGGGGTTGGTCGGAGAACGCAGTGGCTTATATCCTCAAAAACAACGGTGGTCTGACATAGAGAGGGCCACCTTCTCTTTCGGCTACGGGCTAATGGTAACACCGTTACAGTTAGCGCGAGTCTACGCAACTATCGGCAGCTATGGCATTTATCGCCCGCTGTCGATTACCAAAGTTGATCCCCCGGTTCCCGGTGAACGCGTCTTCCCGGAATCCATTGTTCGCACCGTGGTGCATATGATGGAAAGCGTGGCGCTACCGGGCGGCGGCGGCGTGAAGGCGGCGATTAAAGGCTATCGTATCGCCATTAAAACCGGTACCGCGAAAAAGGTCGGGCCGGACGGTCGCTACATCAATAAATATATTGCTTATACCGCAGGCGTTGCGCCTGCGAGTCAGCCGCGCTTCGCGCTGGTTGTTGTTATCAACGATCCGCAGGCGGGTAAATACTACGGCGGCGCCGTTTCCGCGCCGGTCTTTGGTGCCATCATGGGCGGCGTATTGCGTACCATGAACATCGAGCCGGATGCGCTGACAACGGGTGATAAAAATGAATTTGTGATTAATCAAGGCGAGGGGACAGGTGGCAGATCGTAATTTGCGCGACCTTCTTGCTCCGTGGGTGCCAGACGCACCTTCGCGAGCACTGCGAGAGATGACACTCGACAGCCGTGTGGCTGCGGCGGGCGATCTCTTTGTAGCTGTAGTAGGTCATCAGGCGGACGGGCGTCGATATATCCCGCAGGCGATAGCGCAAGGTGTGGCTGCCATTATTGCAGAGGCGAAAGATGAGGCGACCGACGGTGAAATCCGTGAAATGCACGGCGTACCAGTCATCTATCTCAGCCAGCTCAATGAGCGTTTATCTGCACTTGCGGGCCGCTTTTACCATGAACCCTCTGACAATTTACGTCTCGTGGGCGTAACGGGCACCAACGGCAAAACTACGACTACTCAGCTTCTGGCGCAGTGGAGCCAACTGCTTGGCGAAACCAGCGCGGTAATGGGCACCGTTGGTAACGGCCTGCTGGGAAAAGTGATCCCGACAGAAAATACCACCGGTTCGGCAGTCGATGTTCAGCATGAGCTGGCGGGGCTGGTGGATCAGGGCGCGACTTTTTGCGCAATGGAAGTTTCCTCCCACGGACTGGTACAGCACCGTGTGGCGGCATTGAAATTTGCGGCGTCGGTCTTTACCAACTTGAGTCGCGATCACCTTGATTACCATGGTGATATGGAACACTACGAAGCGGCGAAATGGCTGCTTTATTCTGAACATCATTGCGGTCAGGCGATTATTAACGCCGACGATGAAGTGGGCCGCCGCTGGCTGGCAAAACTGCCGGACGCGGTTGCGGTATCAATGGAAGATCATATCAATCCGAATTGTCACGGACGCTGGTTGAAAGCGACCGACGTGAACTATCACGACAGCGGTGCGACTATTCGCTTTAGCTCAAGCTGGGGCGATGGCGAAATTGAAAGCCATCTGATGGGCGCTTTTAATGTCAGCAACCTGCTGCTCGCGCTGGCGACGCTGCTGGCACTTGGCTACCCGCTGGCTGATCTGTTAAAAACCGCCGCGCGTCTGCAACCGGTTTGCGGACGTATGGAAGTGTTCACTGCACCGGGCAAACCGACGGTGGTGGTGGATTACGCGCATACGCCGGATGCATTGGAAAAAGCCTTGCAGGCTGCACGTCTTCACTGTGCAGGCAAGCTGTGGTGCGTCTTTGGCTGTGGTGGCGATCGCGATAAAGGTAAGCGTCCACTGATGGGAGCAATTGCTGAAGAGTTTGCTGACGTGGCGGTGGTAACGGACGATAACCCGCGTACCGAAGAACCGCGCGCTATCATCAACGATATTCTGGCGGGAATGCTGGACGCCGGACATGCCAAAGTGATGGAAGGCCGCGCTGAAGCGGTGACTTGCGCTGTTATGCAGGCTAAAGAGAATGATGTGGTGCTGATCGCGGGCAAAGGCCATGAGGATTATCAGATTGTTGGCAACCAGCGTCTGGACTACTCCGATCGCGTCACGGTAGCGCGTCTACTGGGGGTGATTGCATGATTAGCGTAACCCTTAGCCAACTTACCGATATTCTCAACGGTGAACTAAAAGGGGCAGATATTACCCTTGATGCTGTAACCACTGACACACGAAAACTGACGCCGGGTTGCCTGTTTGTTGCCCTGAAAGGCGAACGTTTCGATGCCCATGATTTTGCTGACCAGGCGAAAGCTGGCGGTGCGGGTGCACTGCTGGTTAGCCGTCCGCTGGATATCGATCTGCCGCAGTTAATCGTCAAGGATACGCGTCTGGCGTTTGGTGAACTGGCTGCATGGGTTCGCCAGCAAGTTCCGGCGCGCGTGGTTGCTCTGACCGGTTCCTCCGGCAAAACCTCCGTTAAAGAGATGACGGCAGCGATTTTAAGCCAGTGTGGCAACACGCTTTATACGGCAGGCAATCTCAACAACGACATCGGTGTACCGATGACGCTGTTGCGCTTAACGCCAGAGTACGATTACGCAGTAATTGAACTTGGCGCGAACCATCAGGGCGAAATTGCCTGGACTGTGAGTCTGACTCGCCCGGAAGCGGCGCTGGTCAACAACCTGGCAGCGGCGCATCTGGAAGGTTTTGGCTCGCTTGCGGGTGTCGCGAAAGCGAAAGGTGAAATCTTTAGCGGCCTGCCGGAAAACGGTATCGCCATTATGAATGCCGACAACAACGACTGGCTGAACTGGCAGAGTGTGATTGGCTCACGCAAAGTGTGGCGCTTCTCACCGAATGCTAACAACAGCGATTTCACCGCCACCAATATCCACGTGACCTCGCACGGTACGGAATTTACGCTGCAAACCCCAACGGGTAGCGTCGATGTTCTGCTGCCGTTGCCGGGGCGTCACAATATTGCGAATGCTCTGGCAGCCGCTGCGCTCTCCATGTCCGTGGGCGCAACGCTTGATGCTATTAAAGCGGGGCTGGCAAATCTGAAAGCTGTTCCTGGCCGTCTGTTCCCCATTCAACTGGCGGAAAATCAGTTGCTGCTCGACGACTCCTACAACGCTAACGTCGGCTCCATGACCGCCGCTGTTCAGGTACTGGCTGAAATGCCGGGCTACCGTGTGCTGGTGGTGGGCGATATGGCGGAACTGGGCGCTGAAAGCGAGGCCTGCCATGTACAGGTGGGCGAAGCGGCGAAGGCGGCGGGTATTGACCGCGTGTTAAGTGTGGGTAAACAAAGCCATGCTATCAGTACCGCCAGCGGCGTTGGTGAACATTTTGCCGATAAAACTGCGCTTATCACACGTCTTAAATCACTGATTGCTGAGCAACAGGTAATTACGATTTTAGTTAAGGGTTCACGTAGTGCTGCCATGGAAGAGGTAGTACGCGCTTTACAGGAGAATGGGACATGTTAGTTTGGCTGGCCGAACATTTGGTCAAATATTATTCCGGCTTTAACGTCTTTTCCTATCTGACGTTTCGCGCCATCGTCAGCCTGCTGACTGCGCTGTTCATCTCATTGTGGATGGGCCCGCGCATGATTGCTCATTTACAAAAACTCTCCTTTGGTCAGGTGGTGCGTAACGACGGTCCTGAATCACACTTCAGCAAGCGCGGTACGCCGACCATGGGCGGGATTATGATCCTGACAGCGATTGTGATCTCCGTGCTGCTGTGGGCATACCCGTCCAACCCGTATGTCTGGTGCGTGTTGGTCGTGCTGGTCGGTTACGGTGTTATTGGCTTCGTTGATGACTATCGCAAAGTAGTGCGTAAAGACACCAAGGGGTTGATTGCTCGCTGGAAGTATTTCTGGATGTCGGTTATTGCGCTGGGTGTTGCTTTCGCTTTGTACCTTGCCGGGAAAGACACGCCCGCAACGCAGCTGGTGGTCCCGTTCTTTAAAGATGTGATGCCGCAGTTGGGGCTGTTCTACATTCTGCTGGCTTACTTCGTCATTGTGGGCACCGGCAACGCGGTAAACCTGACCGATGGTCTTGATGGCCTGGCGATTATGCCGACTGTATTCGTCGCCGGTGGTTTTGCGCTGGTGGCATGGGCAACCGGCAACATGAACTTTGCCAGCTATTTACACATACCGTATCTACGACACGCCGGGGAACTGGTCATTGTCTGTACCGCGATAGTCGGGGCAGGGCTGGGCTTCCTGTGGTTTAACACCTATCCGGCGCAGGTCTTTATGGGCGATGTCGGTTCGCTGGCGTTAGGTGGTGCGTTAGGCATTATCGCCGTACTGCTGCGTCAGGAATTCCTGCTGGTGATTATGGGGGGCGTGTTTGTCGTTGAAACCCTGTCGGTTATTTTGCAGGTCGGCTCCTTTAAACTGCGCGGACAACGTATTTTCCGCATGGCACCGATTCATCACCACTATGAACTGAAAGGCTGGCCGGAACCGCGCGTCATTGTACGTTTCTGGATTATTTCGCTGATGCTGGTCCTGATTGGTCTGGCAACGCTGAAGGTACGTTAATCATGGCTGATTACCAGGGTAAAAATGTCGTCATTATCGGCCTGGGCCTCACCGGGCTTTCTTGCGTGGACTTTTTCCTCGCTCGCGGTGTGACGCCGCGCGTTATGGATACGCGGATGACACCGCCTGGCCTGGATAAATTACCCGAAGCCGTAGAACGCCACACGGGCGGTCTGAATGATGAATGGCTGATGGCGGCCGATCTGATTGTCGCCAGTCCCGGTATTGCACTGGCGCATCCATCCTTAAGCGCTGCCGCTGATGCCGGAATCGAAATCGTTGGCGATATCGAGCTGTTCTGTCGCGAAGCACAAGCACCGATTGTGGCGATTACCGGTTCTAACGGCAAAAGCACGGTCACCACGCTAGTGGGTGAAATGGCGAAAGCGGCGGGCGTTAACGTTGGCGTGGGTGGCAACATTGGCCTGCCCGCGTTGATGCTGTTGGATGCTGAGTGCGAACTGTACGTGCTGGAGCTGTCTAGCTTCCAGCTTGAAACCACCTCCAGCTTACAGGCGGTAGCAGCGACCATTCTGAACGTGACTGAAGATCATATGGATCGCTATCCATTTGGTTTACAGCAGTATCGTGCGGCAAAACTGCGCATTTATGAAAATGCGAAAGTTTGCGTGGTTAATGCTGATGATGCCTTAACAATGCCGATTCGTGGTGCGGATGAACGCTGCGTTAGCTTTGGTATCAATATGGGCGACTATCACTTGAATCATCAGCAGGGTGAAACCTGGCTGCGGGTGAAAGGCGAGAAAGTGTTGAACGTGAAAGAGATGAAACTTTCCGGTCAGCATAACTACACCAATGCGCTGGCGGCACTGGCGCTGGCAGACGCAGCTGGTTTGCCACGCGCCAGTAGCCTGAAAGCGTTAACTACGTTCACTGGTTTGCCGCATCGCTTTGAAGTGGTGCTGGAACATAACGGTGTGCGCTGGATTAACGACTCGAAAGCGACCAATGTCGGCAGTACGGAAGCGGCGCTCAATGGCCTGCACGTAGATGGCACGCTGCATTTGTTGCTGGGCGGCGATGGTAAATCGGCGGACTTTAGTCCGCTGGCACGTTACCTGAATGGCGATAACGTACGTTTGTATTGTTTCGGTCGTGACGGCGCACAGCTGGCGGCACTGCGCCCGGAAGTGGCAGAACAAACCGAAACCATGGAACAGGCGATGCGCTTGCTGGCTCCGCGTGTTCAACCAGGAGATATGGTTCTGCTCTCCCCGGCCTGTGCCAGCCTTGATCAATTCAAGAACTTTGAACAACGAGGCAATGAGTTTGCCCGTCTGGCGAAGGAGTTAGGTTGATGCGTTTATCTCTCCCTCGCCTGAAAATGCCGCGCCTGCCAGGATTCAGTATCCTGGTCTGGATCTCCACGGCGCTAAAGGGCTGGGTGATGGGCTCGCGGGAAAAAGATACCGACAGCCTGATCATGTACGATCGCACCTTACTGTGGCTGACCTTCGGCCTCGCGGCGATCGGCTTTATCATGGTGACGTCCGCATCAATGCCTATCGGACAACGCTTGACTAACGATCCCTTTTTCTTCGCTAAGCGTGATGGCGTCTACCTGATCCTGGCGTTCATTCTGGCGATCATTACGCTGCGTCTGCCGATGGAGTTCTGGCAACGTTACAGCGCTACGATGCTACTCGGTTCAATCATCCTGTTGATGATCGTTCTGGTAGTGGGTAGCTCTGTTAAAGGGGCATCGCGTTGGATCGATCTCGGCTTGCTGCGTATCCAGCCTGCGGAGCTGACAAAACTGTCGCTGTTTTGCTATATCGCCAACTATCTGGTGCGTAAAGGCGACGAAGTGCGTAATAACCTGCGCGGCTTCTTGAAACCGATGGGCGTGATTTTGGTGTTGGCAGTGTTACTGCTGGCACAGCCAGACCTTGGTACGGTGGTGGTGCTGTTTGTGACCACGCTGGCGATGTTGTTCCTGGCGGGGGCGAAATTGTGGCAGTTCATTGCCATTATCGGCATGGGGATTTCAGCGGTTGTGTTACTGATCCTCGCCGAACCGTACCGTATCCGCCGTGTTACCGCATTCTGGAATCCGTGGGAAGATCCCTTTGGTAGCGGCTATCAGTTAACGCAATCGCTGATGGCGTTTGGTCGCGGCGAACTGTGGGGGCAAGGTTTAGGTAACTCGGTTCAAAAACTGGAGTATCTGCCGGAAGCACACACTGACTTTATTTTCGCCATTATCGGCGAAGAATTAGGTTATGTCGGTGTGGTACTAGCACTTTTAATGGTATTCTTCGTCGCTTTTCGTGCGATGTCGATTGGCCGTAAAGCATTAGAAATTGACCATCGTTTTTCCGGTTTTCTCGCCTGTTCCATTGGCATCTGGTTTAGCTTCCAGGCGCTGGTTAACGTAGGTGCGGCGGCGGGGATGTTACCGACCAAAGGTCTGACATTGCCGCTGATCAGTTACGGTGGTTCGAGCTTACTGATTATGTCGACAGCCATCATGATGCTGTTGCGTATTGATTATGAAACGCGTCTGGAGAAAGCGCAGGCGTTTGTACGAGGTTCACGATGAGTGGTCAAGGAAAGCGATTAATGGTGATGGCCGGCGGAACCGGTGGACATGTGTTCCCGGGACTGGCGGTTGCGCACCATCTAATGGCTCAGGGTTGGCAAGTTCGCTGGCTGGGGACTGCCGACCGTATGGAAGCGGACTTAGTGCCAAAACATGGCATCGAAATTGATTTCATTCGTATCTCTGGTCTGCGTGGTAAAGGTATAAAAGCACTGTTAGCTGCGCCTCTGCGTATTTTTAACGCCTGGCGTCAGGCACGGGCGATTATGAAAGCGTTCAAACCTGATGTGGTGCTCGGAATGGGCGGCTACGTATCAGGCCCAGGTGGTCTGGCCGCGTGGTCGTTAGGCATTCCGGTTGTACTTCATGAACAAAATGGTATTGCGGGCTTAACCAATAAATGGCTGGCGAAGATTGCCACCAAAGTGATGCAGGCGTTTCCAGGCGCTTTCCCTAATGCGGAAGTGGTGGGTAACCCGGTGCGTACCGATGTGTTGGCGTTGCCACTGCCGCAGCAACGTTTGGCTGGTCGTGAAGGTCCGGTTCGTGTGTTGGTAGTGGGCGGTTCTCAGGGCGCTCGTATTCTTAACCAAACAATGCCGCAGGTTGCAGCAAAGCTGGGCGATTCAGTCACTATCTGGCATCAGAGCGGCAAAGGTTCGCAACAATCCGTTGAACAGGCGTATGCGGAAGCGGGGCAACCGCAGCATAAAGTGACGGAATTTATTGATGATATGGCGGCGGCGTATGCGTGGGCGGATGTCGTTGTTTGCCGCTCCGGCGCGTTAACGGTGAGTGAAATTGCCGCAGCGGGGCTACCGGCATTGTTTGTGCCGTTTCAACATAAAGACCGCCAGCAATACTGGAATGCGCTACCGCTGGAAAAAGCGGGCGCAGCCAAAATTATCGAGCAGCCACAGCTTACTGTGGATGCTGTCGCCAACACCCTGGCCGGGTGGTCGCGAGAAACCTTATTAACCATGGCAGAACGCGCCCGTGCTGCATCCATTCCGGATGCCACCGAGCGAGTGGCAAATGAAGTGAGCCGGGCTGCCCGGGCGTAATTGTAGCGATGCCTTTTGCATCGTATGAATGTAAGAAGTTAATGGCGTAAAGAATGAATACACAACAATTGGCAAAACTGCGTTCCATCGTGCCCGAAATGCGTCGCGTTCGGCACATACATTTTGTCGGCATCGGTGGTGCCGGTATGGGCGGTATTGCCGAAGTTCTGGCCAATGAAGGTTATCAGATCAGTGGTTCCGATTTAGCGCCAAATCCGGTCACGCAGCAGTTAATGAATCTTGGGGCGACGATTTATTTCAACCATCGCCCGGAAAACGTACGTGATGCCAGCGTGGTCGTTGTTTCCAGCGCGATTTCTGCCGATAACCCGGAAATTGTCGCAGCTCATGAAGCGCGTATTCCTGTGATCCGTCGTGCCGAAATGCTAGCTGAGTTAATGCGTTTTCGTCATGGCATCGCCATTGCCGGAACGCACGGCAAAACGACAACCACTGCGATGGTTTCCAGCATCTACGCAGAAGCGGGACTCGACCCAACCTTCGTTAACGGTGGGCTGGTAAAAGCGGCGGGCGTTCATGCGCGTTTGGGGCATGGTCGGTACCTGATTGCCGAAGCAGATGAGAGCGATGCATCGTTCCTGCATCTGCAACCGATGGTGGCGATTGTCACCAATATCGAAGCCGACCACATGGATACCTACCAGGGCGACTTTGAGAATTTAAAACAGACCTTTATTAATTTTCTGCACAACCTGCCGTTTTACGGTCGTGCGGTGATGTGTGTTGATGATCCGGTGATCCGCGAATTGTTACCGCGTGTGGGGCGTCAGACCACGACTTACGGCTTCAGCGAAGATGCCGACGTGCGTGTAGAAGATTATCAGCAGATTGGCCCGCAGGGGCACTTTACGCTGCTGCGCCAGGACAAAGAGCCGATGCGCGTCACCCTGAATGCGCCAGGCCGTCATAACGCGCTGAACGCCGCAGCTGCGGTTGCGGTTGCTACGGAAGAGGGAATTGACGACGAGGCTATTTTGCGTGCGCTGGAGAGCTTCCAGGGGACTGGTCGCCGTTTTGATTTCCTCGGTGAATTCCCGCTGGAGCCAGTGAATGGTAAGAGCGGTACGGCAATGCTGGTCGATGACTACGGCCACCACCCGACGGAAGTGGACGCCACCATTAAAGCGGCGCGTGCAGGCTGGCCGGATAAAAACCTGGTAATGCTGTTTCAGCCACACCGTTTTACCCGTACGCGCGACCTGTATGATGATTTCGCCAATGTGCTGACGCAGGTTGATACCCTGTTGATGCTGGAAGTGTATCCGGCTGGCGAAGCGCCAATTCCGGGAGCGGACAGCCGTTCGCTGTGTCGCACAATTCGTGGACGTGGGAAAATTGATCCCATTCTGGTGCCGGACCCAGCGCAGGTAGCCGAAATGCTAGCACCAGTATTAACCGGTAACGACCTGATTCTCGTTCAGGGGGCCGGTAATATCGGAAAAATTGCTCGTTCTTTAGCTGAAATCAAACTGAAGCCGCAAACTCCGGAGGAAGAACAACATGACTGATAAAATCGCGGTCCTGTTGGGCGGGACCTCCGCTGAGCGGGAAGTTTCTCTGAATTCTGGTGCAGCGGTGTTAGCCGGGCTGCGTGAAGGCGGTATTGACGCGTATCCTGTCGACCCGAAAGAAGTCGACGTGACGCAACTGAAGTCGATGGGCTTTCAGAAAGTGTTTATCGCGCTACACGGTCGCGGTGGTGAAGATGGCACGTTGCAGGGCATGCTCGAGCTGATGGGCTTGCCTTATACCGGCAGCGGAGTAATGGCATCTGCGCTTTCAATGGATAAACTACGCAGCAAATTGCTTTGGCAGGGCGCTGGTTTACCGGTAGCGCCGTGGGTAGCATTAACCCGCGCAGAGTTTGAAAAAGGCCTGAGCGATAAGCAGTTAGCAGAAATTTCTGCCTTAGGTTTGCCGGTTATCGTTAAGCCGAGTCGCGAAGGTTCCAGCGTGGGAATGTCAAAAGTAGTAGCAGAAAATGCTCTACAAGATGCATTAAGATTGGCATTTCAGCACGATGAAGAAGTATTGATTGAAAAATGGCTAAGTGGGCCGGAGTTCACGGTTGCGATACTTGGTGAAGAAATTTTACCGTCAATACGTATTCAACCGGCCGGAACCTTCTATGATTATGAGGCGAAGTATCTCTCTGATGAGACACAGTATTTCTGCCCCGCAGGTCTGGAAGCGTCACAAGAGGCCAATTTGCAGGCATTAGTGCTGAAAGCATGGACGACGTTAGGTTGCAAAGGATGGGGACGTATTGACGTTATGCTGGACAGCGATGGACAGTTTTATCTGCTGGAAGCCAATACCTCACCGGGTATGACCAGCCACAGCCTGGTGCCGATGGCGGCACGTCAGGCAGGTATGAGCTTCTCGCAGTTGGTAGTACGAATTCTGGAACTGGCGGACTAATATGTCGCAGGCTGCTCTGAACACGCG
Source organism: Escherichia sp. MOD1-EC5990 (assembly GCF_002965285.1). NCBI lineage: Bacteria > Pseudomonadati > Pseudomonadota > Gammaproteobacteria > Enterobacterales > Enterobacteriaceae > Escherichia > Escherichia sp. MOD1-EC5990. Next base: position 69,070 of record NZ_PTRV01000002.1, on the reverse strand, counting down.
AAACAGCGAAGAAGAAGTTTCTTCGCGCCGCAATAATGGAACGCGTCTGGCGGGGATCCTTTTCCTGCTGACCGTTTTAACGACAGTGTTGGTGAGCGGCTGGGTCGTGTTGGGCTGGATGGAAGATGCGCAACGCCTGCCGCTCTCAAAGCTGGTGTTGACCGGTGAACGCCATTACACGCGTAATGATGATATCCGACAGTCGATCCTGGCATTGGGTGAGCCAGGTACCTTTATGACCCAGGATGTCAACATCATCCAGACGCAAATAGAACAACGCCTGCCGTGGATTAAGCAGGTGAGCGTCAGAAAGCAGTGGCCTGATGAATTGAAGATTCATCTGGTTGAATATGTGCCGATTGCGCGGTGGAATGATCAACATATGGTAGACGCGGAAGGAAACACTTTCAGCGTACCACCAGATCGCACCAGCAAGCAGGTGCTTCCAATGCTGTATGGCCCGGAAGGCAGCGCCAATGAAGTGTTGCAGGGCTATCGCGAAATGGGGCAGATGCTGGCAAAGGACAGATTTACTCTGAAGGAAGCGGCGATGACCGCGCGGCGTTCCTGGCAGTTGACGCTGAATAACGATATTAAGCTCAATCTTGGCCGGGGCGATACGATGAAACGTTTGGCTCGCTTTGTAGAACTTTATCCGGTTTTACAGCAGCAGGCGCAAACCGATGGCAAACGGATTAGCTACGTTGATTTGCGTTATGACTCTGGAGCGGCAGTAGGCTGGGCGCCCTTGCCGCCAGAGGAATCTACTCAGCAACAAAATCAGGCACAGGCAGAACAACAATGATCAAGGCGACGGACAGAAAACTGGTAGTAGGACTGGAGATTGGTACCGCGAAGGTTGCCGCTTTAGTAGGGGAAGTTCTGCCCGACGGTATGGTCAATATCATTGGCGTGGGCAGCTGCCCGTCGCGTGGTATGGATAAAGGCGGGGTGAACGACCTCGAATCCGTGGTCAAGTGCGTACAACGCGCCATTGACCAGGCAGAATTGATGGCAGATTGTCAGATCTCTTCGGTATATCTGGCGCTTTCTGGTAAGCACATCAGCTGCCAGAATGAAATTGGTATGGTGCCTATTTCTGAAGAAGAAGTGACGCAAGAAGATGTGGAAAACGTCGTCCATACCGCGAAATCAGTGCGTGTGCGCGATGAGCATCGTGTGCTGCATGTGATCCCGCAAGAGTATGCGATTGACTATCAGGAAGGGATCAAGAATCCGGTAGGACTTTCGGGCGTGCGGATGCAGGCAAAAGTGCACCTGATCACATGTCACAACGATATGGCGAAAAACATCGTCAAAGCGGTTGAACGTTGTGGGCTGAAAGTTGACCAACTGATATTTGCCGGACTGGCATCAAGTTATTCGGTATTGACGGAAGATGAACGTGAACTGGGTGTCTGCGTCGTCGATATCGGTGGTGGTACAATGGATATCGCCGTTTATACCGGTGGGGCATTGCGCCACACTAAGGTAATTCCTTATGCTGGCAATGTCGTGACCAGTGATATCGCTTACGCCTTTGGCACGCCGCCAAGCGACGCCGAAGCGATTAAAGTTCGCCACGGTTGTGCGCTGGGTTCCATCGTTGGAAAAGATGAGAGCGTGGAAGTGCCTAGCGTAGGCGGTCGTCCACCGCGGAGTCTGCAACGTCAGACCCTGGCAGAGGTGATCGAGCCGCGCTATACCGAGCTGCTCAACCTGGTCAACGAAGAGATATTGCAGTTGCAGGAAAAGCTTCGCCAACAAGGGGTTAAACATCACCTGGCGGCAGGCATTGTTTTAACTGGTGGCGCAGCGCAGATCGAAGGTCTTGCAGCCTGTGCTCAGCGCGTGTTTCATACGCAAGTGCGTATCGGCGCGCCGCTGAACATTACCGGTTTAACGGATTATGCTCAGGAGCCGTATTATTCGACGGCGGTGGGATTGCTTCACTATGGGAAAGAGTCACATCTTAACGGTGAAGCTGAAGTAGAAAAACGTGTTACAGCATCAGTTGGCTCGTGGATCAAGCGACTCAATAGTTGGCTGCGAAAAGAGTTTTAATTTTTATGAGGCCGACGATAATTACGGCCTCAGGCGACAGGCACAAATCGGAGAGAAACTATGTTTGAACCAATGGAACTTACCAATGACGCGGTGATTAAAGTCATCGGCGTCGGCGGCGGCGGCGGTAATGCTGTTGAACACATGGTGCGCGAGCGCATTGAAGGTGTTGAATTCTTCGCGGTAAATACCGATGCACAAGCGCTGCGTAAAACAGCGGTTGGACAGACGATTCAAATCGGTAGCGGTATCACCAAAGGACTGGGAGCTGGCGCAAATCCAGAAGTTGGCCGTAATGCGGCTGATGAGGATCGCGATGCACTGCGTGCGGCGCTGGAAGGTGCAGACATGGTCTTTATTGCTGCGGGTATGGGTGGTGGTACCGGTACTGGTGCAGCACCAGTTGTCGCTGAAGTGGCAAAAGATTTGGGGATCCTGACCGTTGCTGTCGTGACTAAGCCTTTCAACTTTGAAGGCAAGAAGCGTATGGCATTCGCTGAGCAGGGGATCACAGAACTGTCCAAGCATGTGGACTCTCTGATCACTATCCCTAACGACAAACTGCTGAAAGTCTTGGGCCGCGGTATTTCCCTGCTGGATGCATTTGGCGCAGCGAACGATGTACTGAAAGGTGCTGTGCAAGGTATCGCTGAACTGATTACTCGTCCAGGCCTGATGAACGTGGACTTTGCAGACGTACGTACCGTAATGTCTGAAATGGGCTACGCAATGATGGGTTCTGGTGTGGCGAGCGGCGAAGACCGTGCGGAAGAAGCTGCTGAAATGGCTATCTCCTCTCCGCTGCTGGAAGATATCGATCTGTCTGGCGCGCGCGGCGTGCTGGTTAACATCACGGCGGGCTTCGACCTGCGTCTGGATGAGTTCGAAACGGTAGGTAACACCATCCGTGCATTTGCATCCGACAACGCAACTGTGGTTATCGGTACTTCTCTTGACCCGGATATGAATGACGAGCTGCGCGTAACTGTTGTTGCGACAGGTATCGGTATGGACAAACGTCCTGAAATCACCCTGGTGACCAATAAGCAGGTTCAGCAGCCAGTGATGGATCGCTACCAGCAGCACGGGATGGCACCGCTGACTCAGGAGCAGAAACCGGTTGCTAAAGTCGTGAATGACAACGCACCGCAAACTGCGAAAGAGCCGGATTATCTGGATATCCCAGCATTCCTGCGTAAGCAAGCTGATTAAGAATTGACTGGAATTTGGGTTTCGAGGCTCTTTGTGCTAAACTGGCCCGCCGAATGTATAGTACACTTCGGTTGGATAGGTAATTTGGCGAGATAATACGATGATCAAACAAAGGACACTTAAACGTATCGTTCAGGCGACGGGTGTCGGTTTACATACCGGCAAGAAAGTCACCCTGACGTTACGCCCTGCGCCGGCCAACACCGGGGTCATCTATCGTCGCACCGACTTGAATCCACCGGTAGATTTCCCGGCCGATGCCAAATCTGTGCGTGATACCATGCTCTGTACGTGTCTGGTCAACGAGCATGATGTACGGATTTCAACCGTAGAGCACCTCAATGCTGCTCTCGCGGGCCTGGGCATCGATAACATTGTTATCGAAGTTAACGCGCCGGAAATCCCGATCATGGACGGCAGCGCCGCTCCGTTTGTATACCTGCTGCTTGACGCCGGTATCGACGAGTTGAACTGCGCCAAGAAATTTGTTCGCATCAAAGAGACTGTTCGTGTCGAAGATGGCGATAAGTGGGCTGAATTTAAGCCGTACAATGGTTTTTCGCTGGATTTCACCATCGATTTTAACCATCCGGCTATTGATTCCAGCAACCAGCGCTATGCGATGAACTTCTCCGCTGATGCGTTTATGCGCCAGATCAGCCGTGCGCGTACGTTCGGTTTCATGCGTGATATCGAATATCTGCAGTCCCGTGGTTTGTGCCTGGGCGGCAGCTTCGATTGTGCCATCGTTGTTGACGATTATCGCGTACTGAACGAAGACGGCCTGCGTTTTGAAGACGAATTTGTGCGTCACAAAATGCTCGATGCGATCGGTGACTTGTTCATGTGTGGTCACAATATTATTGGTGCATTTACCGCTTATAAATCTGGTCATGCACTGAATAACAAACTGCTGCAGGCTGTCCTTGCAAAACAGGAAGCCTGGGAATATGTGACCTTCCAGGACGACGCAGAACTGCCGTTGGCCTTCAAAGCGCCTTCAGCCGTACTGGCATAACGACATTTATACTGTCGTATAAAATTCGACTGGCAAATCTGGCACTCTCTCCGGCCAGGTGAACCAGTCGTTTTTTTTTGAATTTTATAAGAACGATAAAAAACGGTGCGAACGCTGTTTTCTTAAGCACTTTTACGCACAACTTATCTTCATTCGTGCTGTGGACTTCAGGCTTTAATGATAAGATTTGTGCGCTAAATACGTTTGAATACGATCGGGATGGCAATAACGTGAGTGGAATACTGACGCGCTGGCGACAGTTTGGTAAACGCTACTTCTGGCCGCATCTCTTATTAGGGATGGTCGCGGCGAGTTTAGGTTTGCCTGCGCTCAGCAACGCCGCCGAACCAAACGCGCCCGCAAAAGCGACAACCCGCAACCACGAGCCTTCAGCCAAAGTTAACTTTGGTCAATTGGCCTTGCTGGAAGCGAACACGCGCCGCCCGAATTCGAACTATTCCGTTGATTACTGGCATCAACATGCCATTCGCACGGTAATCCGTCATCTTTCCTTCGCAATGGCACCGCAAACGCTGCCCGTTGCTGAAGAATCTTTGCCTCTTCAGGCGCAACATCTTGCATTACTGGATACGCTCAGCGCGCTGCTGACCCAGGAAGGCACGCCGTCTGAAAAGGGTTATCGCATTGATTATGCGCATTTTACCCCGCAAGCAAAATTCAGCACGCCCGTCTGGATAAGCCAGGCGCAAGGTATCCGTGCTGGCCCTCAACGCCTCAGCTAACAACAATAAACCTTTATTTCATTTTATTGACTCCGCAACACGGGGCGTTTGAGATTTTATTATGCTAATCAAATTATTAACTAAAGTTTTCGGTAGTCGTAACGATCGCACCCTGCGCCGGATGCGCAAAGTCGTCAACATCATCAATGCCATGGAACCGGAGATGGAAAAACTCTCCGACGAAGAACTGAAAGGGAAAACCGCAGAGTTTCGTGCACGTCTGGAAAAAGGCGAAGTGCTGGAAAATCTGATCCCAGAAGCTTTCGCTGTGGTGCGTGAGGCAAGTAAGCGCGTCTTTGGTATGCGTCACTTCGACGTTCAGTTACTCGGCGGTATGGTTCTTAACGAACGCTGCATCGCGGAAATGCGTACCGGTGAAGGTAAAACCCTGACCGCAACGCTGCCTGCTTACCTGAACGCATTAACCGGTAAGGGCGTACACGTTGTTACCGTCAACGACTACCTGGCGCAACGTGACGCCGAAAACAACCGTCCGCTGTTTGAATTCCTTGGCCTGACTGTCGGTATCAACCTGCCGGGCATGCCAGCACCGGCGAAGCGTGAAGCTTACGCAGCTGACATCACTTACGGTACGAACAACGAATACGGCTTTGACTACCTGCGCGATAACATGGCATTCAGCCCTGAAGAACGTGTACAACGTAAACTGCACTATGCGCTGGTGGACGAAGTGGACTCCATCCTGATCGATGAAGCGCGTACACCGCTGATCATTTCCGGCCCGGCTGAAGACAGCTCGGAAATGTATAAACGCGTGAACAAAATCATTCCGCACCTGATTCGTCAGGAAAAAGAAGACTCCGAAACCTTCCAGGGCGAAGGCCACTTCTCGGTGGATGAAAAATCTCGCCAGGTGAACTTGACTGAACGTGGTCTGGTGCTGATCGAAGAGCTGCTGGTGAAAGAAGGCATCATGGATGAAGGGGAGTCGCTGTACTCTCCGGCTAATATTATGCTGATGCACCACGTAACCGCGGCGCTGCGTGCTCACGCACTGTTTACCCGTGACGTCGACTACATCGTTAAAGATGGTGAAGTTATCATCGTTGATGAACACACCGGTCGTACCATGCAGGGACGTCGCTGGTCCGATGGCCTGCATCAGGCAGTGGAAGCGAAAGAAGGTGTACAGATTCAGAACGAAAACCAGACGCTGGCGTCGATCACCTTCCAGAACTACTTCCGTTTGTATGAAAAACTGGCGGGCATGACCGGTACTGCTGATACCGAAGCTTTCGAATTTAGCTCAATCTACAAGCTGGATACCGTTGTTGTTCCAACCAACCGTCCGATGATTCGTAAAGATCTGCCAGATCTGGTCTATATGACTGAAGCGGAAAAAATCCAGGCGATCATCGAAGATATCAAAGAGCGTACTGCGAAGGGCCAGCCAGTGCTGGTGGGTACTATCTCCATCGAAAAATCGGAATTGGTGTCAAACGAGCTGACCAAAGCCGGTATCAAACACAACGTTCTGAACGCCAAATTCCACGCTAACGAAGCAGCGATTGTTGCACAAGCGGGTTATCCGGCGGCGGTGACTATCGCGACTAACATGGCGGGTCGTGGTACAGATATTGTGCTCGGTGGTAGCTGGCAGGCAGAAGTTGCCGCGCTGGAAAATCCGACCGCAGAGCAAATTGAAAAAATCAAAGCCGACTGGCAGGTGCGTCACGATGCGGTACTGGCTGCAGGTGGTCTGCATATCATCGGTACAGAACGTCACGAATCTCGTCGTATCGATAACCAGCTACGCGGTCGTTCTGGGCGCCAGGGGGATGCCGGTTCTTCCCGTTTCTACCTGTCGATGGAAGATGCGCTGATGCGTATTTTTGCTTCTGACCGTGTTTCCGGCATGATGCGTAAACTGGGTATGAAACCAGGCGAAGCCATCGAGCACCCGTGGGTGACCAAAGCGATTGCCAACGCTCAGCGTAAAGTTGAAAGCCGTAACTTCGATATTCGTAAGCAACTGCTGGAATATGATGACGTGGCTAACGATCAGCGTCGCGCTATTTACTCCCAGCGTAATGAACTGCTGGATGTCAGCGATGTGAGCGATACCATCAACAGCATTCGTGAAGATGTGTTCAAAGCGACCATCGATGCCTACATTCCGCCGCAGTCGCTGGAAGAAATGTGGGATATTCCGGGGCTGCAGGAACGTCTGAAGAACGATTTCGACCTCGATTTGCCGATTGCCGAGTGGCTGGACAAAGAGCCAGAACTGCATGAAGAGACGCTGCGTGAGCGTATTCTGGCGCAGTCCATCGAAGTGTATCAGCGTAAAGAAGAAGTGGTTGGCGCTGAGATGATGCGTCACTTCGAGAAAGGCGTCATGCTGCAAACGCTTGACTCCCTGTGGAAAGAGCACCTGGCAGCGATGGATTATCTGCGTCAAGGTATCCACCTGCGTGGCTATGCACAGAAAGATCCGAAGCAGGAATACAAACGTGAATCGTTCTCCATGTTTGCAGCGATGCTGGAGTCGCTGAAATATGAAGTCATCAGCACGCTGAGCAAAGTCCAGGTACGTATGCCTGAAGAGGTTGAAGAGCTGGAACAACAGCGTCGTATGGAAGCCGAGCGTTTAGCGCAAATGCAGCAGCTTAGCCATCAGGATGATGACTCTGCAGCCGCAGCTGCACTGGCGGCACAAACCGGTGAACGCAAAGTTGGACGTAATGATCCTTGCCCGTGCGGTTCTGGTAAAAAATACAAGCAGTGCCACGGTCGCCTGCAATAAAGCTAACTCTTGAAACAAAAGGCGCAGGATTCTGCGCCTTTTTTATAGGTTTAAGACAATGAAAAAGCTGCAAATTGCGGTAGGTATTATTCGCAACGAGAACAATGAAATCTTTATAACCCGTCGCGCCGCAGATGCGCACATGGCGAATAAACTGGAGTTTCCAGGCGGTAAAATTGAAATGGGCGAAACGCCGGAACAGGCGGTGGTGCGTGAACTTCAGGAAGAAGTCGGGATTACCCCACAACATTATTCGCTATTTGAAAAACTGGAATATGAATTCCCGGACAGGCATATAACACTGTGGTTCTGGCTGGTCGAAAGCTGGGAAGGGGAGCCGTGGGGTAAAGAAGGGCAGCCCAGTGAGTGGATTTCGCAGGCCTGCCTCAATGCAGATGATTTTCCGCCAGCCAATGAACCGGTAATTGCGAAGCTTAAGTGTCTGTAGATCGGTTAAGGCATCCGACATTTACACTGGATGCCTGATGCGACGCTGGCGCGTCTTATCAGGCCTACAATTTTTTTAATGCGTTGATATAAAAGGTCTTGCAGGTCGGATAAGGCATTCGCGCTGCATCCGACAACATCTCACCTTTTACACCCAATTACTTCTGCTCTTCGCTCCAGTCATCGCTTTCGGAAAGATCGCCACTGCTGGGGATTCGCTTTTCTTCAGCAGCCCATTCTCCTAGGTCGATCAGCTGACAACGTTTGGAACAAAATGGCCGAAACGGGCTGATTTCACCCCATACCACCGTTTTCCCGCAGGTTGGGCAATTCACCGTAATAGTTTCTGACATTTTTACTCCTTAGCAACAGGCCAGTTCGAAATCCAGACGTTCCGGTACCTGTCCGTTTTCACTGTCCAGCGGCATAAAACGAATGGCAAAACGGCTCTTATGACCGGAAATTTGCGGATAAAGCTGTGAATCGAGCGACAGATTCAGGCGCAGCAAGTCGGCATCGCCACCGTTATCCTGATAAAAACCATTCAGGCTGGTTTGTTTACGGAAGGGGGCCGACTGGCGAATTAAATCCAGCACCATGGTAAGTGCCTGGGTGAGCGGGTTCAGGCTGGCAATCCAGGTTTCTACCTGGCTGTCACGCTGCGCCTGGGGTAGATGCAGCCAAATGTGCAATGTAGGTAAATCAAAGCTACAACAGCCGCCTGGGATGCTCAGTCGCTGACGCACCAGAGCAATCAAACGATCTTCACGCAGAAATTGCCCGATACGCGGCGCGGAAATTAATACGCTCCCCGCCGCTTTTAACTGCTGAATTAATGCTTCAATACGGCTCTGGTCCACGCCAGGCACGCCAATCCAGGTCTGGAGTTTGCGCTGCTGGCGGTCAAGTTCTTTCAACAGCTCAGTACGGACTTCGCCGCGCTCGAAAACATCCAGTAATTCACTGACATTGCGGAAGAAATGCAGAGCGCCAGCGTAGTCAACGACGGGTAGATTAACGGTGAGTTGCTGAATCAAAAACTCAATGCGCAGCCATGTACGCATTTTTTCATTTAGTGGATGTTCAAAAAGGACCTGGGTCTGCATTACGGTTTTTCCTGTGAGACAAACTGCGACGCAAGCTGCAAATAGTGTGCGTGCAGGCGGGCAACATCCGATGCGATAGCATCCGGTGCGCCGTTATTATCAATGACGTCATCTGCCACGGCAAGGCGGGCTTCGCGCGTTGCCTGAGCAGCAAGAATTTGTTCAACATGCTCGCGAGTGACATCATCGCGCTGCATGGTGCGTTTAAGTTGCGTTTCTGGGCTGACATCCACCACCAGCACTCGATTCGCTTTTTTATACAATGAGTTTTCTACCAGCAATGGCACAACCCACAGTACATAGGGGGAAGTTGCTTGCTGGATCTGGTGTTGCGTCTCTTGCTGAATCAGCGGATGCAGCAGGGCGTTAAGCCAGTTTTTCTCTTCCGGGTTGGCGAAAATCCGCTCGCGCAAGGCCCGGCGCTGCAATGTTCCATCAACAGCAATCATGTTAGCGCCAAAGTGATCAGCAATGGCATGTAGCGCAGGTGCACCTGGTTCAACCACCTGACGCGCAATAATATCGGCATCAATGACGTTAATTCCGAGATCAGCAAACGCATTGGCAACGGTACTCTTGCCACTGCCAATGCCTCCCGTTAAGGCAACTATATACCTCATAATTTATATTCCCGGGAATTCATCATGATTATCAAAACGTTAAAAATGAGCGCACGAAAGCGAAATTGATGAAACGTTCGCTCACTATTTACCAGGTAAATTTATGGGATTGTAGCGTAAAAAAAGACAATTTCGCAGTCTTGCGCCGCATTGATTAGTGCGTATGATAGCGTCACTGGAGTTGCGCTCTTACCCTTATAGCCATTAACCCCAGGAATCCGCACATGCGTATTGAAGAAGATCTGAAGTTAGGTTTTAAAGACGTTCTCATCCGCCCTAAACGCTCCACTCTTAAAAGCCGTTCCGATGTTGAACTGGAACGTCAATTCACCTTCAAACATTCAGGTCAGAGCTGGTCCGGCGTGCCGATTATCGCCGCAAATATGGACACCGTAGGCACATTTTCTATGGCCTCTGCGCTGGCTTCTTTTGATATTCTGACTGCTGTGCATAAACACTATTCTGTCGAAGAGTGGCAAGCGTTTATCAACAATTCTTCCGCTGATGTGCTGAAACATGTGATGGTTTCTACCGGTACGTCTGATGCGGATTTCGAAAAAACTAAACAGATTCTCGACCTGAACCCGGCATTAAACTTCGTTTGTATTGATGTGGCGAATGGTTATTCTGAACACTTCGTGCAGTTCGTTGCGAAAGCGCGTGAAGCGTGGCCGACCAAAACCATTTGTGCTGGCAACGTCGTGACTGGTGAAATGTGTGAGGAGCTTATCCTCTCCGGTGCTGATATCGTTAAAGTTGGCATTGGCCCAGGTTCTGTTTGTACAACTCGCGTCAAAACAGGCGTCGGTTATCCGCAACTTTCTGCGGTGATCGAATGTGCCGATGCTGCGCATGGTCTGGGCGGAATGATCGTCAGCGACGGTGGCTGCACCACGCCGGGCGATGTCGCGAAAGCCTTTGGCGGCGGTGCCGATTTCGTCATGCTTGGCGGCATGCTGGCGGGCCACGAAGAGAGCGGCGGTCGCATCGTTGAGGAGAACGGCGAGAAATTTATGCTGTTCTACGGCATGAGCTCCGAGTCTGCGATGAAACGTCACGTTGGCGGCGTTGCGGAATATCGCGCAGCAGAAGGTAAAACCGTTAAGCTGCCGCTGCGAGGCCCGGTTGAAAATACCGCGCGTGATATTTTGGGCGGCCTGCGTTCAGCTTGTACATACGTTGGGGCTTCACGCCTGAAAGAGCTGACCAAGCGCACTACGTTTATCCGTGTACAGGAACAAGAAAACCGCATCTTCAACAATCTGTAATCTCCCAATGCTGGCGTGGAGTAACACGCCAGCGTTATCCCATCCCACTCATCGCATCGCCTAAATGGAAAATTGGCAAATACATTGCCACCACCAGCGTACCGATAATTCCTCCCGTTATGATCAGCAACGCCGGTTCCAGTAAGGCTGCGAGGTTATCCGCCAGCGCCATTGTGTTATCCCGATGATGATGGGCGAGGTTGTCTAACATGAGATCCAGCGAGCCGGATACCTCTCCTGTTCTCACTAATTGCAAACAGAGCGGGCTAAACTCACCGGTATTTTTTAGCGCCAGCCAGATGGGATGACCGTTACTGATATCGTGCTGGATTTGTGTCAGAAGTTGCACCCAGTACGGGCAGCGCATTGTTTCTCTGACGCTCTCTACGCCCTGTAAAAAAGTAATGCCTGCACTTTGAGTCAGCGCCAGAATCGTAAAGATCTGCGTGAGTTTTTGTCCCCGCATCAGTGAACCCATAATCGGGATGCGTAACAGCCATTTCTGCCGCGCGATAAGCCAGGTCGGGCGGCGCATCAGCAACTTATTGGCTATTGCCAGCAGTAAGCCGAACAACAGCAGCAGCCAGCCCCATTCGCCACTAAAGTCTGCCAGCGTCATGATCCCCTGCGTTAGTACCGGTAGTGGGGTGTTGAAGGTCTTATAAATAGCAGCAAACTCCGGCAGCACAAAATGCAGCATTGCCACAACCACCATTATTGCCATCGCTAAAATGATGATGGGATAACGCAACGCTGATTTCACTTTATCGGCTAACTGACGCTGGGCTTTTTGCTGTCGAGCAAGTTCAAAGCAACATTCATCTAACTTACCGGTCAATTCCCCCGTGCGGATCATTGCCTGATAGAGCGGCGGAAATACCTCTGACCAGGGTAATAAGGCATTCGAAAAGGCAACGCCCTGTTCGAGATCGAGCGCCAGTGATTGCAGTAACGCTTGCCATTGCTTACTGGGATGCTGTTCCGCAAGCAGTGCCAGCCCTTCAGAAAGGGTTAACCCGGCTTTGAGTAGCGTCGCCAGTTGATGAATGACTTCCGCGCTTTTATCTCCTCGCCACTGCGCAGAATTGATGGCGATTCGCTTCAGGCTAAGTGGGGTAACCATCTGTTGCTGAAGTGCCATAAGCAGCAAAGCACGGCTTTCTGCCCATAGCATTCCATCTTGCGCATTGCCGTCGCCGGTTATGCCATGCCAGCGCCAGAGTTGCTTACTCGCCATGCGGCATTCCCAATACGCGGATTAACTCTTCAAAGGTGGTTAAGCCTTGCTCCACGGCCAGGCAGCCGTTTTCAAAAAGCGTTCGCATACCCGCCTGTCGGGCGTGCGTTTCCAGCGATTCAACGTCGGTATTAGCGGAAATAAGCTGACGTATGAACGGTGTTATGGGCAGAACTTCAAATAAGGCAGTGCGACCATAAAAACCGTGGTAGCAATGTACACAACCGGGTGCTTGCCAGCGGGGCAGCGGCGACGGCCATACATTGTCTGGAATATGGATGGGCTCCCCTTGCTGCAGGCGACAATGTGGGCAAAGTTTACGTACCAGACGCTGGGCTATTACCAGCGTAAGCGCCGATGAGAGCATCCAGCGGGCGACTCCCATTTGCTGTAAACGTACCAGCGTTTCGCAGGTGGAATTCGTGTGTAGGGTAGACAACACCAGGTGGCCCGTTTGCGCGGCTTTAATGGCAATTTCTGCCGTTTCGCCATCGCGGATCTCTCCGATCATGATGACGTCAGGGTCCTGGCGCAATAACGCACGCAAAACGCCCTGAAAGGTAAGACCGGCACGCGGATGGATTTGCGTCTGGTTTAGTCCGGCTATGGGGATCTCAATCGGATCTTCCACGCTGCAAATATTAATATCAGCGATATTTAGCGTTTGCAGGGCGCTATACAGCGTGACCGTTTTGCCGCTGCCAGTAGGGCCAGTTACCAGCACCAATCCCTGTGGTTGCTGCAAGGCGTAGGTAAAGTCAGTCAGTTGTGATGGTTGCATCCCCAGCGTGTTGATATCCAGCGCCTGGTCCACCTGCTGTAACAACCGTAATACCACCTTTTCACCGCCGCGACATGGCAAGGTAGCAATGCGAAATGAGACGGCGTTCCCGCCCAGTTCGACAGTGAATTGCCCGTCCTGTGGCAGGCGATGTTCCGCGATATCCAGGTTGCCCAGCACTTTTAATCTGGCGGTTAATGCGACTCCGGCATCCGGTAAAACATCCGGTAAAGGATGCAATACACCGTCGATACGCAAGCGGATGCGGTAGGCATTGTCCGCTGGTTCGATATGAATATCAGACGCGCGTTGTTCCAGCGCAGATTGTAACGTTCGAGTCAGTAACTCTGCTTTGGGCTGATGCTTCTCATGAATAGCTACGGGCAATGTCTGTTGGGTGCGACTGGCGTGACCTTCCATTTGTTGGCGCGTCCAGCAGGTGATCTCAATACGTTTGGTGGTAGCGAAATGCAATGCGTCCAGTAGCTCATGCGAAGGGGCATCGACCACCGCAACATGAACCACCTCTTTGCTGGCATCCAGCAAGACTCCCTGATAACGCAGACACAGGGCGGTGAGCTGTGGAATATTCATTGCCGCTCCTTAGTTGGCGTCATCAAAGCGAAAGACATCTTCGCAGGCTTGCTGCAATGCGCTGTCACTTTGAATATTGCAGTTGCGCGTCCAGCCGGTGACGCCGTTTGCGTTATCCCAACCCGGTGTCATGACGACGCTTAGCCCATTGAGACTTTCTTGCCCGGTCAGCGACACCACGCCCTTTGCCACACTCATGGCTGAAACATAGCGGGTGGTGGTAGGCGAGGGAATGCCATTGCTGCCACCGTCGCAGGTATCTAATCCACCATGTTCCAGCGCGCACAACTCTACGGCGGTACGGTAAGGCACAAAGGTTTGTAGCATGTCGGTGAGTGCGGCTTTGCGCAGGTAGTTTTGATAAGCGGGAATACCAATGGCGCTTAAAATGGCAATGATGCCAATAACCACCATCAGTTCGATAAGTGTAAAACCGCGTTGCTTGTCCATTTGTTTCGCTCCTTGATTTGGTTGGCGCTACTTTGGCAAACGCCATCAGCACAAGCGAGGGGCAAAAAACGAAACGGGAAAGCAGCTTCCGGAGTTTTTTATTACGTTGCAGCGAAAGACAAGAAATTTGCGAGGCGTTACGAAGAAAGTTGGGAAAGGGGAGATTATCCGCCCGCGATGGAGCGGATAAATCTGTCAGCAATCAGCGAAAACGCATTGAAAGGTCGAGTGCCTGTACGTGTTTAGTTAGCGCACCGACGGAGATAAAGTCCACGCCCGTTTCGGCAAATTCGCGCAGTGTTTTGTCAGTGACGTTGCCAGACACTTCCAGTAGCGCCTTGCCGTTGGTGCGTTTGACGGCTTCGCGCATCTGTTCTGTTTCGAAGTTATCCAGTATGATGATATCGGCACCTGCTTTCAGGGCTTCATCAAGTTCTTCCAGATTCTCTACTTCGACTTCTACTGGCGCATCTGGGTGCAGCCAGGACGCTTTTTCGACCGCCTGGCGCACTGAGCCGGAGGCAATAATATGGTTTTCTTTGATCAGGAAGGCATCAGAAAGCCCCAGGCGGTGATTCGCTCCGCCGCCGCAAAGTACCGCGTATTTCAGAGCTGAACGCAGGCCGGGTAAGGTTTTGCGCGTATCCAACAACTGCGTGTTGGTGCCCTCCAGTAATTCGACATAGTGGCGTACCTTACTGGCAACCCCTGAAAGGGTTTGCACAAAATTAAGTGCAGTGCGTTCGCCCGTTAACAGCACGCGGGATGGGCCTTCAAGTTCGAACAAGGGTTCATTGGCGTTGATGACATCGCCGTCATCCACATGCCAGATTATGGTGACATCGTCGCCTGCCAGTTGAATAAACACCTCTTCAACCCAGCGTTTGCCGCAAAATACGCCATTCTCGCGTGTGATCACTGTGGCATGAGAGCGAGAGTTTTCCGGTAAAAGTTTTGCCGTAATGTCATTGTTGGCATCGACTGTTCCGCCTAAATCTTCCCGCAGCGCCTGGGCCACCGCGCCGGGGATATCGAGATTAATGCGTTCCAGCAGCTCGTCACGTCGGGTGTCAGGGTTATAGCGGCGAGGCGGCATGTTAAAACTCCAGATAGCTAACGAATCATAAGGTAGAAACATGCTACTCTGAACCGGGTATTAGCACCACATATAAGGAGATCCTGCATGTTGTTAGAACAGGGGTGGCTGGTTGGCGCGCACCGCGTTCCCTCACCACATTACGATTGCCGCCCGGATGACGAAACACCCACCCTGCTGGTGGTGCACAATATTAGCCTGCCGCCAGGCGAGTTTGGCGGTCCGTGGATCGACGCATTATTCACTGGAACTATTGATCCGCAGGCACATCCTTTCTTTGCTGAGATCGCCCATTTGCGCGTCTCCGCTCACTGTTTGATTCGCCGTGATGGTGAAATAGTCCAGTATGTTCCTTTTGATAAACGTGCCTGGCATGCGGGAGTCTCTCAGTATCAGGGGCGTGAACGCTGCAATGATTTTTCTATTGGGATTGAGCTGGAAGGCACCGATACGCTGGCGTATACCGATGCGCAGTATCAACAGCTTGCGGCGGTTACACGGGCACTGATTGATCGCTATCCAGATATCGCTAATAACATGACGGGCCATTGTGATATTGCGCCGGATCGGAAAACCGATCCCGGTCCTGCATTTGATTGGGCACGGTTTCGTGCGCTGGTCAGCAAGGAGACAACATGACGCTATTTACAACCTTACTGGTGTTAATTTTCGAGCGCCTGTTTAAGTTGGGCGAGCACTGGCAGCTTGATCATCGTCTTGAAGCGTTCTTTCGGCGGGTGAAACATTTTTCTCTCGGGCGCACGTTATGCATGACCATTATTGCGATGGGCGTGACTTTTTTACTGTTACGCGCATTGCAGGGTGTATTGTTCAACGTTCCCACGTTGCTGGTGTGGCTGCTGATTGGTTTGCTGTGTATTGGCGCAGGTAAAGTTCGTCTTCATTATCATGCTTATCTGACAGCTGCTTCACGTAATGATAGCCATGCCCGTGCCACGATGGCTGGCGAACTCACCATGATTCACGGCGTCCCGGCAGGTTGCGATGAACGTGAGTATTTGCGTGAGCTGCAAAATGCATTGCTGTGGATTAACTTTCGTTTTTATCTTGCTCCGCTGTTCTGGCTGATTGTGGGGGGAACCTGGGGACCCGTTACGCTGATGGGGTATGCGTTTTTGCGTGCATGGCAATACTGGCTGGCGCGTTACCAGACGCCGCATCATCGTTTACAGTCCGGCATTGATGCTGTGCTTCATGTACTGGATTGGGTGCCGGTTCGTCTTGCGGGTGTGGTATATGCCTTGATCGGTCATGGGGAGAAAGCGTTACCGGCCTGGTTTGCTTCGCTGGGTGATTTCCATACTTCGCAATATCAGGTATTAACACGTCTGGCACAGTTCTCTCTGGCGCGTGAACCGCATGTCGATAAGGTGGAGACGCCGAAGGCAGCGGTTTCAATGGCGAAGAAAACCTCGTTCGTGGTCGTGGTGGTAATTGCGCTACTGACGATTTACGGGGCGTTGGTGTAAAGATTGTCGCCCTCACCCAGCACGGGTGAGGGCGTAGAGAGATTAATGCGCTTTTACGGCTTTGGCGGTTTTCTCTTTAAACAGATAGCCGATACCTAACACGATCAGCCATACCGGGATCAGGTATACCGAAATCGCCATTCCTGGGGTCATCAGCATAATCACCAGTACCGCCGCCATAAACAGCAGGCAGATCCAGTTACCCAGCGGATAAAGCAGAGCAGGGAAGCGAGTTACCACGCCTTGTTCCTGCTTGGCGCGACGGAATTTCATATGCGCCAGGCTAATCATCGCCCAGTTGATTACCAGTGCAGATACCACCAGCGCCATTAACAGTCCGAATGCGGATTCCGGTGCAAGGTAGTTAATCAGCACGCACAATGCCGTAACCAGCGCAGACACCAGAATAGTGTTAACCGGTACACCGCGTTTGTCGACAGACGCCAGCGCTTTTGGCGCGTTGCCCTGTTGTGCCAGACCAAACAGCATACGGCTGTTGCAATATACGCAGCTGTTGTACACGGAGAGCGCAGCAGTCAGTACTACGATGTTTAGCGCATTCGCCACAAAGGTATCGCCCAATTCGTGGAAGATCAGTACAAACGGACTGGTATCAGCGGTAACGCGGGTCCATGGCATCAGGGAGAGCAGGACGGCTAATGAACCAATGTAGAAAATCAGGATGCGGTAGATAACCTGGTTAGTCGCTTTTGGAATGCTTTGCTCCGGGTTATCAGCTTCTGCGGCAGTAATCCCTACCAGTTCAAGTCCCCCAAACGAGAACATGATAATTGCCATCATCATCACCAGCCCGGTGAAGCCGTGCGGCAGGAAACCACCCTGATCCCACAGGTTGCTGACGGTCGCCTGCGGGCCGCCGTTGCCACTGAACAGTAGCCAGCCGCCGAAGATGATCATCGCTACCACTGCGATAACTTTGATAATGGCAAACCAGAACTCCATCTCGCCAAACACTTTTACGTTTGTCAGGTTGATGGCGTTGATCACCACAAAGAACACGGCGGCAGAAACCCAGGTGGGAATTTCCGGATACCAGAACTGAATGTATTTACCCACGGCAGTCAGCTCTGCCATGGCAACTAAAACGTACAGTACCCAGTAGTTCCAGCCAGAGGCGAAACCGGCAAAACTGCCCCAGTATTTATAAGCAAAGTGGCTAAAGGAGCCTGAGACAGGTTCTTCGACCACCATTTCACCCAGCTGACGCATGATCAGAAAGGCGATAAAACCAGCAATGGCGTATCCCAGGATAATCCCTGGCCCTGCGGACTGTATTACGGAGGCGCTACCCAGGAATAGCCCTGTCCCTATCGCGCCACCCAGCGCGATAAGCTGAATATGGCGGTTTTTAAGGCCGCGCTTTAGCTGCTCGCCGTGCTGTTGACCTTCCATCATGAAACCTCGTACGGTGATTATTTTTTTGATCTACGCAGTGATGCGTGTGTAAGTTTGCAATTCCGTTTTTTGTATTAATTTGTTTACATCAAAGACGTTTGAATTGTTACAAAAGGACTTCCGTCAGATAAAGAATAATGGTATGCGGCAGCGAATGCACCCGCTTTATGCATGGTTGAAGATGAGTTGCTTAAAAAGGAACCGTTTGTAAAGGTCAGCCTCAAATCCCCTCAACATACAGAATGAATATAAATTCATTATTTTTGAATTAAAAATCGATAAATTGGTAAGTGAATCGGTTCAATTCGGATTTTTATAGTTTAATAATCGTTAAAAAATCCCTTTCCTACGTAAAGTCTACATTTGTGCATAGTTACAACTTTGAAACGTTATATATGTCAACTTGTTAAAATGTGCACAGTTTCATGATTTCAATCAAAACCTGTATGGACATGAGGTGAATACTTTGTTACTTTAGCGTCACAGACATGAAATTGGTAAGACCAATTGACTTCGGCAAGTGGCTTAAGACAGGAACTCATGGCCTACAGCAAAATCCGCCAACCAAAACTCTCCGATGTGATTGAGCAGCAACTGGAGTTTTTGATCCTCGAAGGCACACTCCGCCCGGGCGAAAAACTCCCACCGGAACGCGAACTGGCGAAACAGTTCGACGTCTCCCGTCCCTCCTTGCGTGAGGCGATTCAACGTCTCGAAGCAAAGGGCTTGTTGCTTCGTCGCCAGGGTGGCGGCACTTTTGTTCAGAGCAGCCTCTGGCAAAGTTTCAGCGATCCGCTGGTGGAGCTGCTCTCCGACCATCCTGAATCACAGTATGACTTGCTCGAAACACGACACGCCCTGGAAGGTATCGCCGCCTATTACGCCGCGCTGCGTAGTACCGATGAAGACAAGGAACGCATCCGTGAACTCCACCACGCCATAGAGCTGGCGCAGCAGTCTGGCGATCTGGACGCGGAATCAAACGCCGTCCTCCAGTATCAGATTGCCGTCACCGAAGCAGCCCACAATGTAGTTCTGCTTCATCTGCTAAGGTGTATGGAGCCGATGTTGGCTCAGAATGTCCGTCAGAACTTCGAATTGCTCTATTCGCGTCGCGAGATGCTGCCGCTGGTGAGTAGTCACCGCACTCGCATATTCGAAGCGATTATGGCCGGTAAGCCGGAAGAAGCACGCGAAGCATCGCATCGCCATCTGGCCTTTATCGAAGAAATTTTGCTCGACAGAAGCCGTGAAGAGAGTCGCCGTGAGCGTTCTCTGCGTCGTCTGGAACAACGAAAGAATTAGTGATTTTTCTGGTAAAAATTATCCAGAAGATGTTGTAAATCAAGCGCATATAAAAGCGCGGCAACTAAACGTAGAACCTGTCTTATTGAGCTTTCCGGCGAGAGTTCAATGGGACAGGTTCCAGAAAACTCAACGTTATTAGATAGATAAGGAATAACCCATGTCAGAACGTTTCCCAAATGACGTGGATCCGATCGAAACTCGCGACTGGCTCCAGGCGATCGAATCGGTCATCCGTGAAGAAGGTGTTGAGCGTGCTCAGTATCTGATCGACCAACTGCTTGCTGAAGCCCGCAAAGGCGGTGTCAACGTAGCCGCAGGCACCGGTATCAGCAACTACATCAACACCATCCCCGTTGAAGAACAACCGGAGTATCCGGGTAATCTGGAACTGGAACGCCGTATTCGTTCAGCTATCCGCTGGAACGCCATCATGACGGTTCTGCGTGCGTCGAAAAAAGACCTCGAACTGGGCGGCCACATGGCGTCCTTCCAGTCTTCCGCAACCATTTATGATGTGTGCTTTAACCACTTCTTCCGTGCACGCAACGAGCAAGATGGCGGCGACCTGGTTTACTTCCAGGGCCACATTTCCCCGGGCGTTTACGCTCGTGCTTTCCTGGAAGGTCGTCTGACTCAAGAGCAGCTGGATAACTTCCGTCAGGAAGTTCACGGCAATGGCCTCTCTTCCTATCCGCACCCGAAACTGATGCCGGAATTCTGGCAGTTCCCGACCGTATCTATGGGTCTGGGTCCGATTGGTGCTATTTACCAGGCTAAATTCCTGAAATATCTGGAACACCGTGGCCTGAAAGATACCTCTAAACAGACCGTTTACGCGTTCCTCGGCGACGGTGAAATGGACGAACCGGAATCCAAAGGTGCGATCACCATCGCTACCCGTGAAAAACTGGATAACCTGGTCTTCGTTATCAACTGTAACCTGCAGCGTCTTGACGGCCCGGTCACCGGTAACGGCAAGATCATCAACGAACTGGAAGGTATCTTCGAAGGTGCTGGCTGGAACGTGATCAAAGTGATGTGGGGTAGCCGTTGGGATGAACTGCTGCGTAAAGATACCAGCGGTAAACTGATCCAGCTGATGAACGAAACCGTTGACGGCGACTACCAGACCTTCAAATCGAAAGATGGTGCGTACGTTCGTGAACACTTCTTCGGTAAATATCCGGAAACCGCAGCTCTGGTTGCAGACTGGACTGACGAGCAGATCTGGGCGCTGAACCGTGGCGGTCACGATCCGAAGAAAATCTACGCTGCATTCAAGAAAGCGCAGGAAACCAAAGGCAAAGCGACAGTAATCCTTGCTCATACCATTAAAGGTTACGGCATGGGCGACGCAGCTGAAGGTAAAAACATCGCGCACCAGGTTAAGAAAATGAACATGGACGGCGTGCGTCATATCCGCGACCGTTTCAATGTGCCGGTGTCTGATGCTGATATCGAAAAACTGCCGTACATCACCTTCCCGGAAGGTTCTGAAGAGCATACCTATCTGCACGCTCAGCGTCAGAAATTGCACGGTTATCTGCCAAGCCGCCAGCCGAACTTCACCGAGAAGCTGGAGCTGCCGAGCCTGCAAGACTTCGGCGCGCTGCTGGAAGAGCAGAGCAAAGAGATCTCTACCACTATCGCTTTCGTTCGTGCCCTGAACGTGATGCTGAAGAACAAGTCGATCAAAGATCGTCTGGTGCCGATCATCGCCGACGAAGCGCGTACTTTCGGTATGGAAGGTCTGTTCCGTCAGATTGGTATTTACAGCCCGAACGGTCAGCAGTACACCCCGCAGGACCGCGAGCAGGTTGCTTACTATAAAGAAGACGAGAAAGGTCAGATTCTGCAAGAAGGGATCAACGAGCTGGGCGCAGGTTGTTCCTGGCTGGCAGCGGCGACCTCTTACAGCACCAACAATCTGCCGATGATTCCGTTCTACATCTATTACTCGATGTTCGGCTTCCAGCGTATCGGCGATCTGTGCTGGGCGGCTGGCGACCAGCAAGCGCGTGGCTTCCTGATCGGCGGTACTTCCGGTCGTACCACCCTGAACGGTGAAGGTCTGCAGCACGAAGACGGTCACAGCCACATTCAGTCGCTGACTATCCCGAACTGTATCTCTTACGACCCGGCTTACGCTTACGAAGTTGCTGTCATCATGCATGACGGTCTGGAGCGTATGTACGGTGAAAAACAAGAGAACGTTTACTACTACATCACTACGCTGAACGAAAACTACCACATGCCGGCAATGCCGGAAGGTGCTGAGGAAGGTATCCGTAAAGGTATCTACAAACTCGAAACCATTGAAGGTAGCAAAGGTAAAGTTCAGCTGCTGGGATCCGGTTCTATCCTGCGTCACGTCCGTGAAGCGGCAGAGATCCTGGCGAAAGATTATGGCGTAGGTTCTGACGTATATAGCGTGACCTCCTTCACCGAACTGGCGCGTGATGGTCAGGATTGTGAACGCTGGAACATGCTGCACCCGCTGGAAACTCCGCGCGTTCCGTACATCGCTCAGGTGATGAACGACGCTCCGGCAGTGGCATCTACCGACTATATGAAACTGTTCGCTGAGCAGGTCCGTACTTACGTACCGGCTGACGACTACCGCGTACTGGGTACTGATGGCTTCGGTCGTTCCGACAGCCGTGAGAACCTGCGTCACCACTTCGAAGTTGATGCTTCTTATGTCGTGGTTGCGGCGCTGGGCGAACTGGCTAAACGTGGCGAAATCGATAAGAAAGTGGTTGCTGACGCAATCGCCAAATTCAACATCGATGCAGATAAAGTTAACCCGCGTCTGGCGTAAGAGGTAAAAGAATAATGGCTATCGAAATCAAAGTACCGGACATCGGGGCTGATGAAGTTGAAATCACCGAGATCCTGGTCAAAGTGGGCGACAAAGTTGAAGCCGAACAGTCGCTGATCACCGTAGAAGGCGACAAAGCCTCTATGGAAGTCCCGTCTCCGCAGGCGGGTATCGTTAAAGAGATCAAAGTCTCTGTGGGCGATAAAACCCAGACCGGCGCACTGATTATGATTTTCGATTCCGCCGACGGTGCAGCTGACGCTGCACCTGCTCAGGCAGAAGAGAAGAAAGAAGCAGCTCCGGCAGCAGCACCCGCGGCTGCGGCGGCAAAAGACGTAAATGTTCCGGATATCGGCAGCGACGAAGTCGAAGTGACCGAAATCCTGGTGAAAGTGGGCGACAAAGTTGAAGCTGAACAGTCGCTGATCACCGTAGAAGGCGACAAGGCTTCTATGGAAGTTCCTGCTCCGTTTGCAGGCACCGTGAAAGAGATCAAAGTGACCGTGGGTGACAAAGTGTCTACCGGCTCGCTGATTATGGTCTTCGAAGTCGCGGGTGAAGCAGGCGCGGCAGCTCCGGCGGCTAAACAGGAAGCGGCTCCGGCAGCGGCCCCTGCACCAGCGGCTGGCGTGAAAGAAGTTAACGTTCCGGATATCGGTGGTGACGAAGTTGAAGTGACCGAAGTGATGGTGAAAGTGGGCGACAAAGTTGCCGCTGAACAGTCACTGATCACCGTAGAAGGCGATAAAGCTTCTATGGAAGTTCCGGCTCCGTTTGCTGGCGTCGTGAAGGAACTGAAAGTCAACGTTGGCGATAAAGTGAAAACTGGCTCGCTGATTATGATCTTCGAAGTTGAAGGCGCAGCACCTGCGGCAGCTCCTGCGAAACAGGAAGCGGCTGCGCCGGCTCCGGCAGCAAAAGCTGAAGCTCCGGCAGCAGCTCCGGCTGCGAAAGCCGAAGGCAAATCTGAATTTGCTGAAAACGACGCTTACGTTCACGCGACTCCGCTGATCCGCCGTCTGGCTCGCGAGTTTGGCGTTAACCTGGCGAAAGTGAAGGGCACTGGCCGTAAAGGTCGTATCCTGCGCGAAGACGTTCAGGCTTACGTGAAAGAAGCGATCAAACGTGCAGAAGCGGCTCCGGCGGCAACTGGCGGCGGTATCCCTGGCATGCTGCCGTGGCCGAAGGTGGACTTCAGCAAGTTTGGTGAAATCGAAGAAGTGGAACTGGGCCGCATCCAGAAAATCTCTGGTGCGAACCTGAGCCGTAACTGGGTGATGATCCCGCATGTTACTCACTTCGACAAAACCGATATCACTGAGCTGGAAGCGTTCCGTAAACAGCAGAACGAAGAAGCAGCGAAACGTAAGCTGGATGTGAAGATCACCCCAGTTGTCTTCATCATGAAAGCCGTTGCTGCGGCACTTGAGCAGATGCCTCGCTTCAACAGTTCTCTGTCGGAAGACGGTCAGCGTCTGACCCTGAAGAAATACATCAACATCGGTGTGGCGGTGGATACCCCGAACGGCCTGGTTGTTCCGGTATTCAAAGACGTCAACAAGAAAGGCATCATCGAGCTGTCTCGCGAGCTGATGACTATTTCTAAGAAAGCGCGTGATGGTAAGCTGACTGCGGGCGAAATGCAGGGCGGTTGCTTCACCATCTCCAGCATCGGCGGCCTGGGTACTACCCACTTCGCGCCGATTGTGAACGCTCCGGAAGTGGCTATCCTCGGCGTTTCCAAGTCCGCGATGGAACCGGTGTGGAATGGTAAAGAGTTCGTGCCGCGTCTGATGCTGCCGATTTCTCTCTCCTTCGACCACCGCGTGATCGACGGTGCTGATGGTGCCCGTTTCATTACCATCATTAACAACACGCTGTCTGACATTCGCCGTCTGGTGATGTAAGTAAAAGAGCCGGCCCAACGGCCGGCTTTTTTCTGGTAATCTCATGAATGTATTGAGGTTATTAGCGAATAGACAAATCGGTTGCCGTTTGTTGTTTAAAAATTGTTAACAATTTTGTAAAATACCGACGGATAGAACGACCCGGTGGTGGTTAGGGTATTACTTCACATACCCTATGGATTTCTGGGTGCAGCAAGGTAGCAAGCGCCAGAATCCCCAGGAGCTTACATAAGTAAGTGACTGGGGTGAGGGCGTGAAGCTAACGCCGCTGCGGCCTGAAAGACGACGGGTATGACCGCCGGAGATAAATATATAGAGGTCATGATGAGTACTGAAATCAAAACTCAGGTCGTGGTACTTGGGGCAGGCCCCGCAGGTTACTCCGCTGCCTTCCGTTGCGCTGATTTAGGTCTGGAAACCGTAATCGTAGAACGTTACAACACCCTTGGCGGTGTTTGCCTGAACGTCGGCTGTATCCCTTCTAAAGCACTGCTGCACGTAGCAAAAGTTATCGAAGAAGCCAAAGCGCTGGCTGAACACGGTATCGTCTTCGGCGAACCGAAAACCGATATCGACAAGATTCGTACCTGGAAAGAGAAAGTGATCAATCAGCTGACCGGTGGTCTGGCTGGTATGGCGAAAGGCCGCAAAGTCAAAGTGGTCAACGGTCTGGGTAAATTCACCGGGGCGAACACCCTGGAAGTGGAAGGTGAGAACGGCAAAACCGTGATCAACTTCGACAACGCGATCATTGCAGCGGGTTCTCGCCCGATCCAACTGCCGTTTATTCCGCATGAAGATCCGCGTATCTGGGACTCCACTGACGCGCTGGAACTGAAAGAAGTACCAGAACGCCTGCTGGTAATGGGTGGCGGTATCATCGGTCTGGAAATGGGGACCGTATACCACGCGCTGGGTTCACAGATTGATGTGGTTGAAATGTTCGACCAGGTTATCCCGGCAGCTGACAAAGACATCGTTAAAGTCTTCACCAAGCGTATCAGCAAGAAATTCAACCTGATGCTGGAAACCAAAGTTACCGCCGTTGAAGCGAAAGAAGACGGCATTTATGTGACGATGGAAGGCAAAAAAGCACCAGCTGAACCGCAGCGTTACGACGCCGTGCTGGTAGCGATTGGTCGTGTGCCGAACGGTAAAAACCTCGACGCAGGCAAAGCTGGCGTGGAAGTTGACGACCGTGGTTTCATCCGCGTTGACAAACAGCTGCGTACCAACGTACCGCACATCTTTGCTATCGGTGATATCGTCGGTCAGCCGATGCTGGCACACAAAGGTGTTCACGAAGGTCACGTTGCCGCTGAAGTTATCGCCGGTAAAAAACATTACTTCGATCCGAAAGTTATCCCGTCTATCGCCTATACCGAACCAGAAGTTGCATGGGTGGGTCTGACTGAGAAAGAAGCGAAAGAGAAAGGCATCAGCTACGAAACCGCCACCTTCCCGTGGGCTGCTTCTGGTCGTGCTATCGCTTCTGACTGCGCAGACGGTATGACCAAGCTGATTTTCGACAAAGAATCTCACCGTGTGATCGGTGGTGCGATTGTCGGTACTAACGGCGGCGAGCTGCTGGGTGAAATCGGTCTGGCAATCGAAATGGGTTGTGATGCCGAAGACATCGCACTGACCATCCACGCGCACCCGACTCTGCACGAGTCTGTGGGCCTGGCGGCGGAAGTGTTCGAAGGTAGCATCACCGACCTGCCGAACCCGAAAGCGAAGAAGAAGTAATTTTTCGTTTGCCGGGACATCCGGTAATTAAAAAAGCGGCTAACCACGCCGCTTTTTTACGTCTGTAATTTACCTTTCCAGTCGCCTTGCTCCGTGCTCAGAGAGACGTTCGCGTACTGCTGACCGTTGCTCGTTATTCAATCGGGCAGTACGGTTACTGTCGTTTAGACGTTGTGGGCGACTCTCCTGAACTTTCTCCCGAAAAACCTGACGTTGTTCAGGTGATGCCGATTGTATACGCTGGCGGGCGTTATCACGTTGCTGTTGGTTCTGTGGGCGCTGCTGAACTTTTTCCTTAAACACCTGGCGCTGCTCAGGCGAGGCAGACTGAATACGCTCACGCGCTGCCTCTCTTCGCTGCTGGTTCTGTGGGTTAGTCTGCATTTTCTCGCGCAACGCCTGACGCTGCTCAGGCGAGTCTGACTGAATACGCTCACGTGCCGCTTCTCTTCTCTGCTGGTTCTGCGGGTTAGTCTGCATTCTCTCGCGGACTGCCTGGCGCTGCTCAGGAGAGGCCGACTGATAACGCTGACGAGCGGCGTCCTTTTGTTGCTGGGTCAGTGGTTGGCGACGGCTGAAGTCGCGGAAGTCGTCATAGCTCCCATAGTGTTCAGCTTCATTAAACCGCTGTGCCGCTGCCTGACGTTGGGTATCTCGCGTAATGACGGGTGTGGCGTGTGTTCGTTGCTGAAACTGACTTGCTGCCGCCTGACGCTGGCTGTCGCGTGTTGGAGCAGGTAACTGCGTGGCGCTCATGCCGCCGTTGACATCGGTTTGGTGAAACCGCTTTGCCATATCCTGATCATGATAGGGCACACCATTACGGTAGTTTGGATTGTGCCGCCATGCCATATTCTTATCAGTAAGATGCTCACCGGTGATACGGTTGAAATTGTTGACGTTGATATTGATGTTGTCGCCGTTGTGTTGCCAGCCATTACCGTCACGATGACCGCCATCGTGGTGGTGATAATCATCATCGTCATGATGATGGTCATGATCGTCGTCATCCCAGTCGATGCTGCTGAATAGTGCGTATGTAGTAGCAACGCCCATGCTATAGCCGAATCCGCGCACAAAGCTGTCAACAAACGGTTCTCCGGCTGGTGGTGGCAGATAAACCGGCGGATACGCAGTATTGGCCCAGTTCCCGTAAACCACGGTTGGGTTGTAGTTGGGAATATAGATCACATCAGGATTGGCGGGCTCAATGGAAATGACGGTTGTTGCAGGCTCTGTAAAGACAGGGTTGGCAGTTGTAACGGTATTGGATGGTATGACGGGAGCCGTGACTGTCTGTTTTACCGGTATAGCTTTCTTCGTTGTGGTAATAACTTTCTGTTCGGTTGATGACTTCAGCGAGCCGGTTTGTTGCGCCAGTTGCCGCAACCGCTGTACCGAGTCCATCACCTCCTGCGGCTGCGCCAGAAAAGCATCGCCCAGGTTTTGCACCCATTGCGGGTTTTCGCCCATCAACGCCATCAACTGTGGAAAGGCTACCAGTGATTTGACGCTGGCGTCCCACGGCTGGTCAGATACCGCCTGAATAGCAGCATCGCCTTGTTTAAGTGGATTATCGTGCGACCATTGCACTGCTTGCGCAACGTTTGCCGGATAGGTTGATGCCATTAACACTTGTGAAAGCAAAGAGTCGGGGTACAGCGCGACAGGTGCAACCCATTGATCTATTTGCGCAGTGCTGAATGCGGTTTTAACGACGGCGGGCGTTACGGGCGGTGCGGAAACCGTTGCAGGAAGCGTAACTGCGGTGATGTCAGGCGCAGCCAGTTGTGTCGATTGCGCTTCCACAGGCGCTTCCACTGTGCGGCTTTTTATATATAGCCCGGCAGAGGCGGCACAAAGCCCGGCACTGCAAATTAGCGCCAGCACATGGGGTTTAAACGGCAAAGTCATTTTCATAATTCGGATCTCAAGGAAATCGCAATGGTCGGCGAACTGCCACCCGCAGGTGCTGTGAATCCGAGTATAAAGAGGCGGTAGTTTAAATTTTGACTAATCTTGGGATTCGTTGAGAAAGGTGATTATCACCATGCGAATTAACGAAGTTTTTACGGAGGGAAACAATCTCTAGACCATCCTTAACGATTCAGCCACTTTTTTATGTTGCTTTTTTGTAAACAGATTAACACATCGTCAAAATCCTGCTATTCTGCCCGTTGCGGTACTGGGCATTTACCCTACAAACTGCTGTCTCACAGGAGCGTGAAGAGAATCGCCTGCCGCACTATGACAATGAGAGCGAGGAGAACCGTCGTGCTAGAAGAATACCGTAAGCACGTAGCTGAGCGTGCCGCTGAGGGGATTGCGCCCAAACCCCTGGATGCAAACCAAATGGCCGCACTTGTAGAGCTGCTGAAAAACCCGCCCGCGGGCGAAGAAGAATTCCTGTTAGATCTGTTAACCAACCGTGTTCCCCCTGGCGTCGATGAAGCCGCCTATGTCAAAGCAGGCTTCCTGGCTGCTGTCGCCAAAGGCGAAGCTAAATCCCCACTGCTGACTCCGGAAAAAGCCATCGAACTGCTGGGCACCATGCAGGGTGGTTATAATATTCATCCGCTGATCGACGCGCTGGATGATGCCAAACTGGCACCGATCGCTGCCAAAGCACTTTCTCACACGCTGCTGATGTTCGATAACTTCTATGACGTAGAAGAGAAAGCGAAAGCAGGTAACGAATATGCGAAGCAGGTAATGCAGTCCTGGGCGGATGCCGAATGGTTCCTGAATCGCCCGGCGCTGGCTGAAAAACTGACCGTTACCGTCTTCAAAGTAACTGGCGAAACCAACACCGATGACCTTTCTCCGGCACCGGATGCGTGGTCGCGCCCGGATATCCCACTGCACGCGCTGGCGATGCTGAAAAACGCCCGTGAAGGTATTGAGCCAGACCAGCCGGGTGTTGTTGGTCCGATCAAGCAAATCGAAGCTCTGCAACAGAAAGGTTTCCCGCTGGCGTACGTCGGTGACGTTGTGGGTACGGGTTCATCGCGTAAATCCGCCACGAACTCCGTGCTGTGGTTTATGGGTGAAGATATTCCTCATGTACCGAACAAACGCGGCGGTGGTTTGTGTCTCGGCGGTAAAATTGCGCCAATCTTCTTTAACACAATGGAAGACGCCGGCGCACTGCCAATCGAAGTCGACGTCTCTAACCTGAACATGGGCGACGTGATTGACGTTTACCCGTACAAAGGTGAAGTGCGTAACCACGAAACCGGCGAACTGCTGGCGACCTTCGAACTGAAAACCGACGTGCTGATTGATGAAGTGCGATCAGGTGGCCGTATTCCGCTGATTATCGGGCGTGGCCTGACCACCAAAGCACGTGAAGCACTCGGCCTGCCGCAGAGCGATGTGTTCCGTCAGGCGAAAGATGTCGCTGAGAGCGATCGCGGCTTCTCGCTGGCGCAGAAAATGGTCGGTCGTGCCTGCGGCGTGAAAGGCATTCGTCCGGGCGCGTACTGCGAACCGAAAATGACCTCAGTCGGTTCTCAGGACACCACCGGTCCAATGACCCGTGATGAACTGAAAGACCTGGCGTGCCTGGGCTTCTCGGCTGACCTGGTGATGCAGTCTTTCTGCCACACCGCGGCGTATCCGAAACCAGTTGACGTGAATACGCACCACACGCTGCCGGACTTCATTATGAACCGTGGCGGTGTGTCGCTGCGTCCGGGTGACGGCGTAATTCACTCCTGGCTGAACCGTATGCTGCTGCCGGATACCGTCGGTACCGGTGGTGATTCCCATACCCGTTTCCCGATCGGTATCTCTTTCCCGGCGGGTTCTGGTCTGGTGGCATTTGCAGCCGCGACCGGCGTAATGCCGCTGGATATGCCGGAATCCGTTCTGGTGCGCTTCAAAGGCAAAATGCAGCCGGGCATCACCCTGCGCGATCTGGTACACGCCATTCCGCTGTATGCGATCAAACAAGGTTTGCTGACTGTTGAGAAGAAAGGCAAGAAAAACATCTTCTCTGGCCGCATTCTGGAAATCGAAGGTCTGCCGGATCTGAAAGTTGAGCAGGCCTTTGAGCTGACCGATGCGTCCGCCGAGCGTTCTGCTGCCGGTTGTACCATCAAGCTGAACAAAGAGCCGATCATTGAATACCTGAACTCTAACATCGTCCTGCTGAAGTGGATGATCGCGGAAGGTTATGGCGATCGTCGTACCCTGGAACGTCGTATTCAGGGCATGGAAAAATGGCTGGCGAATCCTGAGCTGCTGGAAGCCGATGCTGATGCAGAATACGCAGCAGTAATCGATATCGATCTGGCTGATATCAAAGAGCCAATCCTCTGTGCACCGAACGACCCGGACGACGCACGTCCGCTGTCTGCGGTACAGGGCGAGAAGATCGACGAAGTGTTTATCGGTTCTTGCATGACCAACATCGGTCACTTCCGTGCCGCCGGTAAACTGCTGGATGCGCATAAAGGTCAGCTGCCGACCCGTCTGTGGGTGGCACCGCCAACGCGTATGGACGCCGCGCAGTTGACCGAAGAAGGCTACTACAGCGTCTTCGGTAAGAGTGGTGCACGTATCGAGATCCCTGGCTGTTCCCTGTGTATGGGTAACCAGGCGCGTGTAGCAGACGGTGCGACGGTGGTTTCCACCTCTACCCGTAACTTCCCGAACCGTCTGGGAACTGGCGCGAACGTCTTCCTGGCTTCTGCGGAACTGGCTGCTGTTGCGGCGCTGATTGGCAAACTGCCGACGCCGGAAGAGTACCAGACCTACGTGGCGCAGGTAGATAAAACAGCCGTTGATACTTACCGTTATCTGAACTTCAACCAGCTTTCTCAGTACACCGAAAAAGCGGATGGGGTGATTTTCCAGACTGCGGTTTAATAAGTAAGCGCACCCGCTGCGCATAAACGAGACAATGCCCGGTGAATGAGATTCCCGGGCATTTTTTATTTCTAAACCATCGCCGTTCCGCTGTTTTTCTCCGATAAGGCTGCGATAATTAAATCAATGGCGCAATGCGATTTCGGCGCATTGCCGGGAGCAGAGGAACACACTATGGATTATGAATTTCTGCGCGATGTAACCGGAGTGGTAAAGGTGCGCATGTCCATGGGGCATGAAGTGGTCGGGCACTGGTTTAATGAAGAGGTAAAAGAAAACCTGGCCTTGCTTGATGAAGTGGAAGACGCCGCGCGCACGCTCAAAGGCAGCGAACGTTCCTGGCAGCGGGCAGGGCATGAATACACCCTGTGGATGGACGGCGAAGAGGTAATGGTTCGCGCCAATCAACTGGAATTCGCTGGCGATGAAATGGAAGAGGGGATGAACTACTACGACGAAGAAAGCCTGTCGCTATGCGGCGTTGAGGACTTCTTGCAGGTAGTGGCGGCTTATCGCGATTTTGTGCAGCAGAAGTAGATAAATCTGGCGGAGCCTGCGAGCTCCGCCAGAGCCGTTAAACAGCTGGCATATTGCGCCCGTAATAAATCTCGCGCATTTCTTTCCACAGCGCCGCGGTAATTTCCTCACGCTCGCTGTCGGTTAAATCTTCTGGCCTTGTGTGGAACATATAGTGCTTAAGGTCGAACTCTTTAAGCAACATCTTGGTATGGAAGATATTTTCCTGATAGACGTTCACATCCACCATGTCATACAGCGCCTTCATATCGTCAGACATAAAGTTCTGAATCGAATTAATCTCATGGTCGATAAAGTGCTTCATACCGTTAATGTCGCGGGTGAAACCGCGCACGCGATAATCAATGGTTACGATATCGGACTCAAGCTGGTGGATCAGGTAATTCAGCGCCTTCAGCGGAGAAATCACGCCGCAGGTCGAGACTTCAATATCGGCGCGGAAGGTACATAAACCACCTTCAGGATGGCTTTCCGGGTAGGTATGTACGCAAATATGACTTTTATCGAGATGGGCAACGACCGTTTCTGGCAGTGGGCCGGGGTGTTCTGTTTTGTCGATAAGTTTCGGGTCGACCGGTTCTTCACTCACCAGAATAGTGACGCTGGCACCTTGTGGTTCGTAATCCTGGCGGGCAATGTTAAGAATATTGGCCCCGATAATGGAACAGGTTTCTGACAGGATTTCGGTCAGACGATTGGCATTATAGAGTTCATCGATATAAGCGATATAACCGTCGCGCTCTTCGGCAGTTTTGGCATAGCAGATATCGTAAATACAAAAACTCAGACTTTTGGTCAGATTATTAAAGCCATGCAGTTTTAGTTTTTTCAATTTCTTATCTTCTCCTTAGGACGGCTGTGAGGCCAGTGCGTCTTGCAGATACTGAGGTAAGGCAAAAGCTGCCGTATGGACTGCCGGATTGTAATAACGGCATTTCAGGCCAGAGGCGAGATAACGCGCCTGAATAATTTCGGTAGAGAGATGGCGTAAGGCGTCGTTATCTGTCGCCCATGCAAAGGTCATGATGCCGCCGTAATAGGTCGGGATCGCCGCCTGATAAAAGCCAACATCACTGAAGTAATGGCTGAGTTTGCGATGACTGTCGATAGCCTCTTCCTGCTGTAAAAAGCAGACGCCGTTTTGTGCGACGAAGATACCGCCAGGATTCAGGCAACGTTTGCAACCTTCATAAAATGCTGAGGTGAACAGACTTTCGCCGGGACCGATGGGATCGGTGCAGTCGGAGATGATCACATCAAAGGTTTGGCTGGTTTGATTCACGAAATTGACGCCATCGTCGATCACCAGTTTAAAACGCGGATCGTCGTAGCTACCGGCGTTATGGTTGGGCAAATACTGACGGCAGAACGACACGACACCCGCATCGATTTCCACCATCGTGATTGACTCAACGTTTTTATGTCGGGTCACTTCACGCAGCATGGCACCGTCGCCGCCGCCGATAATCAGCACATGTTTCGCGTGACCGTGGGCTAATAGCGGAACGTGGGTCATCATCTCATGATAGATAAACTCGTCGCGCTCGGTGGTTTGTACTACGCCATCCAGCGCCATTACGCGACCAAATGCGGCGTTCTCAAAAATGATCAGATCCTGGTGATCGGTCTTTTCATGATACAGAACGTTATCTACAGCAAAGTACTGCCCAAACTGGTCGTGTAGCGTTTCATGCCACTGTTTTTTTTCGGCCATGGGTTGATACCTCCTTTGTTAACACCCGTAAAAAAAGGGCGCAACATAATAGCTAACATTGACCGCGGATGCACGGTCAATATTTCTACAAAAAGGTATCAGGGATTATTTGACGTAGGCAAGCAGGCTTAAGGAATCGCGAGCCAGGGCTTTGCATTTTTTAGCAACGGGAATGCCGATGCCGCTGAGATCGCGGTAGCTGTCTTCACCGAGGGCTTTCATGTCGAAGGTATCGTAGTTGCTGAGATCCCACTGGTTTTGCTGGGCGAAAAAGACCAGTGCGCGACGAATCTGCCCGTTTGGTAAGTTCTGGTAACCACAATCGTTCTTCAGAAAGACAAAAACTGCCGTTAAATCGGCCATATCTTCGGCTTCAGACTCGCTGAGCGCGTAACTGTTTGCGCAGACGGCCATCAGGCTGCCGAATAACACTGTTCTGAAAAACGTCTTCATTGCTTCTACCAGGGGCTTAAAGAAGATAAACGTTAGCACACTGCGAGCGAGGCGACGACCATTATTGTTGATTAAATTGTGTCTGCGGCTTGACCTTCCCGTAAGGGGAAGGACTATGCTCAACGTTTGATTTTGTTTCGCCTGCTTAAGAATAAGGAAATAACTATGCAACGTCGTGATTTCTTGAAATATTCCATTGCGCTGGGCGTAGCTTCAGCCTTGCCGCTGTGGAGCCGCGCAGTATTTGCGGCGGAGCGTCCAACGTTACCGATCCCTGATTTGCTCACGACTGATGCCCGCAATCGTATTCAGTTAACTGTTGGCACAGGCCAGTCCACCTTTGCCGGAAAAACGGCAACTACCTGGGGCTATAACGGCAATCTGCTGGGGCCGGCGGTGAAATTACAGCGCGGCAAAGCGGTAACGGTTGATATCTATAACCAACTGACGGAAGAAACGACGTTGCACTGGCACGGGCTGGAAGTACCGGGTGAAGTCGACGGCGGCCCGCAGGGAATTATTCCGCCAGGTGGCAAGCGTACGGTGACGTTGAACGTTGATCAACCTGCCGCTACCTGCTGGTTCCATCCGCATCAACATGGCAAAACCGGGCGACAGGTGGCGATGGGGCTGGCGGGGCTGGTAGTGATTGAAGATGACGAGATTCTAAAATTAATGCTGCCA
Organism: Escherichia sp. MOD1-EC5990; assembly: GCF_002965285.1. Classification (NCBI taxonomy): domain Bacteria; kingdom Pseudomonadati; phylum Pseudomonadota; class Gammaproteobacteria; order Enterobacterales; family Enterobacteriaceae; genus Escherichia; species Escherichia sp. MOD1-EC5990. The sequence continues at coordinate 34,716 of NZ_PTRV01000002.1, read as the reverse complement.
AAACAGTGGGGTATCGATGATGTCCCGGTGATCGTGCAGGATAAAAAATTTAACGCTGACGGGCAGATTGATTATCAACTGGATATGATGACCGCTGCCGTGGGTTGGTTTGGCGATACGCTGCTGACCAATGGTGCTATCTACCCGCAACACGCCGCCCCTCGCGGCTGGCTGCGCCTGCGTTTGCTCAATGGCTGTAACGCCCGCTCGCTCAATTTCGCTACCAGTGACAATCGCCCGCTGTATGTGATTGCCAGCGACGGTGGTCTGCTACCTGAACCAGTGAAGGTGAGCGAGCTGCCGGTGCTGATGGGCGAGCGTTTCGAAGTGCTGGTGGAGGTTAACGACAACAAACCCTTTGATCTGGTGACGCTACCGGTCAGCCAGATGGGAATGGCAATTGCACCGTTTGACAAGCCGCATCCGGTAATGCGGATCCAGCCGATTTCCATTAGTGCTTCAGGTGCCTTACCTGACGCGTTAAGTAGCCTGCCAGCATTACCTTCGCTGGAAGGGCTGACGGTACGCAAGCTGCAACTCTCTATGGACCCGATGCTCGATATGATGGGTATGCAGATGCTGATGGAGAAATATGGCGATCAGGCGATGGCCGGGATGGATCACAGCCAGATGATGGGCCATATGGGGCACGGCAATATGAATCATATGAACCACGGCGGGAAGTTCGATTTCCACCATGCCAATAAAATCAACGGTCAGGCGTTTGATATGAATAAGCCGATGTTTGCGGCGGCGAAAGGGCAGTACGAGCGTTGGGTTATCTCTGGCGTGGGCGACATGATGCTGCATCCGTTCCATATCCACGGTACGCAGTTCCGTATCTTGTCGGAAAATGGCAAACCGCCAGCGACGCATCGCGCAGGCTGGAAAGATACTGTTAAGGTAGAAGATAATGTCAGCGAAGTCCTGGTGAAGTTTAATCATGACGCCCCGAAAGAACATGCATATATGGCGCACTGCCATCTGCTGGAGCATGAAGATACGGGGATGATGTTAGGGTTTACGGTATAAAAAGACCGTATTCAGAAATATGCCCGGATCTCTCCGGGCATTATGGTTATTTCACATCATCCGGCAACGCATAAGCCACAATATAGTCGCCCATCTTCGTACCAAATGAACCGTGACCGCCTGCGGAGATCACCACATACTGCTTGCCATTCACTTCATAGGTCATCGGTGTTGCCTGACCACCCGCCGGTAAACGGCCCTGCCACAGTTTTTCACCGTTGCTCATGTTATAAGCGCGCAGGTAGTTATCTGCCGTAGCGGCGATAAATAGCACGTTACCCGCCGTGGAGATTGGCCCGCCCAGCATCGGCATACCCATATTGAACGGCACCGGAACGGGCATCGGGAACGGCATGCTGTCCTGCGGCGTACCAATGCGTTTCTTCCACACCACTTCGTTGGTTTTCAGATCCAACGCCGAGATATAGCCCCATGCTGGCTGTTTACACGGCAGACCAAACGGTGAAAGGAACGGGTTGAGCGTAACGCCATACGGTACGCCGTACTGTGGCTGAATGCCGGATTCCGTACCCGTGCCTTTGGCATCTTTTGGCTGTTCCATCGGGTTGCCTGGACCGCGAGGGATCAGTTTCGAAACGAACGGCAGCGCCATTGGGTTGGCAATTGCCACTTCACGATTCGGATCAACGGAAATCCCGCCCCATTCGAACATCCCCAGGTTACCCGGGAAGACCAGCGTACCCTGTTCAGATGGCGGGGTGAAAATACCTTCATAACGCATCTGGTGGAACATTACGCGGCACACCAGTTGGTCAAACATGGTGGCGCCCCACATATCCGCACCGCTTAAATCTTTCGTCGGACGGAAGCTCAGTTCAGAAAACGGTTGAGTAGGGGTAACGTAATCACCTTTCGCTGCGCCTTGCGGCACCGGTTTTTCCGGGGCCGGAACCACCAGTTCACCATTGCGGCGATCAAGCACAAAAATGTTGCCGGTTTTCGCTGGAGCGTAAATAACCGGAACTTTTTGACCATTAACGGTGATATCTGCCAGCGTTGGCTGTGCCGGAAGATCCATATCCCACAGGTCGTGGTGAACGGTCTGATAGCTCCACGCCAGTTTCCCGGTAGTGGCATTCAGCGCCAGAATTGAGCTGGCATAACGTTCCTGTTCTGGGGTGCGGTTACCGCCCCAGATATCTGGCGTGGTAACGCCCATCGGCAGATACACCAGATCCAGCTTCGCGTCATAGGCCGCAGGTGCCCACGAGTTTGGCGAGTTAAAGGTAAAGGTGTGTTCGTCAGACGGGATCGCGTTCGGATCTTTCGCGCCTGGATCAAAGGCCCACAACAGCTCCCCGGTATTGACATCAAAACCACGGATCACGCCAGACGTTTCGCGGGTTGAGAAGTTATCAGTGACGGAACCCGCCATCACGATGGTTTTATCAGTGATAATCGGTGGTGAAGTCGGCTCATACAGACCCGGTTTGGTGTCCGGCATATTGCTTTGCAGATTGAGTACGCCTTTATTGGCAAAGGTTTCGCACAGCTTGCCGTTTTCAGCGTTAATCGCAATCAGGCGGCCATCATTGACCGGGAGAATGATACGACGCGGGCAATCCGCCATCACTTCCGGCGAAGCAGTTTCTGCTTTGGCTTCATGATAAGAGACACCACGGCAGGTTACATGCTGGAAAGACTCGTTGGTTTTCAGCTCAGGATCGTAATGCCATTTCTCTTTGCCGCTGGCGGCATCGAGCGCAAACAAACGCTGGTGAGCGGTACACAGGTAAAGCGTGTCGCCTACTTTAATCGGCGTCACTTCATTGGTGATTTCGCCCGGATCGTTCGGCTGTTTCACATCGCCTGTACGGAACACCCAGGCTTCTTTCAGCTTGTGGACGTTATCAGCGTTAATTTGTTTCAGTGGTGAAAAGCGTTGACCTTCCTGATTGCGACCATAGGCAGGCCAGTCTTGATCGGCAACGGGGGAGATAGCTTCGGCAGGTGTAGCATCAGCGCTTAAGGTGCCGTTGATTTCCTGTGGATCGTTAAATCCGGCCCAGGTGAGGATACCACCGCTAATCAACAGCGCGACCACCAACGCGGCAACTGCGCCGCTGGCAGGAATGACCAGGCGACGCCAGACAAACGGCAGGATCAGCCAGATACCAAAGAAGACCAGAATGTCGCTACGCGGCGTCAGCGCCCAGAAATCGAAACCCACTTCCCAGACGCCCCAAATCATGGTGCCAAGCAGCAATGCCGCGTAAAGCCAAAGTGCGGCGCGTTTGCTGCGCCACAGCATCCAGGCGACGCCGAGCATCATAAGGCCAGCGATAGGGTAGTACCAGGAGCCGCCGATCGCGACCAACCAGCCTCCGCCAATGAGAAGATACAGCCCGCAAAGCGCTGCAAATAGGGCTGTTAGCGTGACGAGTAATCGTCGCGAGCCGGTATTGTTAATTGCCATAAAGAGACACCATTTCAATTCATTAATATTTTAGTAGCAATTAATTATAGGTTTTAACATGTGTGATCGTCATCACAATTCGAGCTTTATTAACAGATTCCGCCAATGAATAGTTTTACTGGTATACTGCGTGTCTTGCGCTTTGTTGCGGTGTCAAAACCTGCCCGTGCGAAGTGATTTGTTTTTAAATCATATGGTTAGAGATATGAAACATACTGTAGAAGTAATGATCCCCGAAGCGGAGATTAAAGCGCGTATCGCCGAACTGGGTCGTCAGATTACTGAGCGTTACAAAGACAGCGGCAGCGATATGGTGCTGGTAGGCCTGCTGCGTGGCTCATTTATGTTTATGGCGGACCTGTGCCGTGAAGTTCAGGTATCTCATGAAGTCGATTTTATGACCGCCTCCAGCTACGGTAGCGGCATGTCCACCACCCGCGATGTGAAAATCCTCAAAGATCTGGATGAAGATATCCGTGGCAAGGACGTGCTGATTGTTGAAGATATCATCGACTCGGGTAATACACTGTCGAAAGTGCGTGAAATCTTAAGCCTGCGCGAACCGAAGTCGCTGGCGATTTGTACGCTGCTGGATAAACCGTCCCGTCGTGAAGTGAATGTCCCGGTAGAATTTATCGGTTTCTCGATCCCGGATGAGTTTGTGGTGGGTTACGGCATTGATTACGCTCAGCGTTACCGCCATCTGCCGTACATCGGCAAAGTAGTGCTGCTGGACGAGTAAGTGCGGATGTGCCGGATGTGTTGCATCCGGCATGGTGTTTTTATTTGTGGTTGGCGTGTTTCAGCTTGAGATTGGAAATCCCGTGACGGTAACGTTGTTCAAGGGTTTCGCGGTTGGTGGCGGTAACATCCAGATCACGCAGCAAACCGTCGTGAATGCCGTAGGCCCAGCCGTGAATGGTGACTTTCTGCCCGCGTTTCCACGCTGATTGCATAATGGTGGAGTGGCCCAGGTTATATACCTGCTCCATGACGTTCAGTTCGCACAAGGTATCCAGACGGCGCTCTTGCGGCATTTCGCCAAGCAATGAGCTATGTTTGAACCAGATATCGCGAATGTGTAGCAGCCAGTTGTTGATAAGCCCCAGTTCCGGGTTTTCAACTGCGGCCTGTACGCCGCCGCAACCGTAGTGGCCACAGATAATAATGTGTTCAACTTCGAGAACATCCACTGCATACTGAACCACGGAAAGGCAGTTCAGGTCGGTGTGAATGACCAGGTTAGCAACATTACGGTGAACAAAGAGTTCGCCCGGCTCAAGACCGGTTAAACGTTCTGCAGGAACGCGACTGTCGGAACATCCAATCCATAGAAAGCGCGGTTTTTGCGCTTGCGCCAGTTTCTCAAAAAACCCGGGATCCTCTTCCACCAGCATTTTTGACCATAGTGCATTGTTGCTGATGAGTGTATCTATGTCTTTCATGGAGGTTAACGACCTGTAACCAAATAATTACGTTTGGCTAATATAGGGCAACTCCGGGACGATTTAAACCACAGATAAAGTGTAAGAACGTAAGGTAAGTAAAAATTTATGACCATTGCACTGGAACTTCAACAGCTTAAAAAAACCTATCCAGGCGGCGTTCAGGCGCTTCGTGGAATCGATTTGCAGGTCGAAGCGGGTGATTTTTATGCGCTTCTCGGGCCGAACGGGGCCGGGAAATCAACCACTATCGGTATTATCAGCTCTCTGGTAAATAAAACCTCCGGGCGGGTCAGCGTATTTGGTTACGATCTCGAGAAGGATGTCGTGAACGCTAAACGTCAGTTGGGACTGGTGCCGCAGGAATTTAACTTCAACCCGTTTGAAACCGTGCAACAAATTGTGGTGAACCAGGCGGGGTACTACGGTGTAGAGCGCAAAGAAGCGTATATCCGCAGCGAAAAGTATCTTAAACAGCTCGATTTATGGGGAAAGCGTAACGAACGTGCGCGTATGTTATCGGGTGGGATGAAGCGCCGTTTAATGATTGCTCGTGCGTTAATGCATGAACCTAAACTGCTGATTCTTGACGAACCGACCGCAGGCGTGGATATCGAACTTCGCCGCTCAATGTGGGGATTTTTGAAGGATTTAAACGACAAAGGCACCACCATCATTCTTACCACGCACTACCTGGAAGAAGCAGAAATGCTGTGCCGCAATATCGGCATTATTCAACACGGTGAGCTGGTGGAAAATACCTCGATGAAGGCGCTGCTGGCGAAGCTGAAATCGGAAACTTTTATTCTCGATCTCGCGCCGAAAAGCCCATTACCGAAGCTCGATGGCTATCAGTATCGACTGGTCGATACCGCTACGCTGGAAGTTGAAGTGCTGCGTGAGCAGGGGATTAACAGCGTGTTCACGCAGTTAAGTGAGCAGGGTATTCAGGTATTAAGTATGCGTAACAAAGCTAACCGTCTGGAAGAGCTGTTTGTTTCACTGGTTAATGAAAAACAAGGAGATCGCGCATGATGCATCTTTACTGGGTGGCACTAAAAAGCATCTGGGCGAAAGAGATCCATCGCTTTATGCGTATCTGGGTGCAGACGCTGGTGCCACCGGTCATCACCATGACCCTTTATTTTATTATCTTCGGTAACCTGATTGGTTCGCGCATCGGCGATATGCATGGCTTCAGCTATATGCAGTTCATCGTGCCGGGGCTGATCATGATGTCGGTAATCACCAATGCCTACGCCAACGTCGCTTCATCATTTTTTGGTGCCAAGTTCCAGCGTAATATTGAAGAGCTGCTGGTTGCACCCGTACCGACTCACGTGATTATTGCCGGATATGTTGGCGGTGGCGTGGCGCGCGGACTGTTTGTTGGCATTCTGGTGACGGCAATTTCACTGTTTTTTGTGCCTTTTCAGGTACATTCGTGGGTATTTGTCGCTTTAACGCTGGTGCTCACGGCGGTGTTATTCTCCCTTGCTGGATTGCTGAACGGCGTGTTTGCCAAAACGTTCGATGACATCAGCCTGGTGCCAACCTTTGTGTTAACGCCACTCACGTATTTGGGCGGGGTCTTTTACTCCCTGACTTTGCTGCCGCCGTTCTGGCAGGGACTGTCGCACCTGAACCCGATCGTTTATATGATCAGTGGTTTCCGCTACGGCTTCCTCGGTATCAATGATGTGCCGCTGGTCACTACCTTTGGCGTACTGGTGGTCTTTATTGTGGCGTTTTATTTGATTTGCTGGTCGCTGATCCAACGTGGGCGTGGTCTGCGTAGCTAAGGCTATTTCCTCTCCTCTGGATTCGGGGGAGAGGAGTTTTGACGACTATCACCCTTTATCAACCATGGTCAGGGTAGACTGATTTTCGGCTAAGGAGGAAGGCGATGCTAGGTTGGGTTATTACCTGTCACGATGATCGGGCGCAAGAGATACTGGATGCGCTGGAGAAAAAACACGGGGCGCTTCTTCAGTGCCGGGCCGTGAATTTCTGGCGCGGATTAAGTTCTAATATGCTCAGCCGTATGATGTGCGATGCTCTGCATGAAGCAGACTCTGGCGATGGGGTGATCTTTTTAACTGATATTGCCGGAGCGCCGCCGTACCGCGTGGCTTCGCTATTAAGCCACAAACACTCCCGCTGCGAAGTGATTTCTGGGGTAACGTTACCGTTAGTTGAACAGATGCTGGCCTACCGTGAAACGTTATCCAGTGCGGAGTTTCGCGAGCGAATTGTCGAACTGGGTGGGCCTGAAGTCAGTAGTCTCTGGCACCAACAACAAAAAAATCCGCCTTTCGTCCTCAAACATAATTTGTATGAGTATTAACCCGCGATCCTGATGACGCTTTTGCTACAATAAAAGCGTTGTTTCATCCCTGGTTATTTTTTCATGTATAAACAAGCTGTTATTCTCCTGCTGATGCTGTTTACCACAAGCGTCAGTGCCGCATTACCTGCCCGTTATATGCAAACTATCGAAAATGCCGCGGTTTGGGCGCAAATTGGCGACAAAATGGTGACGGTAGGGAATATTCGGGCCGGACAAATCATTGCCGTGGAGCCCACTGCCGCAAGTTATTACGCATTTAATTTTGGCTTTGGCAAAGGGTTTATCGATAAAGGTCATCTCGAGCCGGTTCAGGGGCGACAAAAAGTTGAAGACGGTTTGGGTGACCTCAACAAGCCGCTGAGTAATCAGAACTTAATAACCTGGAAAGATACGCCGGTTTATAACGCGCCGAGTGTGGGCAGTGCGCCATTTGGGGTACTGGCGGACAATTTGCGTTATCCGATTTTGCATAAACTGAAAGACAGGTTAAACCAAACCTGGTATCAGGTCCGTATTGGCGATCGACTGGCCTTTATCAGCGCGCTGGATGCCCAACCCGACAATGGCCTGCCGGTGCTAACCTATCATCATATTCTGCGCGACGAAGAAAACACCCGTTTTCGCCATACTTCGACGACCACCTCGGTACGCGCCTTCAATAACCAGATGGCCTGGCTGCGCGACAGGGGATACGCGACACTGAGCATGACGCAGTTGGAAGGTTACGTGCAGAATAACATTAATCTCCCGGCACGTGCCGTGGTGATTACCTTTGATGATGGTCTCAAGTCGGTTAGCCGCTATGCGTATCCTGTGTTGAAACACTATGGTATGAAGGCGACGGCATTTATTGTTACCTCGCGCATCAAACGTCACCCGCAGAAATGGGATCCAAAATCGCTGCAATTTATGAGCATTTCTGAGCTTAACGAAATTCGTGATGTATTTGATTTCCAGTCACATACTCATTTTTTGCATCGGATAGATGGCTATCGCCGCCCCATATTACTGAGCCGTAGTGAGCACAATATTCTGTTTGATTTTGCGCGATCGCGTCGGGCGCTGGCGCAGTTTAATCCACATGTCTTGTATCTTTCTTATCCGTTTGGCGGTTTTAATGACAAAGCGGTGAAGGCGGCACGTGAAGCCGGATTTCATCTGGCAGTGACCACCATGAAAGGCAAAGTAAAACCGGGGGATAATCCGTTGTTACTAAAACGGCTTTATATCTTAAGAACGGATTCGCTGGAGACGATGTCGCGGCTGGTGAGTAACCAGCCGCAGGGGTGATTATCAGGCCACCTGAACTGGAATCGCTTTCGCGGTACGTTTCATTTCATTGTCGCCTTCAAAATAAGCAACGTTGGGTCGCCATGTACGGGCTTCTTCATCCGGCATAGTGACGAAGCTGGCGATGATGACAATATCGCCGACGCTGGCGCAGTGGGCCGCCGCACCGTTAACAGAAATAATTCTCGAACCGCGCTCTGCCGCGATGGCATAGGTGGAGAAACGCTTGCCGTTGGTGACATTCCAGATATCAATGGCTTCGTTTTCGAGAATACCGGCTGCGTCAAGAAAATCCTGGTCAATGGCGCAAGAACCTTCATAGTGCAGGTCCGCATGAGTCACTTTCACGCGGTGGAGTTTGCCCTGCAGCATCGTGCGAATCATAACTTCTACCTTTCTACCCTGTCGTTAACGAAGCAGGCGGTGCCTGCTTTGAGGAAATTCTCACGCAGTATTGCCCGATTTTTGTTTAGTGTCTACTCATCTGACGGCATTTGCATCAGCAGTTTGCGTACCGTGCCGAAGCGAGCCATGTAACACCTGTAACCAATTGAAATTTCTCTGAACGCTGCTCGGTAAACACTAAAGAGGCGGCTGACGACGGCGCGCCTTGACTGGATACTGCCTTCACGCAAGACAACACGGAAGGCAGGGAAGATGGATGCACCGAGTACCACACCGCATGATGCGGTGTTTAAACAATTTTTAATGCACGCGGAAACGGCTCGCGACTTTCTGGATATCCATTTGCCAGCGGAGCTACGCGAACTGTGTGATCTCGACACGCTGCATCTTGAGTCGGGGAGTTTTATTGAAGAAAGCCTGAAAGGGCACAGCACTGACGTGCTCTATTCCGTGCAAATGCAGGGTAATACGGGCTATCTACATGTTGTGATTGAACACCAAAGCAAGCCGGACAAAAAAATGGCGTTTCGTATGATGCGTTATTCTATTGCCGCCATGCACCGGCATCTGGAGGCTGACCACGATAAGCTGCCGCTGGTGGTGCCGATTTTGTTTTATCAGGGCGAGGCCACGCCTTATCCACTCTCAATGTGCTGGTTTGATATGTTTTACTCGCCGGAGCTGGCGCGACGCGTCTATAACAGTCCTTTCCCGCTGGTGGATATCACTATCACACCGGATGACGAAATCATGCAACATCGGCGGATTGCGATTCTCGAACTGCTGCAAAAACATATTCGCCAGCGCGACTTAATGTTATTGCTGGAGCAACTGGTCACGCTGATTGACGAAGGGTACACTAGCGGAAGTCAGTTAGTTGCCATGCAAAACTATATGCTGCAACGCGGTCATACTGAACAAGCGGATTTGTTTTATGGTGTGGTGAGAGACAGGGAAACGGGAGGGGAGTCTATGATGACGTTGGCGCAGTGGTTTGAAGAGAAGGGAATTGAGAAGGGGATTGAGAAGGGGATTCAGCTGGGAAGACAGGAGGAAAGGCAAGAATTCGCCCTGCGTCTTCTGAGTAAAGGAATGTCTCGGGAAGACGTTGCAGAGATGGCAAATTTACCTCTTGCTGAGCTTGATAAGCTGATTAACTAAATTGCCTGCGATATGAATAATCGCTTACAGACGTCATCGCCATGATGTGGGGCAAATTAATAATTGGCGCCATCAGCCGTAGCGCCAGTTATACTCGTCATACTTCAAGTTGCATGTGCTGCGTCTGCGTTCGCTCACCCCAGTCACTTACTTATGTAAGCTCCTGGGGATTCACTCGCTTGCCGCCTTCCTGCAACTTGAATTATTTAGAGTATAAGTATTACGCCAGTTCGACGATTTTGTTGTCGATCAGGCGAGCATCGCCAAGCCAGGCGGCTACCAGAATCACCGCTCGTTTGCTGTTTTCAGCGATTTCCAGCAAGGTGTCGGCATCGCGAATCTGAATATCATCGGAACGGAAACCTTTTTCATTCAGTTCTTGCCCGGCAATAGCAATAATTTCATCGAGATCCCGTTCGCCAGCCTGCAATTTGTCGGCAATTGAACTTAAGACCTTGTACAGACCCGGCGCAATTTTACGTTGTTCCGCCGTCAGATAGCCGTTACGGGAACTGAGCGCCAGACCGTCTTTCGCGCGCATAATCGGCACTCCGACAATCTCAATATCAAAGCCCATATCGGCAACCATTTTGCGGATCAGTGCCAGTTGCTGAAAATCCTTTTCACCGAAGCAGGCGATGTCCGGCTGGACCAGGTTGAACAGTTTGCTGACGATGGTCGATACGCCGCGAAAATGTCCTGGACGGCTGGCACCTTCCAGCATGGTGGAAAGGCCTGGAACATCGACATAGGTGTGGGTTTCTGTACCGTTCGGATAGATCTCTTTTACCGAGGGAGCGAAAACCAGATCCACTTTACGTTTGTTTAGCTTCTCGCAGTCTTCCTGCAAGGTTCGTGGATAACGAGCCAGATCTTCCGGGCGGTCAAACTGCATCGGGTTAACGAAAATACTGACGACGACCACATCGGCGCGGGCTTTGGCTTCGTCGACCAGCTTCATATGACCATCGTGCAGGTTACCCATAGTAGGCACCAGCGCCACGCGTTTGCCTTCCATTCGCAGGCGGCGAATTTGCTGACGCAGCAACGGCAGGGTTTCGATAATTAACACAACGTGACTCCTTAATGGAAACTGTGTTCTTCGCCCGGATAAACACCGGACTCCACTTCAGCTATATACTGACGCACTGCTGCGCGGATGTCGCCCGCTTCAGCAAGGAAATTTTTTGCAAATTTAGGGATATGGCCGCCGGTAATACCGAACGCGTCGTGCATCACGAGGATTTGCCCGTCGGTGACGTTGCCCGCGCCAATACCGATTACCGGAATCGCCAGCGCTTCGGTAATGCGTTTCGCCAGTTCAACCGGCACGCATTCCAGCACCAGCAACTGTGCACCAGCGGCTTCTAAGGCTAACGCATCGCTGAGCAGTTGATCGCCCGCTTCATCGCCACGCCCTTGTACTTTGTAGCCGCCAAATATATTCACTGACTGTGGGGTTAAACCTAAATGACCACACACCGGAACTGCGCGTTCAGTCAGCATTCGTACCGTCTCAACCAACCATGCGCCGCCTTCAATTTTGACCATATTGGCTCCGGCACGCATTACTGTGGCGGCATTTTCAAAGGCCTGTTCCGGGGTGGAATACGCCATAAACGGCAGGTCGGCCAGCAGCAGGCAATTTGGTGCGCCACGACGTACGGCAGCAGTGTGGTAGGCGATATCTTGAACGGTTACCGGGAGTGTGGAGTCGTGCCCCTGAACAGTCATGCCCAGCGAATCGCCAACCAACATCACGTTAAGTCCTTCTTCGGCAAACAATTTAGCGAAGCTGTAGTCGTAAGCGGTTATTGTCGCGAAGCGTTTTTTGTCCTGTTTGCATTTCTGCAATGAAGCAATGGTGGTCGGTTTCATAACGTGTCCTGATAAATGATGTTGTGCTGTTTGCATTTTATCAGTCACATTTGTGGGGGCAATGATTTCTCTATTGTTGCACCGCCATTATCAGGCGGTGCAACGTTGCTATCAGGGATAGGTCACCTGAAAAGTACTGGTGGCTTTTAACTCCCCTGACTCTATAGGAATATTTCCGTCTTGTTGTAAGGTCGCCTGGAAATGAAGAGGTTGTGAAGTACCGTTACCCTGATTTGGGTAAATCCCATCAGTGGTATCATTTTCCGTTTCGTAATCTTTATAAACAGATGTTGAAACATTGGGTTCCAGTATCATTTTTACACTTTTGTTGGTGGCTAACCCTTCAATTAATACACCAACTCCTTTTGCCGCATCATTACCTGTGAGCGTATTACCCAGAAGTTTCTTGTTTTCTGTGCCGATTTTTGTGGAGACGAGTTTTGTTTCAATATTACGAACACGGATGCAGTTTTGTAAGTTAATATCAAAAGGAACTGGGGTTGCCCCATTTTTTATTTGTTGGGAAGTATATTCACCCATTTTTACTGTTGAGCCACTGACAGCCGAACCACTCAAAACGGAGGTGAAGCATGTAGGTAATGTAATTGTGATATTAGTTAGATCAAAATCTATAAAAAGAAAATGACTATGTTCATTAATGCCAACGCCAGCGCCTTCAGCATGAAAAGCATAAAGATAGTCGCTAGTACGTAACAATTGAACCTTTTGGTTTTGTACAGGATCGAAAGAGGAGTCAGTATAAAATTCGACAGTGAGGCTCTGCATTACACCACCAATTGCCCAATACTTACTCGTTGAGTTTGCCTTGTTACATCCGTTTCTCTGAAGGTCCGGGTCAGCTACATAGAATGAAAAGTATTGCTTAGCAGCATCTCCAATATAAAGACCATTTGCGCTGATATTAGATTTTACCCAAGCTGACCACACGTTGAAAATTGACAATGTGTAATAGAGACCTGGAACAGATGTTTTAAATAATTTATGACCATTGTAAGTGAAACCAGAGTCAACCATTGCATTTGTAAGTGTCATCGGTCCACCACTGGCATTATTACTGGTGTTACAATAAATAACTCCATTTCCTACACCACCAAGTGCACTATCTAATTGTGCCCAGTATAGTTTTACTCCCGTTTGGTTAATGCCTGAACCTGTAGGTTTATAAAAAACTAAATTGTTTGCGATAGTGTTGTATCTGAAAGTTGCTTTTCCATTACCTGAGGGCCCAGCCAGACTAGTGGGCGATGGGGGGGATTTCCTACAACAAAACCAGTGTTAGCCGCGAAAGAAATACTAGAAAGAGATAATAAGAGCAGAATGCAGCACTTTAAAAATGCTTGCGTTTTATATACGATTTTTAGCGTTAACATATTATTATCTTCTTATATTAGAGGTTACTCATAGTAGACGTCGACCAGTACAGTACTTTTGACTTGACCGGATGTAATGTTAAGTGCTGGGTTAACTTTTTGCATTCGGGTATAAAATTTCCAGGATGAGTTATTCATCTCTGATGACATCACCGGATAAATTGAACGAGAAATGCCAGCTGTATTCAGAACATTGAAGGTGTTTGCCGGGTCCTGGATAGAAAAGATAACGACGCCAACATTACTGGCCCCCGAGACGTTCTCATTATTAAATATTTGCCTGGAGCCTGTTGCCATTACACCGCTAAGAGGGCGGAATTCAATATGCAACTGATTGAGTACATCTCCTGTTCCCTGAAATGCACAGTCTGTCACCGTGATGGTAAATTCTTTTCCGCTAGGTTGATGGTCTTCAGCAGAGGTATTACCGGCAAAATATCCCACACCGACGACGCCAAGATCGATATTACCTTGATTGCTAATTCCGCTTTTGCAGGTGCTATTTTTGACATTAGCCGTCATATCAATATCCATTCCCGCCATGACGGGGTGTATCATTGATAATATTAACGACAGAAATAAACCTGTTTTCTTCGTCATTTTACGTTGGGTGGGATGCATAGTAAGTACCTGATATGGCGACCAGTTAGTTGTAAGTCACGGTAAATGTTGCTGGTGCAGAAAATGTGCCAGCGGTAACGTCGCTGACAGTTTTATCTTTATCAACCACCAGACGGGCGCTCATCGGATAGTCCACTACGTTATTACCTGTGGCGGAGGCAATAATTACCTCTTTATTTGCCGGTGCTGCACAGCTAAATGGAGCCGCACTTCCCGTTGCAGGTACAGTGGTGTTCCAGACTTCTACCACAACGGCGCTTGCTTTGCCGGTACCTGTAGAACCATTTGCAAAACCTGCTCCGTCATTACTGGTCCCTTCGCAAGTTGCGCGTTTGGTCAGGTTTATCAGAGCCTTTTTCCCGGGAATACCCGCGCAGTTTTTAAACTGTAATTTGAAAGTCTTAATTTTTAATTTTTTATCGATTTCAGAAATATAAACATCGCCAAAATCCACCGCAGAAATTTGTTGATTGCTATCATTAACCAGTTGTGCATCGCAAGTCCCAGTCTCAACAGTGGTAACGACTGTCAGACCGATACTGTCGGTAGCCGCATAGGATGGCGCGACTAACTGGGATGCAGCAAGAATCATACTTACGGATAATCCATAACGTAATTTTTTATACATCATTATTGTCATCCTTGTTATTGATAGGTGAAATTAAAAGTTGCCTTAGCACGAAAATTACCTGGTATGCCTTGACCTGTACCTGTTTCACGCAATGCAACGGTCATTGAGAGACCGTCTGTATTGATTTCTGTCAGGCTCCAGCGAATTTTCTCTGCGCTGTTAGGGGTCAGAAATGTAGAATCATCAGTATTTATTTTTTTAATTCCCATACCAATATAGCTGGTTGTTGAGGATGTGTCTGATGATAATGGCGCTATCAATTTTGGGGAGCTGCCAGACTTATTCCCTGACAGCGTTGTATCAATCCAGCTGATGCCACCGCTACAACCACTGGCGATCAGTTTAAAGTCTGCCTGGGCTTCGGCTGTTTTATTAACTATTTTATCCAACCCCATATTAGGTATACGTAGTATGTAATTATCGTTACCATCATCTGTAACACTTGAGCCATTCAGTGCAGTGAGAGTAATATTACAGGTTGTCGCCTTCACCGTTGCGGTGAAATCAACATTAATATCTGTAGCAAATACTGAAGGTGAAAATAATATACCCATCAGTATTGTCAATTTATATGGTGTCATTTTTATCATGTGGAGCCCTTGTGGTTACTGAATCTGACAATTAATTCCATTGATGATAATCGTTTGTGCGATCTTTTCTGCTTCTGCGTTTTGTTGATAATGGGCCAGGCAATTTACGGGCTTACCTGCTTCGAGCCATTTAATCTGGATATTACCCTGTTGACTGATACCACGTACAAAAGCTTGCCCGCCCTGGCCGACATTTCCAATATTATTGCCTTGCTCATCATAAATATCCGCAGCAAATGGAATGTTACGACCGTCGCTACGTTTAATATTCATAATCGCTGATTGCCCCTGTACCGTTTCAAAACCAGCGAAGATGACAGAGCCCTGACGCGGTACGGCAACAGTACTGGTACTTTTCAATTCAACATCGTTCTCAAGATCGTTAATATCCAGAGCGATGCGGTTTTCATGATATGGCGACAGGGCGCTGGTTACGCCATAGCCCCAGCGATCTACAGTGCTATTACCGTAGTTGATACGGGCGCCTTTTGCTCCGGGGGCCTGAACCACTGCCAGAGTGTCGGAATCACTAAAGCTGTCGTTACTGAATGTGAGGCCTCCACTGTGTAGCACAAAACCCCCGTCGGTATTGAGCGAAAACTGACGGCTATTATCACTACTTGCGGAAACCGAACCGGCCAATGTTCCCCATGGGGATTCATAACTGGCATAACCCCCGATATAACTTAAATCATCGGTGGATTTATTCATCGTATAGCCAGTATTCACGCTGTAACTGATGCGATTGTTATCGTTGTAACCACTGCTACTGATATTTAGTTGATTATTACCTTTAAAATCGCTGTTTAGCTGAGTGTCAATATTCTGGAAACCTGAATCACGGTGTTCTGTCCCCAGGAGTTTTTCAATTGGAATGGTGAAACTGAGATAGATACTATCATCGGTTTCACCATCTTCATTCCAGGAACGCTGAGCACTAATGCTATAGCTGCCCCAGGAGGCACTATTGCTGTAGCCAATGGAATAATTGCTTTGATTTTGGCCGGAAGCCCAATAGTCGGACCAGCTTCCTGAAAGATAAAAGGAGCCGTAATCTTTTTTCTCAAATTTCAGCGGTTGGTTAATACTGACCGTAACCTGATTTTTCATGCGCGAGTAATTCCGCATGGATTGCGGTTCAAGCTCTTGCTCTGGATGCTTCACTTCATCAATGAGTGTTAAAGCGTCATTAA
Source organism: Escherichia sp. MOD1-EC5990 (assembly GCF_002965285.1). Lineage (NCBI taxonomy): Bacteria > Pseudomonadati > Pseudomonadota > Gammaproteobacteria > Enterobacterales > Enterobacteriaceae > Escherichia > Escherichia sp. MOD1-EC5990. The sequence continues at coordinate 18,292 of NZ_PTRV01000002.1, read as the reverse complement.
GACCAAGATAATTCTGCGTTGAATAGCGGTAGGCCGCGATATTTAGCGACGTACTGGTATCTTCGAATAATTTGTTCCACGATAAACGATAGCTCTGCCCCTGGTATGTTTTATCTTCAGGGATGCGGACATTGGAGTGAGTGACATCGAAAGAAAAAGCACCCAGGGACGTATTTAAACCAAGTCCCAGTAATCCGGCAGTATAGTTATTATCGGTGAGCTGAATACCTGTATACGCGGTCAGGTAGTTGTTTAGGCCATAGTAGTAGCTGGCCTGAAATAAATTAGGTTCATCCTGAATATCGTCCATTAATACCTGACCACCACTAATATCCCAGCGACCAACGCCAGGTCGTAGCATTTGCACTACCGATGAAAACGGCTGAGAGAAAGTCCGCTTTGAGCCATCAGCCTCTTCAATTGTGACAATGAGGTCGCTGCCATAGCCTGATGGACTGAGATCATCAATAGTAAATGCGCCTGGTGGTACTGTTGTTTCATAGATCTTATAACCGCTCTGAGTGATAGTCACTTTTGCGTTAGTGTTGGCGACACCATGAATAACCGGAGCAAAACTGGCTAATGCAGGGGGAAGCATCCGACTGTCGCTGTATAAGCGAACGCCACGAATGCTGACGGAATCAAAAGTTTCCCCGGTGGTATAGGATTCACCAATAATTAATTGCGAACGTAGTGATGCAATATCGCGCTGCAGATACCGATTCTGAAAGTTGTAATCGCTACCAGAATCGTTCATCCAGTTGTAGTTACCTGAAGCGCGCATTCGCCATGCGCCTAAATTCACACCACCATTAAATGAGGCATAAATACTGTCATTTTTTCTGCCAGGGCTTTCACTGTGATAACCATTAACGTTATATGAAAGCATGGCAGCATTAATACCATTTTCCCATAATGACGGATCAACATAGTTTTGGTAATTTTTCATGACCCATGCCTGTGGGACATCAATATCCAGTCGTTGATCATTCACATCATAACGCACAGATGATTGCGGGATAATTTCGGTTAGATTGAGGCAATCACCGAGCTCTTCATCTCGCTCGAGTAGTACCGCATTTTCACTATCAATATCTGGTTGGGTAATGTGAAACTGCAATATATTCTTTTGGGTGATACAAGCCTGGGCATTTTTCTTCCCGTCAATAACGACAAAAGGGATACTTTGGTTAATGACGGGTTGATCATTAACATAAACATTTACGTCGTAAATACCGGGTAGCGTAGGGTTACCTTCACTGTACCGACTAAGGTCGATATTTGAAGCATCACGCCCCATCAGGAAGGTATGGTCATATTCAACGTGTTCAGCACTTATGCTAAAGGAACTATAAAGCAGCGCACAAAGCGTAGCGATCTGCGTGAGGTTATGAGGATGAATTATTGTTATTTTTTGCACGTTTCGCTTCCTGCTGCGTAATATCCCTTGCCTGATTACAGAGTTGCATTGCCTTCTATGGCTCCGCCAAAATCATTAATGGCGTAGAAATGAACTTTTGCAGAGCTTGATTTGCCACTCATACCGTTCACTTTGATGACATCGTTACTGAATGGCGCAATCATTTTTACGTCGAGTGGATAGCGCTTGCTGCTGGTTTCTAAATCACCACTGCTAAATGAGACGTAATAAGGCGTAGGGTTTGTTACTTGCAAAGCTGTTTGGCCTCCCGCAGTTGCCCATGACCATTTAAGTGCTAACGGCGCGTCAGACGGATTGCCCTTTAACCCTTCAGGGCGATAAAACAATTTGATACGGGTACGAAATGCCAACTGCAGCAGGCTTTGATTTGTAGCTGTTGCGGCATCTGGTTTTGGAGGAACTTCCAGTACGTTAAACCAGAACACACTTTCTCTATCTTTTGGCAGGACGCTACTGGCGGTGTACATCAGTTTGATAGTTTGGCCGCGTTTTGCATCAATGCGTGATACGGGCGGAGTCGCAGTAAAGGGGACGGTAATACTGCCAGGCTCAGCATTGTCATCGCCGGTATCCAGCCAACTTTGAACAAGTAATGGGTTATTGCCTTTATTTTCCAGACGAACGCTGACACTTTTTTGGTCGCTTTTATAGATTACGCGTGTACCGGAAATTACGATATCTGCTATAGCTGATGAGCTAAAAGCTACACAGGTTGCGAAGCATAATGCTGCTGTATGTTTAGTGTTGAAAAACATAAACCATTCCTGGCAGAGTTAAAAAACAGGGAGTAGTATGAAATATCAATATTATTCCCTGTATGTATTCAATTCATGAATATGGATGGAAATGCTTACTGATAAGTAACGGTATATGCAGTGTTAGTTTTCACATAACCAGCAGTGCCTGGTTGGCTCGCATCTGCACGAACATAAGATGCTTTAAAGTCATAAGTTGCGGATTTAGAAGTTGCATCCAGTGCTTTGGAATAGATATCGCCAGGGTTGTTGATTTTAACCTGTTTGATAGCAGAACCTTCGATATTGTGCAGAGCAATATTAACACCGTCCGATGGCGTATTAATTGACATATCATTATTCAGCGTTCCTTTACTGTTACCAAAGAAGACTGAACCGAAAGTCATTTTTGCTGTGCTGCCTGGTGCCGGATTAGCTTTACTACAGTCAACAGTAATGCTGAATGGTTTAGCTTTAGCACCAACGGTAGTGTCCAGCACACCCTCAGAGATTTCTCCAACGGTTGCAGTTTGCAGCAGGATCAGGCCATCTTTGTTACCGCCGTCTACGCGGGTTTCACAGGTATTATCAACAACCAGACCACTGATATTTAACTGACCACCGTCCATATCAGCAGAAGCGGAACCTGCAACCATTGCCAGCATAAGACCAGAGAGCGCAAAACCTAATTTTTTAGACATAAAAATCCTTGAATCATATTCCATGAGTTTAACTTTAATCAGACCTCCTCAAGCAGGAAGTCTCGATAAAGAAAAGGTGAATGGTTTGTTAATGATGGATGCTTGGATTTACCGAATGTAACATCTGTTCATCATTAGGGGGGATATTGTGCATATTTAAAATTAAATATCCACTTAATTCATTTTTAAGTAAAACTAAATATCTAATGTGATGATAATGGTGTATATGGGTGGGGCTGTTGAGTGGGGTGAATATTATATTATTACGGTTATAACTTAGAGGAGGGATTATTGTAATTGCGTGAAAGCTATTTTCGGAATTTATTTATATTTGCAAAACTATTGCCTTACCATTTATTTAATTCAGCGAACTTATTTATTCGTAATAAGTTGTCTAATCCTGTCCCATCAGGAAAGACCAGCTTCGGCGCGATTTCAAACAGCGGCCACAGCATAAAGCCGCGATTCTTCATATCGTAATGCGGGACGGTGAGTCGTTCGGTATTAATGGTTTCATTACCAAACAACATGATATCAAGATCGAGCGTGCGCGGTCCCCAGCGTTCAGCTTTGCGGACGCGACCTTGCTGCAGCTCAATACGCTGTGTGTGGTTGAGGAGCTCTTCTGCTGTAAGAGAGGTTTCCAGCGCCACGGCTGCGTTTAAGTAATCGGGTTGATCTTGCGGCCCCAGCGGTGGGGTGCGGTAAAACGAAGAAACGGCAAGAATGCGGCTTTCAGGAATGTCATCTATTGCCTTCAGGGCAGCATTGACCTGCTCCAGCGGAGAGGCCAGATTGCTGCCGATGGCAATATACGCCACTGTCATGCGGTGCCCTCACGGCGCGGCGCACGTCTGCGCGGGCGACGAGTACGACGACGCGGTGACGGTTCTTCATCCAGTTCGTTAAGCATCCCTTTTTGGTCTGGCGGCGCAGAAACCTGGAACTCACCCCACCATTTCGCCAGACGTTGTAGCTCGGCGTTGCGTTCTACTTCAGCACGCAGTGCCAGCAGGTCATAAGCGGCGCGGAACTTCGGATGTTCGAGTAATTTCCATGCGCGTTTACCCTGACGGCGGGACATGCGCAACTGCAACTGCCAGATATCGCGGGTTAACGTCGTCAGACGTTTCGGGATCGCCAGTGAACGGCAGGCTTCGTCTAACACATCGTTCATTGCCAGCGCGAAAGCGTCGTGATAGGTCAGGCCACTTTCCTGGGCGATCTTCTGTGCTGTCTCCAGCAGTGGGTACCAGAACATGGCGGCAAACAGGAACGCCGGGTTCACGCGCATATCGTTATGGATACGCGTATCGGTATTCTTCAGCACCTGCTCAATGATCCGCTCCATTGGACTGTCACCATTTTCCGTAAAGTAGCGGGTAATGGTCGGGAACAGCGGCTGGAACAGATGGTATTCACACAGCAGTTTATAAGTTTCGTAACCGTAGCCCGCTTGCAACAGTTTCAGAGATTCTTCAAACAAACGCGCCGGAGGAATATCGTTTAGCAAGGTTGCCAGGCGTGGGATCGGTTCTGCGGTTTCCGGGCTGATGCGCATGTCCAATTTGGCGGCAAAACGAACCGCGCGCAGCATACGTACCGGATCTTCACGGTAGCGCGTTTCCGGGTTACCAATCAGACGGATAACGCCGTCTTTCAGATCCTTCATGCCACCAACGTAATCGCGGACCGTAAAATCCGCCACGCTGTAATACAGGCTATTGATGGTGAAATCGCGGCGCTGGGCGTCTTCTTCGATGGAACCGAAAATGTTGTCGCGCAGCAACATGCCGTTTTGCCCGCGTTGGGAGGTCGTACGGTCGCTGACGTTACCTTCGTGGTGTCCACGGAAGGTTGCGACTTCGATAATCTCTGGGCCAAACATGACATGAGCAAGACGGAAACGGCGACCTACCAGGCGGCAGTTACGGAACAGTTTGCGCACTTGCTCTGGCGTGGCGTTAGTGGTCACGTCAAAATCTTTCGGCTTTTTGCCAAGTAACAGGTCGCGCACGCCGCCGCCAACCAGCCAGGCTTCGTATCCCGCTTTATTGAGCCTGTACATTACCTTCAGGGCATTTTCACTGATATCTTTGCGAGAGATAGCATGTTGCTCACGCGGGATCACCGTCACCTGTGGACGGGCGACTGCCTGTTCAGCTTCGCTCTCCTCGCGGCTTAGCACCTTGCGGCAAAAATTAGCGACTCGGGTAAAAATAATACACCTCGGTAGTGTCAAACATCATTCAGGACAAAAAAATAGCGGCTAATCATAGCTCAGCATGAGGCATTTGAGAATGTTGAATTTACAATTGCCGACTCAGGAATGGTAGTCAGCGTCCAGTTTGTGACGGCTGACTGGAGAATTTGCTCGACGCTGAAATCCTGCCAGTGTGCTTCTGCCTGTTGACCCAGAAATTGAAGTGCCGCGATTAGTACCGGGCGTGGATCGCCTTTCGGCAACGCAGGCGCATGATTCTGCTTGGAAAGTTTAGCGCCTTGTGGATTAAGTGCCAGTGGCAAATGAATGTAATCTGGCACCTGCCAGCCAAAAAGCTGGTACAGCGAGATTTGGCGCACCGTGGGTTCGATCAAATCTGCCCCGCGGACAATTTCGCTCACGCCCTGGAAGTGATCATCCACCACCACCGCCAGGTTATAGGCAAACAAACCATCACGGCGATGAATAATAAAATCTTCCCGCGCCAGTTTTTGGTCGGCATGAATAATGCCGCGCAGCTGGTCAGTAAACTGGGTGACCGGATGCTGCTGGCGAATACGTACAGCAGCGTTTTCTGGCCCATGATGCAACTCCCGGCAATGACCGTCGTAAATACCGCCAATGCTTTGAATACGTGCGCGCGTGCAGGTGCAGTAATAACTTAACCCTTGCTCATGTAACCATGCGAGTGCTTCGCGATAGGCGTCGTGACGTTGCGATTGCCAGAGAACATCGCCGTCCCAGTGTAGACCGTAATGTTCCAGCTGGCGCAGGATGGTCTCTGCGGCACCGGGAACTTCACGAGGCGGATCGATATCTTCAATGCGAACAAGCCAGCGACCTTGCCGGGCGCGAGCCTGTAGAAAGCTTCCAAGCGCGGCAATCAGAGAGCCAAAATGAAGCTCGCCAGAAGGAGAGGGGGCGAAGCGACCAATATAGTGTGTGTCTGTCATCTCGTTGAACAAAAAATAAGGCGGGAGCATTTCCCGCCTGTGGTAAACGTGATGGAACGGCTGTAATTAGCCAGCCATCTGTTTTTCGCGAATTTCAGCCAGCGTTTTGCAGTCGATGCACAGATCGGCTGTCGGGCGCGCTTCCAGACGACGAATACCAATTTCAACGCCGCAAGATTCGCAGTAGCCGAAATCTTCGTCTTCCACTTTTTTCAGCGTTTTCTCGATCTTTTTGATCAGCTTACGCTCGCGATCGCGGTTACGCAGTTCGAGGCTGAACTCTTCTTCCTGGGCTGCACGGTCTACCGGATCCGGGAAGTTGGCTGCTTCATCCTGCATATGTGTAACGGTGCGATCGACTTCATCCCTGAGTTGATTACGCCATGCTTCCAGAATACGACGGAAGTGCGCCAGCTGGGCTTCGTTCATATACTCTTCGCCCGGCTTCTCCTGATATGGCTCCACCCCAGCGATGGCGAGAATACTCAGGGACGATGTTTTACGGTTTTGCCCTTCTTGCATGTTGCTTCTCCTTAACACGCACTATCGATCCCCATGTTCGGGGGAAAAATGAGGCCGCTATAAATAGCAGAAGCTTTTCCGGATAGCAATTATCTAAACGTAACACTTGACAACTGTGTGAGGAAAAGCGTATTTGCGCACGCGACCAGAATGTAAATTAACCAGTTACTTACTCTACTACAATGTAACCGGCAGTGATTTTTTAAGAGCCATGCCTTCAGCAGAAAGTTCTGCTTTGTAAGCCAGAATTTCTACCCCCCTCTGTTGAGCTTCTGACAATAGTTGCGCGTATTTCTCATCGATGTGGCGCGCGGGTGAAAACCGTGTAATGGCTGAATGCAGCACGGCGAAAAAGATAACCGCACGCTGGCCTTCAGCCGCTACGCTCATCAACTCCCGAAGGTGTTTCTGACCTCGTTCAGTGACCGCATCGGGAAAATATCCCTGTTCGTTCTCCGCTAACGTAACCGATTTCACTTCAATATAGCAGTCTGGACGCGAATCCGCCTGCAACATGAAGTCAATACGGCTGCGTTCGGCGCCGTATTTTAATTCGCTTTTCAGAGAGCTATATCCTGACAGTTCTGAAATGGATTCATTAAGGATAGCCTCTTTCGTCAACCTGTTAGCCCAAAGTGTATTGACGCAAATAAATGCGCCGCTTTGGCTTTGGGTTAACTCCCAGGTGTGTGGGTATTTCCGTTTTGTGTTGTCTGAAGTTGAATACCAGACGGTATCGCCAGGCGTTGCACATCCGGTCATCGCACCCGTATTCGGGCAGTGTAGCGTTAATTCGCAACCATCGGGTGTGATCACATCGGCTAAAAAGCGTTTGTAACGTTGAATTAGCGTCGCGCGCTGTAGAGGGGGAGAAAATTCCATTGCGACAATCCTTGTTATTGCGTTAGCGCCCAGCGTTTTAGCGGCGTGTAGCGTGTGCGCCCACGGGCAAACGAGGAGGCGTAAAGGGTGAACTCCGTCACCGTATACGACCAGTTAAAGCCTGGCGGCGGGATTGTCACCGCCTCGCTGGCGTCGCGCAATAAGGTGATATGTGGATGAAACGGTCGATTGCTTTGAAAACAACCGCTGCGTGCAGCTTGTGAACGAAGCATATTCGCCAACTGGATTAAGCCGCGTGGCGGCTGACGCATCCCTAACCATACCACACGCGAACGCAGCCACTGACCGGCGTCATCAAGCGTGAGTGTGAAACCGGGCTGACGAATCCGTCCGGCTAAAAGAGAAAGCGCCTTCTCTTTCTCTGCGCTGACTTCGCCTAAAAATGCCAGTGTCAGATGTAAATTATCGGCGGCGACCGGACGTCCCGCGTCTGGTGGGAACTGTGCGGCGCGCCAGTGGATAATCTGTTCGCGGATTTCTGCAGGTAAGTCGATAGCAAAGAACAGCCGTTGCGGTTCAGACATGTGAGGTACTCGGTTATGCATTACCGCGATGCTACAATGTGGCGCGAAGAATGTTAACCCTCTGGAGCGTTTTGTGTCGTCGTTGCCCGTTGCCGCCGTCTTACCTGAGTTACTTGCTGCCCTCGATGGTGCACCGCAGGTGTTATTAAGTGCGCCGACCGGGGCCGGGAAATCAACCTGGCTGCCGCTGCAACTGCTGGCGCATCCCGGCATTAACGGAAAAATTATCCTGCTGGAGCCGCGTCGCCTGGCGGCGCGTAACGTTGCGCAACGACTGGCGGAACTGCTTAACGAAAAAACAGGTGATACGGTAGGCTACCGGATGCGCGCGCAAAACTGTGTCGGGGCAAATACTCGCCTGGAAGTAGTTACCGAAGGCGTGTTGACGCGCATGATCCAGCGTGACCCTGAACTGAGCGGCGTTGGATTGGTGATCCTCGATGAGTTTCATGAGCGCAGCTTGCAGGCGGATCTGGCGTTGGCGCTGTTACTCGATGTGCAACAAGGTCTGCGTGATGACCTTAAACTACTGATTATGTCGGCTACGCTGGACAATGACCGCTTGCAGCAGATGCTGCCAGAAGCGCCCGTCGTCATCTCAGAAGGGCGCTCATTTCCGGTTGAACGCCGATATTTACCGCTGCTCGCTCATCAGCGTTTTGATGAAGCCGTGGCGGTTGCCACCGCCGAATTGCTGCATCAGGAAAGCGGCTCATTACTGTTATTTTTACCTGGTGTCGGAGAAATTCAGCGCGTTCAGGAACAACTGGCTTCGCGCATCGGTAGTGATGTGTTGCTCTGCCCGCTGTATGGCGCGTTGTCGCTGAACGATCAGCGAAAAGCGATCCTTCCGGCACCACAAGGGATGCGCAAAGTGGTGCTGGCGACCAATATTGCTGGAACCAGTTTAACCATCGAAGGTATTCGTCTGGTGGTGGATTGTGCTCAGGAACGTGTGGCGCGCTTTGATCCGCGTACGGGGCTAACGCGGCTGATTACCCAACGCATTAGCCAGGCATCAATGACGCAACGCGCCGGGCGTGCCGGACGTCTGGAGCCGGGGATCTGTTTACATTTAATCGCCAAAGAACAAGCAGAACGCGCCTCCGCGCAAAGTGAACCAGAAATATTACAAAGCGATCTCTCCGGTTTGCTGATGGAATTACTGCAATGGGGATGCAGCGATCCGACGCAGATGAGCTGGCTGGATCAACCGCCAGCCGTGAATTTACAGGCCGCGAAACGCCTGTTGCGGATGCTGGGGGCGATGGACGGTGAACGGCTAAGCACGAAAGGGCAGAAAATGGCGACGCTGGGTAACGATCCGCGTTTAGCGGCAATGCTGGTGAGCGCAAAGAGCGACGACGAAGCTGCTACCGCTGCAAAAATTGCCGCTATTCTCGAAGAGCCACCACGGATGGGCAATATCGATCTGGGCGTGGCGTTTTCGCGCAATCAACCTGCCTGGCAGCAACGTAGCCAGCAACTGTTAAAGCGCTTAAACGTACGCGGCAGTGAGGCAGACAGTTCGCTTATCGCACCGTTACTTGCCGGAGCGTTTGCCGATCGCATCGCTCGCCGCCGTGGGCAAGAGGGGCGCTATCAACTGGCAAACGGCATGGGGGCAATGCTCGATGCCGATGATGCGCTCAGCCGCCACGAATGGTTGATCGCACCGTTATTATTGCAGGGTAGCGCCTCGCCGGATGCGCGGATTTTACTGGCGCTACCGGTCGATATCGATGAATTAGTGCAATGCTGTCCGCAGCTGGTGCAGCAATCGGACACCGTGGAGTGGGATGATGCGCAAGGTACGCTGAAAGCCTGGCGTCGGTTGCAAATTGGTCAACTGACGGTGAAAGTGCAGCCGCTGGCGAAACCCTCGGAAGACGAGTTGCATCAGGCGATGCTTAACGGCATTCGTGATAAAGGTTTAAGCGTGCTCAACTGGACGGCGGAAGCGGAACAGCTACGCTTGCGTTTGTTATGCGCCGCCAGGTGGTTGCCAGAATATGACTGGCCAGCGGTTGATGATGAAAGTTTGTTGGCGACGCTGGAAACGTGGCTACTGCCGCATATGGCAGGCGTACATTCGCTACGCGGCCTGAAATCACTCGATATTTATCAGGCGCTACGCGGATTACTTGATTGGGGGATGCAGCAACGTCTGGATAGTGAATTGCCTGCGCATTACACTGTGCCGACGGGAAGCCGGATCGCCATTCGTTACCATGAAGATAACCCGCCCGCGCTGGCGGTGAGAATGCAGGAGATGTTTGGCGAGGCCACCAATCCGACGATCGCCCAGGGGCGTGTGCCGCTGGTGCTGGAGTTGCTTTCTCCTGCCCAAAGGCCGCTGCAAATCACACGAGATTTGAGCGCCTTCTGGAAAGGAGCGTATCGCGATGTGCAAAAAGAGATGAAAGGGCGTTATCCCAAACACGTCTGGCCGGATGATCCGGCAAATACCGCACCGACGCGACGGACGAAAAAGTATTCATGAAGACCAAAGTAAATTTGAGAGATATCTTCTTCTGTCTTGTTACAGAAGAACAGAAAATCGGGCTTTTGCGCCTGAATATTGCGGAGAAAAAGCATGGCCGGGAATGACCGCGAGCCAATTGGACGCAAAGGGAAACCGACGCGTCCGGTCAAACAAAAGGTAAGCCGTCGTCGTTACGAAGATGACGATGATTACGACGATTATGATGACTATGAGGATGAAGAACCGATGCCGCGCAAAGGTAAGGGCAAAGGCAAAGGGCGTAAGCCTCGTGGCAAACGCGGCTGGCTATGGCTGCTGCTAAAACTGGCTATCGTTTTTGCCGTGCTGATCGCCATTTACGGTGTTTATCTCGATCAAAAAATTCGCAGCCGTATTGATGGCAAGGTCTGGCAACTGCCTGCGGCTGTTTATGGCCGAATGGTCAACCTTGAGCCAGACATGACCATCAGCAAAAACGAGATGGTGAAGCTGCTGGAGGCGACCCAGTATCGTCAGGTGTCGAAAATGACGCGCCCTGGCGAATTTACCGTGCAGGCCAACAGCATTGAAATGATCCGCCGTCCGTTTGATTTCCCGGACAGTAAAGAAGGGCAGGTACGTGCGCGTCTGACTTTTGATGGCGATCATCTGGCGACCATCGTCAATATGGAGAACAACCGTCAGTTCGGTTTCTTCCGTCTTGATCCGCGCCTGATCACCATGATCTCCTCACCAAACGGCGAGCAGCGTCTGTTTGTGCCGCGCAGTGGGTTCCCTGACTTGCTGGTGGATACGTTGTTGGCGACTGAAGACCGTCATTTCTACGAGCATGATGGGATCAGTCTCTACTCCATCGGACGAGCGGTGCTGGCAAACCTGACCGCCGGACGCACGGTGCAGGGGGCGAGTACGCTGACGCAACAGCTGGTGAAAAACCTGTTCCTCTCCAGCGAGCGTTCTTACTGGCGTAAAGCGAACGAAGCCTACATGGCGCTGATCATGGACGCGCGTTACAGCAAAGACCGTATTCTTGAGCTGTATATGAACGAGGTGTATCTCGGTCAGAGCGGCGACAACGAAATCCGCGGCTTCCCGCTGGCGAGCTTGTATTACTTTGGTCGCCCGGTAGAAGAATTGAGCCTCGACCAGCAGGCGCTGTTGGTGGGTATGGTGAAAGGGGCGTCCATCTACAACCCGTGGCGTAACCCGAAACTGGCGCTGGAGCGACGTAATCTGGTACTGCGTCTGCTGCAACAGCAACAGATTATCGACGGCGAACTGTATGAAATGCTCAGCGCGCGTCCGCTGGGCGTGCAGCCGCGCGGTGGGGTGATCTCTCCACAGCCAGCCTTTATGCAGCTGGTGCGTCAGGAGTTGCAGGCAAAACTGGGCGATAAGGTAAAAGATCTCTCCGGCGTGAAGATCTTCACTACCTTTGACTCGGTGGCCCAGGACGCGGCAGAAAAAGCCGCCGTGGAAGGCATTCCGGCACTGAAGAAACAGCGTAAGTTGAGCGATCTTGAAACCGCGATTGTGGTCGTCGACCGCTTTAGTGGTGAAGTTCGTGCGATGGTCGGTGGTTCTGAGCCGCAGTTTGCGGGTTACAACCGTGCGATGCAGGCGCGTCGTTCGATTGGTTCTCTTGCAAAACCAGCGACTTATCTGACGGCCTTAAGCCAGCCGAAAATCTATCGCCTGAACACGTGGATTGCCGATGCGCCAATCGCGCTGCGTCAGCCGAATGGCCAGGTCTGGTCACCGCAGAACGATGACCGTCGTTATAGCGAAAGTGGCAGAGTGATGCTGGTGGATGCGTTGACCCGTTCGATGAACGTGCCGACGGTGAATCTGGGGATGGCGCTGGGGCTGCCTGCGGTTACGGATACCTGGATTAAACTGGGCGTACCGAAAGATCAGCTGCATCCGGTTCCGGCAATGCTGCTGGGGGCGTTGAACTTAACGCCAATCGAAGTGGCGCAGGCTTTCCAGACCATCGCCAGCGGCGGTAACCGTGCACCACTTTCTGCGCTGCGTTCGGTAATTGCGGAAGATGGCAAGGTGCTGTATCAGAGCTTCCCGCAGGCGGAACGCGCGGTTCCAGCGCAGGCGGCGTATCTGACACTATGGACCATGCAGCAGGTGGTACAACGCGGTACGGGACGTCAGCTTGGGGCGAAATATCCAAATCTGCATCTGGCAGGGAAAACGGGTACTACCAACAACAACGTAGATACCTGGTTTGCGGGCATTGACGGCAGCACGGTGACCATCACTTGGGTAGGCCGTGATAACAACCAGCCGACCAAACTGTATGGAGCCAGCGGGGCAATGTCGATTTATCAGCGTTATCTGGCTAACCAGACGCCAACACCGCTGAATCTTGTTCCGCCAGAAGACATTGCTGATATGGGCGTGGACTACGACGGCAACTTTGTCTGCAGCGGTGGCATGCGTGTCTTACCGGTCTGGACCAGCGATCCGCAATCGCTGTGCCAGCAGAGTGAGATGCAGCAGCAACCGTCAGGCAATCCGTTTGATCAGTCTTCTCAGCCGCAGCAACAGCCGCAACAGCAACCTGATCAGCAAGAGCAGAAAGACAGTGACGGCGTAGCAGGTTGGATCAAGGATATGTTTGGTAGTAATTAATATCGTAATAGCTCTCCGCTGATGCGGAGAGCGTAATAGATTACTATGACGTTATATAGATAAATATAATAAGTATTTATTTAATGAATTTAATGGGGTGAATTTATATTTTTAATTTATGATTTTATATTTTTGAGAATAAGAACAAATCTTTAAATTTCAGATGGTTGTAACCTTTTTATTATATGTCGTATAGACATGTAATGTCTTTTTTGCTCTAATCTAAAAATAATTTATTATTTGCATCTATTTATATTATCAATATTTATCAAGTCCTGCCCAGCCTCTCTGGAATGGAATCATGCTTTATTGACTCATAATTAAGGGATTTTTATGAATAAAAAATTGCTTTCTCTATTTGCGTCAGGAACTTTCCTGGCAGCAGTAAGTACGAGTGTATTTGCTGTAGATACTGGGATTGTTAACTTCAATGGTAAAATTGTTGCTGATACCTGCGAAATCAATGTCAATGATTCTAGTAGTACGACAGGCACGGTGACTTTTGCAGATACTTACCCTGCGGACTATACCGGGGATGGTACGATTGGGACTTCAAAAGATTTTAAGATTGAGTTGCTAAAGTGTGACCCATTGGTTACAAAACTAAACCTGACATTTTCTGGAACCACAACGGATACTGGTTCTCTTCGCCTTGAAAATAGCGAAACTGCTGCGGGTAGTGCAACAAATGTGGGTATTACGGTAACAAATAAAAATGGCGGAACAAGTAGTGTAAAATTTGATGGTTCTGTCCCTGATGAATCCACTGATGTTGATAATGCTGGCGATGTAAATCCCACGATATTTAATTATACTGCTAATGTCATCCAGATTGGTAATAACCCGCCAACTGCGGGGAAATATGCTTCATCTGCGACGTTTGAAGTCTTCTATCGGTAATATTTATAGTGTATTGAAGGACTATCTGACCATGGAGGGTTATTTATGTCAGTATCTTATCGATTCTTTTTAGGATTTACATTTCTTCTCACTGCAATACAAGCACAGGCAAGTGTTGTACTTGGTGGTACACGCATTGTCTATCCTTCAAATCAAAATGAAGTTCAAATTACATTAAAGAACAAAGACGTACATGCTCGTTATCTCGTGCAAAGTTGGGTGAGTAATATTGATGGTTCTAAAGCCCCTTTTCTCATCACGCCTCCCGTTTATAAACTTGAGGAAAACCGTCAAACACTACTCCATGTTGTATTTACAGGAAATAAAGAAAGCCTTCCTCAAGATAGAGAAAGTTTGTTTTTAGCAAATATAAAATCTATTTCTGCTATGCCGGAGGAGCTAAAAGATAAAAACACCTTGCAATTTGCAATGAAAGTACGGCTTAAGTTATTTTGGCGACCAGATTCTTTGAGTAATAGCGACGCTTTAACTGCATGGGAAAAACTTACATTTCATAAAGAATCAGGGAGGCTCATAGTAAAAAATCCAACGCCTTTTTATATTTCATTTAATGAGCTAACAGTATCAGGTGAGAGCATTACTGCTGTCGAGGAGAAATCTGAACCTGGAGCATTGTCAATGATGGTTGGTCCATTTTCTGAGAATCGGTTTAGTCTTCCTGCTGGAGCAGGTAGTGTTGTTGAGTGGTCGGTGATAACTGACTATGGTTCAAGTTCAGGGAAACGTCAACAAAAACTATAAACCGCTTAATTGTATTTTCATACCAGGGCGAAAAGGAATTTATGCCGCTACCACTGCATTGTACATTTGTTTTAACTGGAGTAGCGCTTGCGCTATCTACAGTGTATTCATTGAGCTATGCACGAGATGAATTTAACTTACGTATCCTGGAGTTGGATAGTCCGCTTGAAAATACAAAAGTGCTGGAAGAGTTTATTAATAATAACAATCTAACGCCAGGTGTCTATCTTACCTCTGTAATGTGGGGGCAAGAATATCTTGATAAGAGAAACATTACGTTCATTCTTTCTTCAGACAAAAAAAAACTTATCCCTCGTTTTACAAAGGCAGATCTCGGTGAGCTAGGACTTAACGTGGGTGCCATTCCTGCGTTACAAGTAATGGATGATGACGCTGAGGTTGGCGATATTTCACAGATTATTGATGGCGCACGTTATGACTTCCAGCTAGATAGTCAAACACTGCGGCTGCAAATTCCTCAAATTTATCAGAATTCAAGAGCCATAGGGAGTATTTCACCAAAATACTGGAATGATGGCGATAGTGCTGCCTGGTTAAGTTATTATGCCAGTGGTTCTCAACAAAATAGTGATGGTGATAACCTGAACTCAAATTGGTTGAATTTAAACTCAGGTGTGAATTTAGGTGTATGGCGGTTACGTAATAATACTGTTTATAGTGGCTCCAATTGGGATTCGATTAGCACCAGTTTGCAACGTGATATCAAAATATTACGTAGCCAGATGGAAGTCGGGCAAACTTTCACGAATGGTGAACTTTTTGATAGTGTGCAAATGACAGGTATAAAACTTGAAACTGATACCAGTATGTTGCCTGAGAGTGAACAAGGCTTTGCGCCTGTAGTACGTGGTATTGCAAATAGCGACGCACAAGTTGTGATTAAACAGAATGGCTATGTCATTTACCAAACATGGGTATCAGCAGGGCCATTTGAAATTAAAGACTTAAACCAGGTAACGGCAGGGGCCGATCTGGACGTTACCATCAAGGAAACAAATGGACAAGAACACAGCTTTATTCAGGCTAGTTCAGCGGTTCCAATCCTACAGCGAGAAAACGCATTAAAATATAGTGTTGCTGCTGGAAAATATCGTGACAGTGATAATAAATCAGAGCAACCTGTTTTTGGGGTTGCAACAGCGATATATGGTTTGCCTTATGGCATAACGATTTATGGTGGCATACTTGGAGCCTCCATGTACCGTTCTGGTGTGACCGGAATTGGTGCTGACTTAGGCCGCCTGGGATCGGTTTCTGTTGATATCACTGCAGCAAATACGAAACTGGATGGACACAATGATGCAACTGGACTGTCATGGCGTGCAATGTATTCGAAAGATTTTCCAGATACTGATACGACATTAAACCTGGCAAGCTATCGTTATTCAACATCGCAATTTTATACTTTTCAGGAGGCACTTGATCAACGTGATATTACTGATGATAAGAGTATTTATAGTTATCGCCAGACCAATAATAGACGTAACCGTTTGCAAATTAATCTTTCGCAAAATATAGGTCGTTGGGGATCGATCTATCTTAATGGTTATCAACAAGATTATTGGGGAATGCAAGGATCCGAACGCAGCATAGGAATGGGTTATAGTACTAGCTGGAGTGATATTAGCTGGTCTGTTAATTACGCACTGACAGATATGCCTGGAATGGCTGGTGAGCAGCAATTTTCATTGTCAATCAATATTCCTCTGTCTCGCTGGTTGCCGGGGGCATGGGCGACGTATAATGCAAATCGTTCAGACAAAGGTAATACCTCTCATCAAATGGGTATTGCTGGAACTGCTCTGCAAGATAATAACCTTAGCTATAATTTACAACAAACTTATGCCGATAATAACGTGGGTTATGGTGCCAGTATAAATGGACGTTATCGTAGTTCAGTAGGCGAGTTTGGTCTGGGATATAACTATGATAAAAATAGTCGACAATGGAATTATAGCGCACAAGGTGCGGTGGTTGCGCATACTCATGGAGTAACATTAGGGCAATCAGTACAGGATTCATTCGCGATTGTGCATATTGATGATGGTGCTAATGTAAAAGTACAAAATGCGCAGGGAGTTTATACTGATTATTGGGGGAACGCGATTATTCCTAATATGACAAATTATCGACATAACACCATTACGGTAAATACTCAGGGGCACGATAATCTTGATATCGTTGATGCAACACAAGATGTTATTCCTTCGAAAGGTGCCGTCGTTGGTGTCAATTTTAAAGCACGTAATGGTATGAGAGCATTATTGACATTGCTCCACGATAAAGAATACGTACCCTTTGGATCATTGCTGACATTAGGGGATAGTACATCAATTGTCGGTGAGGATGGTGAGGTTTATATTACTGGTGTGCAAAATGCCATGTCATTTACGGTACAGTGGGGAAAAGAGAACAATCAGCAATGTACAGGGATTATAGCTGTGCCAGAAACATATACCAAAGGTATCTATAAGGCCACAATAGAGTGCCGATAACAAACAGGACATGAATGAATAATGAAGCCAGGATTTTTCTCTTATGTAAAAATATTACTGACTATAATATTTCTTGCCTTAGTTGCCATTCCTGAGGCTTTCGCCGGTTGCAGCATTTCGGGAAATGGGGGAAATCCGGCAAAAATAGAATTCTCAGTTCCAGCGTTAGATGTTAATAACGATGCAGAGCCGGGAACGATTATTACCACACTCGAAGCTACTAGTAATTCAATTTCAGTTTCCTGCTCGGCGAATGGTGACATTTGGCAAGGGTTTACCGTCTTGACAAATAGCGATTTGCGTACCGATAACCCCCTTCATGATGTGTTTCAGACGAATGTTCCAGGGATTGGTTTTCGTGCTGCATGGGCGAATAACGTTAATGCGCAACTCACCTCAGGTTATTTAATAACACCATGGCATAAAGGCTCGTCAATAGTGAATAGAGGATATGTTTATCCGATAAAAATACATGCAGCTATTCAGTTTGTTGTGACAGGGCCTGTCGGTAATGGAGTCATTGACACCAGTAAATTAGTTGCTGACTGGAAGTATGACAATCTTGTTATAGGACAGCTTCGTTTTATTTCTGTGCCGGTAAATATTATACCAGGGACATGTGATCTTATTAACAAGAATATTACCGTTCCACTCGATGATATCGGAACAGATGATTTTGATGTTAACAATGTGTCACCTGTAGTTTCTGATGATAGGTTTTCAATTCATATTGAAAATTGTTCCCAGGATGTAAAGGTTGATTACCGTTTCACCTCCGCAGGATCCACGGGGATAACGAGTAATAATATTCTCAATATTGAGTCTGGATCGGGGATGGCGGAAGGTGTTGGCCTGCAGATCCTGGACAGTAATAACAATGTTATAGCATTTGATACAGAGTATAGGTGATGCTGCCAACTTACTGATTTAGTGTATGATGGTGTTTTTGAGGTGCTCCAGTGGCTTCTGTTTCTATCAGCT